>CAJFOV010000013.1 GCA_904397835.1 Candidatus Aristotella avistercoris
ATGTCGCACAGGTGCTTGAGGGAGGTGCTGTGCTGGGGCAGGGTGTCCGGCGTCCAGGCGCCAAAGGCATCCACCACCACATCAAATCCCTTCAGGTCGGTGGCGGTCAGGTCAAACAGATCCTTTTGCAGAACCTCCTTGGCGGCGGTGCGGTTTTCCCCACGGACCACTGCGGTGACGTCCAGGCCACGGTCCAGGGCCTCCTGAACGATCAATTTTCCAGCTTTTCCATTGGCGCATACAACTGCAAGTTTCATGTTCGGTTCCTCCTTAGAAGTGATATCCCTTTGCGGTGTATCAAAGAATTTTTTCCAAGATTCCCATGGGTTTGTCTCCTGGCGTCTGTTGGGTTCGGGCTCTGTTCCGTCCCTGTGACTGTATGATACACCCGCCAAAACGCTTTGAAAAGTACGCACTTTCCTGTGCTATGGGCACCAAACGGTAACAATGGTACAGGCACCAAATGGTAACAATTTGATGAATCCTCACTTTTTGCGGCGGTGAGGACCCAAAAAATTTTTTGAATTTATTTGCTTCTTTCCCTATAGAAACTTGACGTTCATTCTTCTGCTACCCTATAATAGGGTTGTACCAACTAAAAAGAAACCATTGATCAAAGGAGGGCGTTGTGCCATGTCCGTGACTGCAAAGGAGCTGCCCGCCTGCCCGGTGGAGACCACCCTAACCCTCATCAGCGATAAGTGGAAGGTGTTGATCCTGCGGGATCTGATGCCGGGCACCAAGCGGTTTGGGGAGCTGAAAAAATCCATCGGCAACGTGAGCCAGAAGGTCCTGACCGCCCAGCTGCGGGAGATGGAGGCCAACGGCCTTTTGACCCGCACCGTCTACCCGGAGGTGCCCCCCAGGGTGGAATATACCCTAACAGAGCTGGGGTACAGCCTCAAGCCCATCCTGGACGCCATGTGGAACTGGGGAGAGGCCTACAAGCGCAAGGTGTAGACAACGCTGCCCCAAAACAGGAGAAGACGCCCCGTCTGAGACTCTGCGCTCAGATGGGGCGTCTCTTTTTGCGGGTTCGTGCAGGAAGATCTCACAGCGCCTCACTGGCTGGACCAGGTGCGGCTGATGTTCCGGCACCCAAGGCAGGTGGCCAGAAAGTAACCGCCGTAAACCACCAGGAGAATCGCCGCCGTACCAAGGATGCTGGCCAAAAAGTTGCTCTCCCCAAAGGAGGTGAGCAGGTTGTTGACCACTGTGAGGCCCACCGCCGAGTGGACAATGGCCAGGCCTAGGGGAACCAAAAAGTAGATGCCAACCTGGGTGTCAATGGCCCGGCCGATCATCTTCTCATCCACCCCCAGCTTGCGCAGCAGGGCATAGCGGCTCTGGTTGTCGCTGGCCTCTGAAAGCTGCTGCAGGGCCAGCACCGCTGCACTGGCGATGAGGAAGACAACCCCCAGATAGGTTCCAATAAAGACCACCATGAGCTTTTGGCCCATGAGCCCCTCATAGAGGGCCATGCGGGTCATCATGGAGTATCCGCCCTCGATGCCGTAGTCGCGCAGCTGCTGGAGCCAGCCGTCAAAGTAGGCCTCCGCCTGGCGCTGGTCCCCCTGGTAGTAGATGTACAGCCCGCTGTTGAGCAGATCCAGGCCCTGGACCTCCTCATCTGGCAGAACCACCACCCGGCCCCCGCCCATCTGGGCGATCAGGGTGGAAAAGGAGGCGTTGGGCGTCAGGTCGATCCGGGCTTGGAAGGGCTCCCCCCTCCAACGGATCCCCTGATCCAAGGGCGTATCCCCCTGGACCGGGGTGATGGGCAGGTATTCCCCCGCCCCCAGGGAGATGGGGGCCTCCCCCTCCATGGCCGCCACCTGGTTGTAGTCGCTCTGGGAGACCACATAGAGTTCCCGGGTATCTCCCAGATCCGCCTGGAGGGACCCGCTGTAAAAGCGGCAGGTGGCCATGGTGGAGACATAGCGCGTATCAATGGGCACCGCCTGTAAGTAGTCGTCCACATCCTCCTCCTTCTCTCCAGGGTACACAATCCACATCAGGTCATAGGGAGCATAGTTGTCCACCTGATCCCCGATGGCCTGGTTGAACCCAAAACCGGTGGAAAAGGTGCCGATGGTCAGCAGCAGCATGATGCACACCACGGACATGGAGAGATAGGCCGTATTGATCTTGCTGTTGATTTGACGCAGCACAAACATATTCAGGTTCCGGTAGTAGAGACCCTTGTTGCTCTGCACCACCCGCAGTAGAAACCCGGACAGGGAGAGGAAAAACAGCACCGTTCCAACGGAGCCCAACAGGATGGCCGCCCAGAACTCCCTGTCCAAGGCCATCATGCCGTTATGCAGAATACACCGGTAAGCCAGGCCCAAACTGACCAGGGAGAGCAAAAACAACGCCACCGAAAGCTTCAGGCTCCGCAGCTTGAGGACCTCATTGCGGTGCTGGGCCTGCATCAGATCAATGAGTTTGCACCGGGAGACAGACAGGGTGTTAAAGCACATGACCAGCAGAAAGATGATGCCAAAGTACAGGATGCTCTTGAGCAGGGAGGCGGCGGAAAAGACAAACTGGAACTGCTCCACCTTGGTCTCAAAGAACTGGGCCACCCACACCGTAAGGCCCTGGGAGAGGAACACCCCCAGACAAAGCCCCACCACCAGGGAGAACAGGCCGATGACCAATGTCTCCAGCAGCAGAATCCCGGAGATCTTCCCCTTGGGCATGCCCAGGAGCAGATAGATGGCCAGCTCCTTTTTGCGCCTGCGCATGAGAAACCGGTTGGCATACAGGATCAAAAATGCCAGGACCACCGCCACAAAGACCGAGAGGACGTCCATGACCATCACCAGCACCTCAATGAGCCGCTGCTGGCTGGTGGGGATGTTCAGCAGTTTGCTCTGGGCGTCCAAGGAGTTGAAGATGTAGAAGATACACACCCCAAAGGTCAGGGTCAAAAAGTAGATGGTATAGTCCCGCAGGCTTCTGCGGACATTTTGAAAGGCGAGCTTAAAAAACATGGCTGCTGTCACCTCCCAGGAGGGATACCACCTCGATGATCCGCTGGAAGAACTCCTGGCGGGTGCTGGCGCCCCGGATGAGCTCGTTGAAAATTTTGCCGTCCTTGATGAAGAGAATCCGGTGACAGTAGCTGGCGGTAAAGGCGTCGTGGGTCACCATGAGGATGGTGGCCCCCAGATCCCGGTTGAGGGTGCCAAAGCTCTCCAACAGCAGCCTTGCGCTCTTGGAATCCAAAGCCCCGGTGGGCTCATCCGCCAAAATCAGAGCGGGCCGGGTGATGATGGCCCTGGCACATGCCACCCGCTGCTTCTCCCCGCCGGAGAGCTGGTAGGGATACTTGTTCAGAATGGACGTGATGCCCAACTTCTCCGCAACATCCTTGATGGAGGCCTCAATGGTTTTGACCGGCGTCTTGAGAATGGTCAGGGCCAGGGCGATATTCTCCCGGGCGGTGAGGGTGTCCAAAAGGTTAAAATCCTGGAAGATGAACCCCAGCTTCTCCCGCCGGAAGGCGGAGAGCTCCCCGGCCTTGAGGGCGGTGACATTTTTGCCGTCGATGGAAATATTCCCCGCCGTCACTGTATCGATGGTGGCGATGCAGTTGAGCAGGGTGGTCTTGCCGCTGCCGGAGGCCCCCATGATGCCCAGGAACTCCCCCTGTTCCACCTGGAAGGAGATGTCGCTGATGGCCCTGGTCAGGTTGCCCTTGTTGCCGTAGTACTTTTCCACACGGTCCACCTTTAAAATCTGTGCCATTGAAAAGTCCTCCTTTTGTTTCACTATCCATAGGGTACCACCAAGGGCCGCATTCCGCCATGGCTTTGCCTTACGGCAGTCTTACATTTTTGTAAGGTTCCAACTTTTCACCCCACAAAGAAGGGGCCCGGTGCGGCCCCGGGCCCCTAGGAGGGGAGATACATATCACTTTGCGGAAATACCAGCTGCACCCCTGTGCCCTCCCCCTCCTTTGAGGTGATGGAGAGGCCAATCTGCAGCTTATCACAGAGTTTTTTGCACAGGTACAGCCCCATGCCCGTGCTGGGGGCGTAGCTGCGGCCTGTGGTGCCGGTATACCCCTTTTCAAAGACACGGGGTAGATCCTGGGGGGAGATGCCGATGCCATTGTCCTCCACCAGCAGAGCCACCCGGTTCTCCCCCTGCCGGGCCCGCAGGGTGACATGGCCGCCCTGCTCCCGGCGGTACTTGACGGCGTTCTCCAGCAGCTGGCCCAGAATAAAGTCCAGCCACTTGCTGTCCGTCAGCACTGGTACCTGCAGGTTCTCCAGGGAGATGGACATGTGGGTCTCAATCAGGGGCCTTGCATACCGCTTGACGGTACGGCGCACCAGCTCCTCCAGGTTGTGCTCCCGCACCAGATAGTCCTTTTCCACGCTGTTGCTGCGGGCATAGTAGAGCACCTGCTCCACCAGGCGCTCAATGCGATCCATCTCCCGGCCCAGGCTGTCTGCAAGGGGACCGGGGTTGTTCTCCAGCACCAGGCGGCTGGAGGCGATGGGGGTCTTGATCTCATGAACCCAGCTCTGCAGATAGTCCTGGTACTCCTCGGTGGTGCGCCGGTAGCTGTCGATGCGCTCGTTCATGGATTTGTTGCCCGCCTGCAGGGCATCGTACAGCAGCTGCCCCTCCAAAAAATGGGGCCGCTCCACCAATTCGCACAGCAGGTGCTGCTCCGGCAGGTTCTCATACCGCTCCCCCAGATCCCGGTAGAAGGAGCGGCGGGAGGCATATTCCCACACCAATGCCGCCAGCAGGACCAGCGTCAACAGGACGCCCACAAAGGCCACCCCCGCCGGTGAAACGCCAATGCCCAACAGAAAAAGGAGGGCAAAGATCAAGGCCAGGCCCTGCATCAGCAGCGCCGGCCACTTTTGATAGAGAAAGGATCGAAAGGTCATACCCGGTACCCCTGCCCCCGTTTGGTGATCAAAAAGTCCTGCACGCCAATTTGTTCCAGTTTGCGGCGCAGGCGGTTGATGTTCACCGTCAGGGTGTTGTCATCCACAAATTCATCCGACTGCCAAAGTTCGTTCATCAACTGCTCCCGGGAGAGGATCACCCCCGGGTTGCGCAGCAGCAGCTGGAGGATCTTCAGCTCGTTTTTGGTCAGCTCCTGTTGCTTGCCCTGGTATTCCACAATGGACCGCTCCGGGTAGAGGATCACCCCCTGGTACTCCAGTGCGGCCCCCGCCTGCCCTGTACTGCGTTTGAGCACCGCGGCAATGCGCGCCAGAAGGATCTGGGTGTTGTAGGGCTTGGTGACAAAGTCATCGGCCCCCAGATTCATGCTCATGAGCTCGTCCATCTCGCTGTCCCGGCTGGTGACCACAATGATGGGAACATTGGACCGCTTGCGCACCTGACGGCAGATGTGGTAGCCGTCATAGTAGGGCAGGTTGATGTCCAGCAACACCAGCTGGGGAGCCAGGCGCAGGATCTCCTCCTCCACCCGGTCAAACTGCTCCACAGCCCGGCAGGTGTATCCATAGCGCTCCAAAAGGGTGGAGAGCTCCCGGCAGATCTTGGGGTCATCCTCCACCAGCAAAATTTCTGACATGTTGCATCCTCCCACAGTGAGAGATTTTTCTTCCCCTATTATACGAAAAAAAGCAGTGGATGAAAAGAGGCGTTCCACTGGCGGGAATCAGTCATTTTCCCTATTTTTTGCGTTGAACCTGCCCCATCTGTTGTGCTATACTGAAAGAAACAGATCCGCATCTTGGAAAGGAGTTCTGCCTATGACACGGGAAGAAAAATATGCCTCCATCTTTCAAAACGAGACGGTCTACCGCCCCCTGCAGGAGGATGGCAGCGTGCTGTTGGAGGTCTCCCTGGGCTGCAGCTGGCACAAGTGTGCCTTTTGTGACTTCACCCGGGATGAATTTCGCCTGCCGCCCATGGAGACCATCCGCCACAGCGCCCAGGTGCTTCAGGAGCTGGGCATCGACGGGGAGCGGGTCTTTCTCCTGGGGCAGAACCCCTTTGTGCGGGACACCCAGACTCTGCTGGAGATCTTCCAGGTGGTGCACCAATATATCCCCAGCGCCAAAGAGATCAGCATGTACGCCCGGATTGACGACGTGCTGCGTAAGAGCGACGAGGAGCTCAAGGCCCTGAAGGAGGCCGGTCTCTGCGACCTGCACATCGGGGTGGAGACAGGCAGCGACACCATCCTTTTGATGGTCAACAAGGGGGTCACCCAGGCGGACATGGTCAAGGCCTTTGCCCGGTTGGATCGGGCCGGCATCGGCTACCACATCACCTTAGTTTTGGGCCTTGGAGGAAAGCATCTGTGGAAGGCCAGCGCCATTGAGACCTCCCGCCTGCTCAACCGCACCCATCCCAAGACCATCTGGTGCCTGGGCCTGCACCTGTTCCCCGGCACCGTGCTGGAGCGGCAGGCCAAACAGGGCCTCTTTGAACCCATGACCTACCGGGAGATGATGTTTGAGGAGCGGGCCCTGGTCCAGAACCTGACGGTGGAGGACTGCTACTTTATGGACACCACTGCCATGGGCATGTACACCATCGGCGGGCTGTTGCCCCAGGCCAAGGAGTCCCTCATTGAGACCATGAACAGCTTTTTACGGGACGAACACCTGACGGTGGTCTCTCAGCCAGACAACGGCATCTACTCCTAATAGATGGCTCAAAAAATAGAAAAGATCCACCAATTTCAAGGGGGGGCAGAGCCCAGGCTCTGCCCCTGTCCTGTGGGGACCGGCTCCAGCCGGCACACCGAAGGCGCCGTTGATTTTTGGGGGAAGTCTGTTACAATAAAAGGGAGACAATGGCCATGTGCCAGATGCAAAATGACTGTTGAGAGGAGATTGTTCCATGAACCGATATCCACTGGATGAAGCAGCAATGTTCCAGGACCTGCGGGGTCTGCTGCAGATTGTCAGCACCAACCGCAACTGCGGCCCTGTCACCGAGGATGCGCCCCTGGGGGAGGGGGTGCGCCAGGCGCTGGAATATGTTCTGGCCCGTGCCCAGGAGATGGGCTTCCGCACCAAGATGTTGGACGGCTACAGCGCCTGGATTGAGGCGGGCGCTGGAGAAAAACTGGTGGCTGTCCTCTGCCATGTGGACACCGTCCCTGTGGAACAGGAGGGCTGGCGTGCCAACCCCTATGATGCCACGCTGCTGGACGGTATGGTCTACGGCCGGGGCATCTGCGACGACAAAGGCCCCACCATTTTGAGTCTGTACGCCCTGAAGGCCCTGGTGGACGCTGGCAAGCTCCAGGACAAGCGGGTGCGCCTGATTGTGGGCGGCGACGAGGAGAGCGGCGAGTGGATCTGTATGCAGCGCTACCGCCAGACGGAAGAGATCCCCTGCTGCGCCTTCTCCCCCGACGGATTCTACCCCGCCACCTATGCCGAAAAAGGGGTCTTTCATGTGACCGTCTCCCGGGAACTGGATTCCTCCGTCACACCCATGACGCTGGAGGGGGGCAAGACCTACAACATTGTGCCCGCCCAGGCGACGGCCGTGGTCAACGGCAAGACCTATGAGGCCCAGGGCAAGGCGGCGCACGCCTCCCAACCGGAGCTGGGTGTCAACGCCACCCGGGAGCTGTGCAAACAGCTGGCCGCCAACGGGGTGGAGCACCCCTTTGTCCAGCTTATGGAGATGGCGGACCCCGCCGGCTGGGGCATCGACTTTTCGGATGAGCCCTCCGGCAAACTGACCTTGAACCCGGCCATCTCCCTGGTGACGCCGCAGCGGGCGGAGGTAAAGTGTGACCTGCGGGTTCCGGTGACCTTCACCCCCGACCAGGTGGTCAGCGCCATCAACCAGAAAGTGGGCCCCCTGGGCTTTACTGCGGTGTGTGACTTTGTGCTCCAATCCTTGTATGTGCCCAAGGACTCCTCCCTGGTGCAGACGCTGCAGCAGGTGTACCGGGACTGCACCGGCCGCACCGATGAGCCCATCTCTGTGGGCGGCGGCACCTATGCCAGAACCTTTGAAAATGCCGTGGCCTTTGGTCCCCTGCTCCCCGGGGAGGAGAATACCAATCACAAGACCAATGAGCGTTGGAGCTATGAGAACATGCTCCTGACCTATCAGATCATCGCCAACGTTCTGGAGCGCCTCTAGGCCACTGTCCAGAACGTCGCCCATCGGTTGGACCAAATTTTCCAAAATGTCAGCCGCTCCAGGGACTTTCCTTGGGGCGGCTATCTGTTACTCACCCTGTGGTAAGTGACAAACCAAAAGGTGCGTACTTGTATTTTTGTCCTCAGGGGGCTATCATAGGGGGCAGAGGGTCCATGGCCCCTCTACCCAATTTTAAAGGAGGAATTGTCATGAAAAAAGATCTTGGCGTAAAGCCTGCTTCCTTCCCAATGCCTGTCCTGATGATTGCCACCTATGACGAGAACGGCAAGGTGGATGTGATGAATATGGCCTGGGGCGGTGTCTGTGCCCACAACATGGTGGCCCTGAACATCAGCGAAAATCACAAGACCGCCAAAAACATCAAGGCCCGGGGCGCCTTCACCCTGAGCATTGCCGATGTGGCCCATCTGGCGGAGTCTGATTTTTTCGGCATCGCCTCCGGCAACAAGATGGAGGACAAATTTGAGCGCACCGGGATGCACGCGGTCAAAAGCACCAGAGTGGACGCTCCGGTGGTAGAGGAATATCCCCTGACCATGGAGTGCAAGGTGGCAGAGTTGCAGAACACCAGCTATGGTTTCCGTGTACTGGGGGAGATTGTCAACGTCCTGGCGGATGAGTCCGTCCTGGATGAGAAGGGCAATGTGGACCCCACCAAACTCAACGCCTTTGTCTTTGACCAGTTCCAGAACGGCTACTATGCCCTTGGAGAAAAGGTTGGCCAGGCTTGGAACAGCGGCAACAAGTTTATGAAATAGGCCTGCATCCAGTTTTTAGGCTCTCAAGATCCCCCTGGGTGTTCCCAGGGGGATCTTTTGCTGTGGTGCGGTCTCCAGCGCGTGAATGCACACCGATTGCGCCGGGAATCTCGTAACATCTTTGCCGCACGGGGCAAAATTGGTTTTCAAGGCACAAAAAGGGATCCCGTTTTTTCACGGGATCCCCCTTTGGTTATGGAACCCTGCTGTTACATGATAACAAAGGTCAGGAATCTGCCCAGCTCGTACCAATCTGTTGCCTGGAAAGCAATGGTATTGGGATTCACCAACTCGGCTCCCGGGTAAAAGCTGTTGGCATAAGCGTTGCCGTGCTCCTTGTAACAGACCTCCACCCGGACGTCCGTGGGAGGTGTGACCAACGCCTTTTTCAGATCCTGTTTGAGGGCCTTCTCCGCGGCCTCCCGGATCAATTTGCAGGCCAATTTCGGGCTCAGGCCCTGCACCCGGCCGCCAACTCCCTGACAAACCGGCACGGTTACCAATCCAGGGTGCAGATCTTTGCTGTCTTCACACAGGCCCTGGTCACCGGTCAACAGCACGCTGGGCACTCCAAAATAGGCGCACATGTTGCTGTAGATATAAAATTCAGAGGCAAGCTTTCCGTTGATGGTGATGCTCTGAACCTTCGAGCTGGAGATGGTGTGTCCCAGGACGTTGCTGCCCGTTCCAGCCGCGTTGTGGTAGCCCACAAAGAAGGCGGCGTCAAAGGTTTCATCGATCCCTTCCACCATCAGGGTAGGCTCAACCGCCCAGCCACGGGCCAGCTGCACATACTCCGGCAGCTCCTCCGGAAGGATGCTGATGGCAGGCCCATGGGCGTCCTTGACCACAATCAGGTCCGCACCGGCGGCATGGGCGCCTTCACAGGCGGCCACAACCTCCCGGGTCATCTCTTTGCGGTTGCGCTCGTAATCGTACCCGCCCACAAGGCAATCTTCCCGTCTGGCAGTGGAGGTCAGGCCTTCAATGTCCGCGCTGATAAAAACTTTCATGTCAACACCTGCTTTCTATTTTCTTTCAAAGCCCACTGGGCCCGTTAACGAAGAACAATGGGGATAAGTACGGTTGCAAGGAGCAGGCAGAATTTACTGCCAATGGAGCCGGCAATGATGCAGGGCGGCGAGACCTTCGCCACCAGGTACTGCCGCTCCTCCTCGTTTCTGGAAAGGCTGCGGGCCACCTCTTCAATGATGTTTTTCACACCTGGGAACAGATAGAAAAGGCCGATGGTGGCGCTGGCGCCCAACCAAATATCATAGCCAAACAGCTTTGCTCCCACAATACCGCCGAGGATCAGGCCTGCCCCGCCCAGCAGTACCGGCATGAGAATGGGGATAATCTTGTTGACAATTTCCATAAAGGTCAAATCGTTGACCGTCTGAAACACCATGGCATAAACGGCAACCATAATCAATCCATAGGATTGGGTGCGTTCCAACATATTCAGACGGCAGAACCCGAACAAGCTCAAAACCAATCCTACCACGATGGTCATAAAGCTCCACCCCAGGCCGGTGACTTCACCCACAAATTGGGCGAGCACGGCAATGACCGTCAATTGTAGAAACGCAACAAAGCTTGTCTCATATTTTGGCGGAACCCAAGCGGGGATCCATGGGCTTGGGTTTTCCGGGGAATTATAGGGCGCCCCATACCGGTTATAGCGGACAGCCTCGTGCTGCGCCACAATGCCGGCATCAGTTTTATAGGCGTCAGTTTGAACCAGCTTGCGGACATATTTGCGCATAATGAGGGATCCCACCGGCTGACCGATGGCGTCAATGGTGCCGGCCAGCAGTACGGGGACTGTGAGCATCTCTACCAGCCCTATTTCTTGGAGGCGGTCAATCACCAAAAGCCCACCGGTCAAACCAGCTCCACAGGTGGTCACCGCTCCGGCAAACATTTCCCGCGGGTCAAAAAAGAAGCCGCCGATCAATACGGTAAACACCAGCCCGCACGTCACGCCAATGCAACCAATCACAATAAATTTCCATTCCTTGATCATCTGTTTGGGGATCACGCTGGTGGCCAATCCCGCCACAAAGATCGGAAAAGCGATGTCGCCCAGCGCCGCCATACCTGAATCCGCCGGATATTCCGTTGGCATACCCAACCAAATTGCAACAAGATACAGAATAATTGACGCCGCCAAAGCGGGGATTTTTGCGCGCGTCTTTAGTGATACAAAATCTCCCGCAGCCACAAAGACAAGCACCACAAAGAGCGCAAAAAAGAGTTGCATAAGGGTCCTTCTCCTTTCGATTTGTATTGTCAATACAGGCTGAACAGGTACGGCTCCCACTTAGGCGCTCTGCAACGCACCCATTCTCTTACAGTTGACGCCCTCATTATAGGGCGAAATTTGTCATTGGGGAAGCGCAAGAATTCGGGGCAAATGCAGCGAGAAAATATATGGTCAAGCCATTTGGGCTATGGTAAAATAGTAAATAATACAAGTAATTCAAGGGGAAGGTAGTGTTGTTTCATGCGTCTTGAACAACTGGAACAATTTGTTGAAATTGTGGACTGCGGCTCCATCAGCCAGGCGGCAGAGCGGCTGTTTCTTTCTCCCTCGACCCTGGCAAGCTCCATCAAAAATTTGGAGAGGGAGTTGGGCTACGATTTGCTCCTGCGCAGCAACAAGGGTATCAAGATCACACCCGCTGGAACAAACGCCTATGACCAAGCAAAAAAGATCTGTATGGAGGTTGCCGCCCTAAAACAAGATGATCTTGTGCCAAAATCGAGGGAGTATCTGCGGGTTTTGAGCAACTACAGCGTGCGGGTGGACCGTGCATTTTTTAAAACCTATGCAAAGTGTTCCTCCAATTCCGGTGCTGTCATGCGGTTGAGTGACTGCTGTTTTTTACAGGCAGTTTCGGAGATCAGCCTGGGGCTGTCTCAACTTGCCATCGTGACGCTATATCCCTTTGTGGCCCACACGCAGCTGCGATTGCTGGAAAAACACCACCTGGAGTATCAAAAATTGGTGGACATGGAGATGTTCGTTCTAATTGGGCCACAAAATCCTTTTTATCACACTGATTCCGACTCCATTTCTCTCAATGAACTGCTGAAATTCGACTTTGTCACCTATATTGAGGAGGACACCAACCCCCTCTGGCGGGAATTTTCCATTAACAGCCAATACCGCAACCGCAAAATCTTTGTCAACTCCTCTGACACACTTATGACCTTCATCCAGCAGACCCAGGCCTATACTATTGAGCCCTTCTATGCCAACCTGCGGGAGCCCCGTTTGTACTTTCGCCAACTGCGCCTACTGCGGATCCGGGATACAGATACCCGGTGTGAGTATGGAATTGTCAGACCTGCCGGCGCCCTCTCCTCCTCCTTGGAACGTATTTTTCTCAATCAGCTCCAAGAGGAATTTCAGGCGGCATGGGAAAACTCTGTTCCACCTGCTCAAGCATAAAACAATTCCTCAGGGAGCCAGGCAGTACTCCGTTTGGGATGGTTCGATTCTTCTGCTCTATCTTCCCATCCATCATCCCAATGGCGCTTTGAATCCAATAAGGGAGGGCCCTCACATTGCGTGTGAAGCCCTCCCCTGTTTTATTTCTCTTGCAGCTTTCTCTATAAGAAAAGCTACTCGTCCTCGTCGTTCTGCCAGTTGTGCCAGACGTTCTGCACGTCGTCGTTGTCCTCCAGCATGTCCAGGAGCTTCTCCATCTTTGCCCGGGTATCCTCATCCTCAATGACCACATAGGTGGAGGGGATCTTCATGGCCTCGCCAGAGAGAATATGGTACCCCTTCTCCTCCAGGGCCTGGCGTACCTTGCCCACCTCCAGGGGATCGGTGTCTATCTCCACCATATCCTCCTCCATGCTGAAGTCCAGGGCGCCTGCGTCAAAGCAGTCCTCCATGACCTTCTCCTCATCCAGGCCGGTGTTTTCCGCCACCAGCACACCCTTCTCTGTAAAGAGGTAGGAGACGCAGCCGCTCTGGCCCAGGTTGCCGCCGTACTTGTCAAAGTAGTGGCGCAGATCTCCTGCGGTGCGGTTGCGGTTGTCTGTCAAGGTCTCCACAATCACGGCCACTCCACTGGGGCCGTAGCCCTCATAGGTGATCTCCTCATAGGAGTTGCGGTCCCCCTCTCCCGCCGCCTTTTTGATGCAGCGCTCAATGTTGTCGTTGGGCACGTTGTTGTCCCGCGCCTTGGAGACCAGATCCCGCAGGCGGCTGTTGTTGTTGACATCGCTGCCGCCCTCTTTGACAGCCACCGCAATTTCACGGGCAATCTTGGTAAAAATCTTGGCCCGCTGGCCGTCGGTGGCCTCTTTTTTCCGCTTAATATTGTTCCACTTGGAGTGGCCTGACATGAAAAATCGTCCTTTCCTTGTATCCATTGCTGGATGGCATTTCTTACAACATTTTATCACAACCTTCTGGGGAGCGCAACCCGCATCGGGCGGAAACCCACGGGAGACGCTCGGTTTATTTGAAAATGCTCGCGGAACTGCTCGCTGGGACATGGTATCCTCTCCTTGGGCCCGGCACAAAAAAGTAGAACAGTGCAGATCAAAGGAGTGAACCAAAACATGATATCCCTGTCTCTTACGGAATACCGTAGAAAAGGATGAGGAGAGGAAGCCCCAGCAAAAGAACAGGCGGCCCACACAGGGCCGCCTGGCAATATCCTGTCTATTCCGCTCTCTTATACAGTGGAATTTTGACCTCAACTTGCGCTTGCTCCGCCCATTCCAAGAGCGTGTTGGTAGCGCCGCGGGTGATCTTGGTATCCTCTTTAATGATTTCGACATCCTTACGCAATGCAGCTACAGTTTGCTCCAGGCCGCTCAACCGGCTTTCCACTCGATCCATTCGATCACTCATTTGGTCTATCCGGCCGTTCATCTGTTCCATCTGGCCACTCATTTGATCCATCTGGCCATTCATCTGTTCCAACATAGCCAAAATTTTTTTCTCATTGCTCATGCCGCATCACCCCTTCCACAAGCTATTTCTATTATACCGGCAGAGATTCCGGTGGCAATGTCCATTGACTGTTCAGACATCTCTCAAAAGCAGGTGGCATTTTATAACACTGGCCAATGATACACAAAAAAAGAAGAGGCAGCCATTCCTGTAAGACTGCCCCACCTTTTCGCAATATGTTACGCCACAAATTGTGCCTGGGCCTGCATGGTGCGGAATTTGGAAAAATACACCTGATAGAGCAGGTTCCCCTCCTCCTCCAGGGCTGCATTTCCGCAGAGCTTTGCATACACCCGCCCCACATTGTCGCCTTGGCGCGCCTCCAACATGTAGAGGGTGTAGGCGCCGGAGTCGTTGATGGCCTGATAGATCTGTGCATCCTTCTCCTGCACCTGGTCATAGAAGGTATTGAGCACCGTGTGGGCCACGGTGGAATTGGGCGCCTCTTCCTCCACCATACGGTTGAGCCCATAGGAGACCAGCATCAGCTGCTGGTTGCGGCGGGGACAGCCGATGAGCTGCCTGCCCATCTCCAGCAAAACTCCGGCCAGCTGCCCTCCCAACTGTTTGGCCCTGGCCACATTGCCGTTGTTTTTTTGCCGGACAAAGTCCAGCACCGACCGGTCGGTGCTGTCGGCCTCCTCCTGAATGGACGTGGGGGATGCTGGAGCAATCTTCATATCCGCATCCTCTGTGGCAAGCATCAGCCTGCTCTTGTCTGTCAGCTGGGATGTACAGAAAAACATGGCCGCCAGCCCCATGATCCAAAGAACTTCCTGCATGTGATCTTCCTCCCTCTGAATGATGATGCATCAGGGGACCCAGGTCTTCTACGCCTCTTTCTGCTTCTCCATAATGGCATAGAGGGCTTCAGACAGCTGAGCCGGGCAGGAGGTGCATTTGCTGCCGCATCTGATCCCCTGCAGGCGCTGTGCCACATCCTCCGGCTTGCAGCCCTTTGCCAAAGCTGCCAGGCCCTTGGCGTTTCCATCACAGCCGCCGATGAATTCCACCTGATCGATCATACCATCCTCTATATCAATGTTGATCTGCCTGGAGCAGACCCCATGGGGGATGTAAGTATACTTCATAAAAGGTTCCTCCTAACAAATATGCTTTACTCCAACGCCTGATTCAGTGCAAACAACTGCTCCAGGGATTGTTGCGTGGTCACACAGGTGCCCAGTGGATTGGGCTCCTTGCTGTAGCTGCCGTGGAAATCCGTCCCGCCGGTGACAATCAGATGAAATTCCTGGGCACATTGGAGCATCTGCTCCAGATCCTCCCGCCGGTTGCGGGGATGGTGAATCTCAATGCCGTGGATCAGCCCCTCTCGGGCCAGCTCCCACATCAGGTCCAAGGAGTGATAGACGCTGGGGTGAGCCAGCACACAGATTCCCTTTGCCAATTGCGCCATGTGGGCGGCCAATCGAACATCCGGGTACTCCACCTCCACACGGCACAGGCCGGTCTTTTTGTCAAACAGGGTATGAAAGGTTCTGCCAAAGATCTCCTTATCATAGCCCAACTCCATGAGGGCCAGCATGATGTGCTGTTTGTAGATGGCGGTACTGCCGGAATACTGTTTGTTCACCAGCTCCATTGTCACGGGATAGTAGCGCATCACCTGCTGGATCATCTCCTTGCCGGCACGGGTGCGCGACTCCAAGACCTTGTGGAAGAGCCCCTCCAGCGCCTGGGGACGTTGGGGCAGGTAGCAGAGCAGATGGACCTTGCGGCCCCGCTCCCGGTCAAAGCAGGAGAGCTCCACCCCTGCAAGAACCTGGATACCTATGCGCTCCCCCACGACGCGGCCCCGGGTACAACCTGCCATGGTGTCGTGATCTGTGATGGCAATAAAGTCCAAACCCGCCCGTTTGGCATAAAAGACCACGTCATCGATTCCCATGGATCCGTCGGAAAAGCGGGTGTGGATATGCAAATCTCCAATCATTGGGTCCACCTCCTTGTTGATCTCCTTGCTCCATCCTGTAGCTGTCCCTGGCGTCGGCACAGAGGGCAGCCAGCTGCTGTCATCTCTAAAAAGTCGGTTGGATTGCAGCGCGTTATGCGCCCCAAAGGGCATAAAATGCCGTATATTATTATACATGATTTTGCCGGTATTTCAAAGAAATTTTTCTGTTCCTGCGGGGGATTCGATATTTTCCCCGCTGACCTCCCTCCTTACCCCATCTTTTTGTGAATTTAGCTGCACAGGCTCTCTCGCACCCAAACAGATGGACATTTCCAGCGCTGTATCGGTGCCGCCAAAGCCCCATATCACGCAAAAAATCGGAGGGAGGCATTCGGTCCCAGACCCATGTCCCCCTCCGTGGGTGTGCCACACTTGGAGGATCGTCCTACTCCACATAGAGTGCGATCAAGCTCAGCGTGTGGCTGTTCATCAGTTTTTTACCCATCAGTTCCCTGAACTGATAGGAGTTGGTCTTCCCCTGCCCCCGCAGGACCTCCAGCTTTTGAGAGATCTCCTCCTGCTGGCGCAACAGATTCTCATACAGATTTTCAAATGCCGCCAGCCGTTCCACCGCAGGGCCGGTGATCCGCCCGTCCTGCAGCTGCACCTGGACAGGCGCCAGGTGGTAGATCCCTTGGGCGGAGGGCTCCGTATAGCGTTCCATGGTTATGCCCCCTCTCTTCTGTCCGATCAACGGATGGGATACAGCGGCAAACCATCAAAAGAGCTGCCCAAGGATCTCCTTCTCCGCAAACAGCGCTGTTGCGCCGCCGGTGTGGAGGAACAGCACGTTGCTGCCCGGTTTGATCTTTCCCGTGCGCACATCACTGAGCAGGCCGGCAAATCCCTTGCCTGTGTAGACCGGATCCAACAGAAGCCCCTCCCTGCGGGCCATAAGCTGGATGGCCTCAGTTCCGCCGGCACTGGGCTGCTCATACCCTGGGAGATAGAACCCCTCATCCACCATAAAGTCCGCCTCGGTCACCAGGGGATCCGCACCGATATAGGCCAGTACCTCGTTGGCAAGCTGGGTCTTGGTGGATACATAGTCGGCATCCACATCTGCCACGGTGATGGAGTGGATCTCCAGATCCAGACCCAGCAGCTTTTTCCCAGCCACCAGGCCCGCCATGGTGCCTCCGGAGCCGCTGGCGTGGTACAGATAGTCAAAAGTGAGCCCCATCTCCTGGGCCTGGCCACAGATCTCCGCCATGCCTGAAATATAGCCGGCAGAACCTGTGGCATCCGCGCCGCCCACTGGGATATTGTAGCACTTGTGGCCCTCCCGCTCCAGGCGCGCCACATGCTCTGCCCCCATTTGGAAGGACCGCTCCTCCGCCTGGAAGAAGCTCTCCCCCTCCTGCATACTCACCACGTGGACCTCCGCGCCATAGATGTGGTCCAGCAGGAGATTGGACCGCATGTCCTCCTCATCCGGCTCCACAACAGCTGCCAGGTAGACCACGGGCTTGAGGCCGTGAGATACCGCAGTCCAAATGGTCTGCATGGCATGGTTGGACTGGGTGGCACCGTAGGTGAACACATAGTCACAGCCATCCTGCAGCGCCTTTCCAATGAGGAACTCCAATTTGCGGGTTTTGTTGCCGCCAAAGAGGTTCTTTCCGCTGAAGTCATCCCGCTTGATGTAGAGGTTGACCCCCAGCTCTTTGGACAGCTTCTCCAGCCGGTACAGCGGCGTTGGGAAAAAACCCAGGGAAACCTTTGGAACGCCCTCCAAAAGCTTTTTGACCGCTTCCAGTTTCATGACAAAGACCTCCTTATCCATTGCATTTGGGTTGCCCCATGATTCTACCCCTTATGATAGCACGATTGGACGGCCCTGTAAAAGGGATGTTTGGGGAAAGGCCTAAAATTTGTTGCCTGGGATCTTTTCTTCCGGAGTAGATCTATGTTGTCAGAGAGTCTTTTTCAGGTAGCTTTTGTACGCACCAGCCACGGCATGGATTTTGGGAAACATCAGTCCCAAAAGAGTTACCCCATTTTCTAGGAGCAGAGGGGCAACCAAATCCGCAGGAAGGCTGTATGCTCCCATGATTTTGAAAAAGGGCAGCAAAAGACCTCCTGCCCAATATGGGGCGGAGGTCCCTGTGAATATCTTCGATTTTGGTGTCTCCAATTGGCAATTACAGCATGCTGGCCGCAATGATCGCCTGAATCTGCATTATATTGGATTTGCCCGAAAACTCGAACTTAACCTTGCCTGCGGCGCTAAAATAGAGCTCCAGCTCGCTATCCAGATCAAAAGGGTGCAAAAAACGGAGCGGCATAAATGCCGCTCCGTCAGAGCCAATTCAAAGGCTATTCATGCTCCTTCTTTCTCTTGACATGAAGGGTGACAGCCATAGCGCCGGCTGCCGTGCACAGAAGCAGCGCGGGCATCACGCCACTGGCATCCCCAGTCTCGGGAACGTCAGGTTTTTCCTCCCCCGGATCAAGTACAGGGATCTCAACGGCTGCCAGTTGATAGTGGCAAACGCTGCACTCCTGGTGTTTGGAACCGGGCTCTGTCTCGGTGGCCTCCCGGTCGATCACCCACTCAAAGGTATGGGATGCCACATCAGCCTTTGCGCCGCAGACACACCCATGCCAATGGTCGGTTTCATCGGCTGTCCACTGTGTACCATAGGTGTGGGGCGTCATGGGGATATCCTCCACCACCCTGGTCTGGGTTTGCGCCCAATCACTGGAAAAATCGGCGGTGTAGGTGGTCTTACCCATGGAGGTGCAGGTGGCGGGCGTTGTCACCTGGCCAACTACCTCCACTGTCTCTGTCTCAACATGGGCGGCATCCTCTACACAGGTTCTGGTGGCCGTACAGGTGGTTCCATCCTCCGACCAGGTGTACACCGGCGTACCCCATGTGTGCTGGTGCGCCTCGAAGCTCCATTGGCCCACAGCACGGACCTGGTAGTCTTGGACCGTCACAGTCCAGCCGGAGAAGCGCCAAAGCCCCTCCTCGCCGTCCTTTTCTCCCCGCACCACAGTCTGACTGGTAAACGTACGGTCAAGGGCGGCCTGGGCCTCCTCCAGCGTCTTATATTCATTGGAATCCACAGGCAGCGTCTGATCCTGTGGCGCCTCGTCTCCCCAGCTGTAGTGGATGGTGTATTTGGACTGTTCCTTGGTAAAGACGCGGATACGCAAATTGCAGACCTTCTCAGAGCCATCGCCCATGGGCATGAGATACCGTTGGCGAATGGTGACATCCCCATCCACACCGGTGACGGTGATCTGGTTGGTGGCGGCATCATAGGAGACAGTGGGCATTCCACCCTCTACATCGGTTATCACGGCGCCAGCAAAGGAGATGGGTCTGCCATCGGGGCCGATGTAGGGGTTGGCAAAGGTCACCTGATCCCCCTCGATCACGATGGGATTCTCACTGCTTCCGTAGGAATAGAGTTCTACTGTCGGAAAGCTTTCGGACCCCTCTGCATGGCGGATTGAACCATTGGTCAGCTTTTTCAAGTTGCCAATAAAGCTGAAATCCGTCACTGCATTTCCACTCACATTGAGAATGGTCAGATTTTCCAGACGGCCCAGGTTGTCCATGCTGTCCAGATCGTTGCTGCTCAGGCCCAGCTCCTCTAAAGTGAGGGGAAGTTCGTCACAGAAAGCGGTACTGGTCAAATTGTTGGCATCAAGGACCAAAATTTTCAACTGATCCAAAGGGGCGAACATGGCGGTATCCACATCCGTCACTTCACAGTAGGGCATCCAAAGTTCTTCCAACCCTGTGAGAGAGGCGATGGTCTGTTGATAGCCCTGGCGGTTCTCAGCAGTGATGTCCACCTTTTCCAGATTCAAGTTGGTCAGATTGGCATACTCCATCAAGGGCGTGATATCGCTGACCTTGGATTCGCCCTCCAGATCCAATTCCTCCAATGCGGGAAACGCCACGTTGTCCAAGGCTGAAAGATCGCTGAGGGCCCCATTCCGGGACAGATCCAGCTCCTGCAGCTTGGGGCAATTCACAGCGGTCAAGCCATCCAGCGTGGTCAAATTGGGGCAGCTGGATACCCTCAGGATTTCCAGCTCAGGCTTGCTGCCCACCATGGTCAAATCCCGAACCAACTCATTGTTGTAGATGGTCAGCGAGGTCAACTTCTGCAGCCCCCTGATCTGCTCCAGACCATCCACATCATAATAGACTGTCAAAGACTTTAAGTTGACCGCATACTGAACGCCTTCAATATTTGTCACCTCAAATTCATCGTTGAACGCCGTATTGACGCTCAGGCTGGTCAGGGTGGCCAGATCATCCGTCGTCAAATCTGCATCTGCGGGTCGAGCCGGGTCCACCTCATGGTTCAGCAATGCCTTAAATTGCCCGTCGGGAATGGTGACTACATCCCCGGCCGCCGGAGCGGGAAAGGTCCCCGCAAATACAGACAGCGGAACCAGGGTGATGATCAGCATCACCGCAAGCAGCATGCTGAGGAGCCTCCTTTTGTGCTCCATAAAAATCCCTCCTTTAAAATCACAGGCATATCATCCACAACGGATCCCTGCCGGCAGGGATCCGTTGCTTGCCCATGGGTTTAAGTCCAGTCTAACGGTTGTCAACGAAAAACTAGAAATTTGCCTGGAAAAACCGATTTACAAGCATCATTTTTCAGCAATCTTCCCAGAAATGTTACAGGTATTTTACAGCCACCCCAACTTATCGCCACGGCGGTGTTGGTTGGATTGATTCTCTACTTTCTAGTGGAAGCATCCCTCTCCTCCCCAAACGCTGCCAGACAAACATATCTTTATTGATTTCTTCCTCATGTTGAGGCCGCAATTATTACCAAGCATATACAAGGCTTTTATCAAAATCCTTTTTCTTGCTCCACATAGGGCCTGCACGTTTCAATGGAACTATTTTCTATGAGGCCACCGTCCTTCCAATTCGATCCATTTACACAGGAGGAAGAAGTATGCTAAAATGGAACAATCCGCCCGCATATGATGATCTATTGTAACTCTGTACAAGGAGGCGCCATATGACAACCTCAGAACGATATGCAGAAAAGCGGAAAAAACTACAGCGTAAAATGGAGCGTTTGGATCTTCAGGAGCAGCGCGCGCTGCGTCGGGAGGCCAGCTACCAGGCACGCGTCGCCCGAGACCTGGCTGGTGTCCCTGGGCATTTTGCCCATGGACTCAATTTCTACAAGCTATTTTGGGTGTTCTTCTTGTGCTGTTTTCTGGGTGTCATCATTGAAACTGTGTTTATATGGGTCATCTCTGGGAGTTTGATGCAGCGCACCGGACTGGTATGGGGCCCCTTCAATTTGATTTATGGCATCGGCGCAGTGTTGCTCACCGTATGTTTGCACCCCTTTATTGGTAAAAGCGACCGATGGATCTTTCTTGGTGGCGGCTTGATTGGCGGTGCCTTTGAATATTTCTGCAGTTGGCTTCAGGAGAAGATATTGGGCACTGTTAGTTGGGATTACAGCCAGATGGCCTTCAACCTCAATGGACGTATCAATCTGCTGTACTGCCTGTTTTGGGGAGTGCTGGCGCTCATTTGGGTCAAAGAGCTGTACCCACGGCTCAACGGCTTCATTGAACGGCGCATCAGTAAAACGTATGGTGTCACCATCACCTGGGTACTGGTGGTGTTCATGCTGGCCAACAGCCTCACCAGCGGCTTGGCGGTGCTGCGCCAAAGCCAGCGCTACGAAGGCATGCCTGCCACCTCCAGCTGGCAGGTGTACTTTGACAGCCACTACCCAGATGAGCGCCTGGCAAAGATCTACCCCAGCATGCAGCGTGTGGAGGAACCGGCCGCGCCAACAAACAGCGAAGAAGGATAGGCGGCACATGGGATAAAATGTTGTTTGCAACCTGCGAAACATTCCATATCGTAAAAGAAGGGAGGCCCGGAGGCCTCCCTTCTTTTTGAGCTGTGTGCCATTTGTGGGACGGAAATCATTGCATTATTTATAAATGATAGAGCCAAATACAAAAAACAGATCTAGATCACAAAAAATGGGATGGCAAAATGCCATTCCATCATATATCGGCCGCATAAAAAATCTTTCGTTCCTTCCGAAGGTAGACCTTAAACAGGCTATACCCCACAAAGGCTGGCAGCGATTGCGAGCCGTCGTGAGGGCGCTTCCAACCGAACCGACGAACATTTGAATCTAACTTTCGAACAGCAGCATGGGCGTACCCCCTAATTGCAATAAAAAATCGGAGCAAGCGATCAACACTTGCTCCGACATGCCTCAGTACAAGTTTGTGGGTACCATAACACGAAAGGGATAAATGCCCTTAGCCGGTTACAGTTATGCGGTGCGGTTACAAGTAAGCATTTTACCTTCGGATGAATCTTTTACTGTCCGACAATGTGGCGGAGAGTTAGCCTTGCGGCATTATGATTTTGGAATAATAAAAGGTGAAACATAGTTAAAATATTCAGTCCGTTTCAAGAAGCTCTTTCAGCGTTTTTCCTTCAGCATCTTTCCAGAGTGCATTTCCGCTCAAAGACGCACCGCCAACAAATCCAGCTGCTGATGAGGGACTGGAAAACAGTAC
>CAJFOV010000014.1 GCA_904397835.1 Candidatus Aristotella avistercoris
AACGAGATCACCCCCGGCAACTTCACCTTCCGCACCCGGGAGTTTGAGCAGATGGAGCTGGAGTTCTTCTGCAAGCCCGGCACCGATCTGGAGTGGTTCCAGTATTGGAAGGATTTCTGCCACAACTGGCTCCTGGCCCTGGGGCTCCATGACGAGAACCTGCGGCTGCGGGACCACGACGCTGAGGAGCTGTGCTTCTACTCCAACGCCACCACAGACATTGAGTTCCTCTTCCCCTTCGGCTGGGGTGAGCTGTGGGGCGTGGCGGACCGCACCGATTACGACCTGTCCCAGCACATGAACCACTCGGGCAAGAGCCTGGAGTATTTTGACCCCGTCACCAACGAGCACTATGTCCCCTACTGCATCGAGCCCTCCCTGGGTGCAGACCGGGTGGTGCTGGCCTTCCTGTGCGACGCCTACGACGAGGAGCAGCTGGATGAAAAGGACACCCGTGTGGTGCTCCGCCTGCATCCCGCTCTGGCGCCCATCAAGGCCTGCGTGCTGCCCCTGTCCAAAAAGCTGGCGGAGCCGGCCCTGGCCATCTATGAGGATCTGGCCAAGGAGTTTGTGGTGGACTACGACGAGGCATCCTCCATCGGCAAGCGGTACCGCCGCCAGGATGAGATCGGCACCCCTCTATGCATCACCTATGACTTTGATTCTCAGGAGGATGGCTGCGTCACCGTGCGGGACCGGGATACCATGGAGCAGGAGCGTGTCCCCGCTGCCCAGCTCAAGGAGTATATCCGCCAGAAGATCGCCTTTTAAGATTCCCCAGCAGCGTTGGGGCCGCCTTTGGGCGGCCCTTTTTGCGTCCCAATCGGGGCGGATAACTGGCAGTTCCAGATCCACCGCCGCCTGGCCGCCTCTGGAGTGCGCCGTCCGGTCCTGTGAACGCCGGGGCGAGAAATCCCTGCGGTGGGAATGGTGGAATTATCATTGCAATCCCCCTGGGGATGGAATAAAATAGAGCTTGTGAATTTGTTTGAAAGGTGGATGAACTTGTGAACAAGACCAAGGGCGTTCTGTTTTCTGTCCTATCGGCCGTACTCTTTGGGTTGGTCTCCTCCCTGTCCCCCCTGGCCTACGAGGGCGGCTTCAATCCGGTGACCCTGGCACTGATGCGTCAAGCCTTCAACCTGCCGGTGGCCCTGGCGGTGATGCTGTGTACCAAGACGTCCCTTTCCCTGCAGAAGGGCCAGCCCCTCAAGCTAGCGGCCCTGGGCATTGTGGGGTGGGCGGCCACCACTCTGCTGCTGAACACGGCCCTTTCGCTGATCGATGTAGGCATCGCCTCCACCATCCACTTTACATATCCCATCTTTGTGACCCTGGGCTGTGTGCTCATCTACCGGATCAAAATCAGCCGGGCCAAAATCATGGCTCTGAGTGTCTCCACCATCGGCATCGTCACCTTTGTGCTGGGTGGCACCAGCTCCGGGGGCGGCAGCACCTTGGGGGTCCTGCTGGCAGTCCTCTCCGGCGTGACCTACGCCTTCTACATGCTCTTTTTGGACAAGAGCGACTTGGCGGCCCAGATGAGCCCCATCAAGGTCAACTTCTACGTGGGACTGGGGGGCTGCTCCCTGTTTTTGGTGTACGGCCTGTTCACTGGCCAGCTGCATCTCTCGGGCATCGCCCCCAGCGCCTGGCTGTTGGTGATGCTGATGGGGGTCACGGGGGGTGTGGTGGCCTTCTCCATGGTGCAGCTGGGGATCAAATATACCGATGCCACCACCACGGCCATCTGTAGCACCTGCGAGCCGGTGACCAGCGTCATCTTTGGCACCCTGTTCCTGGGGGAGGAGCTCACCCCGCTCAAGGTCATCGCCAGCTTGCTCATCATTGCAGGGGTGCTCATGCTCTCCCTGATTCCGGAGAAGAAGCAGCCTGTCTCCACAGAGCAGCAGTAGGCGCCATGGGTGTTTTGGCGCCAGTTTGCACAGCAGTACTCCCAGAAGACCGGTGCATTTGTGACAAAATATATAAAAGATTTTTGGTTGAGATCCCAAAAACTTGGTGGAAAAATTGACATTTCCCCTGGGTAGGCTATCATAGAGGCAGGGCCTGTGGGAAAACGACACGCCAGATTCCGGCATATCCCACAGGTTTTCCGCAGGGGAATGATCCCTCTGCAGAAAGGAAAGGAAGAGAGAAATGAACCAATTTTTCACCAGAGCACTGGAACTGCAAGAAGAATTCCGCACCAACCGCAGATATCTGCATGAGCATGCCGAGGTGGGCCTGGACCTGCCTGAGACCACAAGATATCTCATGAAGACCCTGCAGGAGATGGGCTATGAGCCCCAGGAGATTGCCCCCTGCAGCGTGGTGGCCACCCTGGGCAACGGCAAGGGCAAGACCTTCCTGCTGCGCAGCGACGCAGACGCCCTGCCCATGGAGGAGCTCAGCGGCCTGAGCTACGCCTCCTGCACCCCTGGCCATGCCCACACCTGCGGCCACGATATGCATATGGCCATGCTGCTGGGCGCCGCCAAACTGCTCAAAGAGCGGGAGAGCGAGCTCAATGGCAACGTCAAATTCATGTTCCAACCCGGGGAGGAGATCTTCGCCGGCTGCCGGCCCATGGTTGAGGCAGGCCTGCTGGAGAACCCCAAGGTGGATGCCTCCATGGCCATCCACACCGATGCCTCCATGGACCTGGGGGAGTTGGGCACCTGTGTGGGGGATATGTCCACCTCGGTGGATGGCTTCCGCATCACCATCCAGGGCAAGGGTAGCCACGGCGCCCAGCCCCAGAACTCCATTGACCCGGTGAACATCGGCGCCCACATGGTCATCGCCCTGCAGGAGATCACCAGCCGGGCCCTGAACCCCTATGACATGGGCGTGCTGACGGTGGGCAACTTCTCCGCTGGCAAGGCGCCCAACATCATCCCCGATACCGCCGTGCTCCAGGGCACCATGCGGGCCGCCACCCCCAAGGTGCGCGCCCTTATGAAGGAGAAGGTCAACACCATCGTCCCCCTGACGGCCAAGACCTTTGGAGGCGAGGCCACCATTGAGTGGTTCTATGACATCCCCTCCATCCACAACGATGAGACCCTGACCCCGGAGCTCATCGGCTACATCAAGGAGGGGGCAGGGGATCTGCTGGACACCTACCACATGGATCTGCACATCTCTCCCTCGGACGACTACGCCCTGGTGGCGGAGCGGGTTCCCTCCACCTTTATCATGGTGGGCGCCGCTGAAAAGGGGAGTGACCACAAGTACGCCCAGCACAACCCCCGGGTGGTCTTTGACGAGGATCTGCTGCCCAGAGGCGCCGGCCTGCTGGCCACCTGTGCCTACGAGTGGCTCAAGAACCACGGGGACAAATAAAAAAATACAAGAGCGTCAGGCTCCGTCTGATTGCACCGTGGAAGGCGCTGTGGGGTGGTTCCCTCTGCAGCGCCTTCTCCCTTCCCACCAGCGGGCGGGGCAGCGGACGTGTTGCCGGGGGAATCCCCCTGTGGGCGCGGAAAGGGAAAAATGATGAAACGGATCCTTTGGATCACCACCGGCGGGACCATCGCCTCCATGCCCAGCGACGACGGTCTGGTGCCCCAGCTCACCAGCCAGGAGCTGCTGGGCCTCTTTGGCGGCATCGATGGGGACTATGAGGTGCAGGCCTATGACCTGTTTGACCTGGACAGCTCCAACATCCAGCCGGAGGAGTGGCGCATGATCGCCCAGTGCATTGCCGACAAGTACCGGGACTACGATGGCATTGTGCTGACCCACGGCACGGACACCATGGCCTACACGGCCTCCATGCTCTCCTACCTGCTGCGGGATCTGCCTGTGCCGGTGGTCTTCACCGGCTCCCAGATGCCCATTCAGGAGCCCCTCTCCGACGCCATGGGCAACCTGCGCTGTGCCTTTGCTATGGCAACCTCCGGCGTACCGGGGGTCTATGTGGCCTTTGACCGCAAGATCATTCTGGGCACCCGGGCGGTGAAGGTGCGCACCACCGCCTTTGACGCCTTTGAGAGCGTCAACTGCCCCTGTGCCGCGGTGGTCAATGCCAAGGGCCTGCAGCTGGAGGTGATTCCCCGCCGGCCCAGGATCCCCTTCCGTCAGGTGGACCCCTTCTGTGACCGGGTGTTTCTCATCAAGCTGATCCCCGGCTTTGACCCCAAGGTCTTTGACATGCTCCTACAGATGGATTACAAGGGCGTGGTCATTGAGGCCTTTGGCGCAGGCGGGCTCCACTTTATCCGCCGGGATCTGATCTCCCAGCTGGAGAAGCTGGTGGACCACGGCGTGGCCGTGGTGGTCTGCAGCCAGTGCCTGTATGAGCGGTGCGACTTCTCCCTCTATCAGACGGGCCGCAAGGCCCTGGAGAAGGGGGTCATCCAAACCTATGACATGACCACCGAGGCGGTGGTCACCAAGCTCATGTGGGCCCTGGGGGTCTCGGATAGCCTGACGCAGGTGCGGGAGATGTTTGCCACCGACTATGTGGGGGAGGTCACCCTGTAGAACCTACGGCAGGCCCCTGGATGCCCTGGGATGGGATCCCAGGCGGGGCGTTCCCCCTGACAAAAGAGAAGACAGCGCCAGAACCGTTGGTTCCGACGCTGTCTTTTTGTGTGTTGCGTTATTTTGACTGCCCGTTGGGGCAAATCCACTCCTCCCGCAGCTGCCACAGGGCGGCTTGGACGCTGCCCACGCCGGTGTCATCCCCGGCCAGAATCCGGGCATGGTGCCGGAAGAGGCGCTTCCAGCTCTCCAGAACCTGGCGCTTGAGGTCGGGGTAAAAGTTGGTGAGCATCACATCCGCCGGCCGGCGCACCCCGTACTCCTGAAGGGTGCGGCGGAAGTTGGCCTCGTCCTCCTGGTTCTCCCCCAGATACTGCAGGGTGAGGAGCCGGTTCCAGTCGTACACATCAAAATAGATGGCCTCTTGGGCGGGGACCTGCAGCTGCCGGATTTGATTGTCCGGGGAGCCGCTGACGCTGTACAGATCCCGGAAGGCCCAGTAGGGGTATTCCGCCCCCTCCGGGCGGAGGAGGAGCTTTTGGGCCTGGCTGCAGAACCAGTCGTACACCGTCAAAAAGATGGGGGCGCTCTCCCCATATTTCTGCTGCACATATTCCCGCTTGGAGAAGCAGACTCCGTCCCGATGGAGGATCCCCCACACCGTCTGGGACTGGGAGGAGTACAGCATCATCGAAAGACCCGTCTCACCCATTCCTGTTTCACCTCCCAGATGTTTCCGTAGTAGTTGGTGTTGCCCAAAATGATGGAATCGTCAAAGAGCCGGTCCCAGCTCTGGATGATCTCCCGCTTGATCTCGGGGTAGAACTGGGTCATATAGGCCTTGGGGTCGCTGACCCCATACTGGGTCAGCAGTTCCCGGTGGCGCTTGGCATCCTGGGCATCGGCAGGGATGTAGGAGTAGTTGAGGATGGCCCCCCACTTGTCAATGTTGACCCGGGTGATGAGATCCGGGTCCAGCTCCAGTTCCAAAATGACCGTACCGGGGCTGGGGAGCATGGTGGCCTCCTGGGCCACAGAGACCCACACCGGGTACTGGACATCCGCCGGCTTGTTGGGCGCCCCAGGGCTGTGCTTCACCAGCCAGTCGTAGACCTCCAGCACCAGGCCAGCGTGCTCGGTCAAATCCTGCACAATGTATTCCCGCTTGGCGATATAGCGCCCCTCTGTTTCCAGGACATGCAGCACATTCTCATGCTGTTTGGTCCACACGGTGACAGTCCCCATGGCCATTCCTCCATCCGACAAAAAGTGGTATGTATCTGAGAGGATTGTAACATGCTTTTGGCAGGCCGTCAAACAGGGGAGGGGGGCCCACCGGTCATACCCTGCCCAGCGGATTGATGCAACCGCTGTAATTTGGCCGCTTTCATTTACAATCGATCAGAAAAGTAGTATTTTAACAGTGGAAAACTTGGAAGCTGGGAGGTGCAGCGGCGTGGCCAAGCGTTTGAACAGGGTTTTGAACCTGGTGATGGGCAGTTTTACCGGCGTGTTTTTGGGACATGGCGCCTATGTGTGGTGGGATTACCGCCAACCCCCAGGCCTGTATGAAATGCAGTCCGCCCCGTGGTATGCCAGCATTTTGCTCTCCGGCATCCTGACCCTCCTGGTGCTGGCAGTCTGTGTATTGGGGAAGATCCTGCTCCGCAAGAGAGACTCCGCCCGCCGCCGGCCCGGCGGACAGTTTTGACGGCCGGTTTTCATGTGAAAACTTTTATAGTCCTTGGCCCCTCCCACAGGGGGAAAAAGGCCGGGGGAGAGCCCCATACCATACAAAAGGCGGGATGATCCATCGATTGGATCATCCCGCCATCCGCTGTGTATTGGTTCTGTCCCTTTACTATGCCTGTTGGCGCAGGCAGTCCCGCACAATGCCTTGCATCTGGGCCATCTTCTGCTCCATATCCGTCACCAGCTTCAGTTGGGTGCGGGCCCGGTCCAGGTTGTGGCCCGGCCGGTGAATCTTAAAGTAGGTATCCCCCTGGAGATAATCGGTCAAAAAGCGCATGCCGCACTCCAGGGTCAGGAGCTTTGCAGAGAAGGGGAGCAGCTCCTTCTCCAGGTCCGTGAGGGAGCCAGCGGCCTGGCTCAGGTAGCCGTCGGTATACTTTTGGAACAGGTTCAGGTCCAGGTAGACCTTACTCAGGTCCTGCTCATCCTCGCTGGCACTGCTGGCGCCAAAGCGGATGCTGTCCCCAAAGTCATACAGGGCGGAGCCCGGCATCACTGTGTCCAAATCGATGACACAGACCCCTTCATAGGTGACGGGATCCATGAGGATGTTGTTGAGCTTGGTGTCGTTGTGGGTGACCCGCAGGGGGAGCTTGCCCTGGCGGACAAGATCCACCACCACGGCGCAGTCCGCCTCCCGGGCCCGGATCAGGTCGATCTCCGGGACGACCTCCCGGGCGCGGCCGCAGACATCCTCCTGGACGGCCTGCTGGAAATCCCGGAACCGCTTTGCCGTGTTGTGAAAGTCCGGGATGGTCTCATAGAGGGTCTGGGCCGGGTAGTCCGCCAGCCGCTTTTGAAACTGGCCAAAGGATCTGGCCGCGTTGTAGAAGACCTCCGGGTGCTCCTCTGCGCTTTCAAAGGAGACGGCGCCCTCAATAAAGGTGTAGACCCGCCAGGTCTCCCCGTCCTGCTGGTAGAGGACGGAGCCGTCTCGGGCTGGCACCACAGACAAGGTTTCCCGGTCCGGGTCCCCGCCCTCCTCCAGAATCTTGCTGCGCAGGTGGGCCGTGACCCCCTGAACATTGGCCATCAGCTGGTGGGGGTTGTGGAACACCTGGGTGTTGATCTTTTGCAGGGTATAGTGGATGTGGGCCGCCCCGTCCCGGCAGCGGACCCGATAGGTGCTGTTGATGTGGCCGCATCCAAAGCACTGGATGCTTTCCACATCACCGCGGATACAAAATTGCCGGACAATCTCCTCCAGCTTACCCATGTTGCCACAACCTTTCCGGATAGGTTCCATTGTGCTGCATCTCTTGCAGGCGTGCCGCCACAGCCTCACGGTCCTCCCGGTAGGTGACGCCAAACCACTTTGCCCCTGTGGGCAAAACCTTGACTTCGCACAGGCCCTGAGCCAGGCTCTCTTTGATAACGGTGGGCAGGTAATACTCCGCCTTCAGGGGATTGGCCTGGCAGGTGTGCCAAAACGTCTGAAAACCCCGTTCAATCAGCTGAAATACCGCCGGTGTAAAGCCCCAGCAGTTCATGGAGGCCACCGCATCCTCCGGCAGGTCCACCCAGCCGGTCTCCGGCTCAAAATATTGGATGACCCCGTTGTTGCGCTGGATCTTGGTGCGCTCGGTCACATCCAGCAGGTACCCGTCTGCGCTGCAGGAGCAGACGCCCCGGGAGACGGTGCCGTTCTCTGTCAGGGTGTTGGCCAGGCAGAAGCCGGCCATACAGAAGCTGGCTTTGCCCTCCCGATCGCCGGCGGTGCGCAAAAACTGGGCCAGCTGCACAAAGGACTCCCGCCCATAAAAGTCGTCGGCGTTGATGACCGCAAAGTTTTCTCCCACCACATGGCGGCAGGCGTACACCGCCTGGGCCGTTCCCCAGGGTTTTTCCCGTCCCGGCGCAGGGGACATCCCCTGGGGCAGGTCCTCCAGCTTTTGAAACACGTATTGAACCTTGGCCTGCTGTTCCACCCGGTGTCCCACGGTCTGGACAAACAGGTCATAGTTTTCCTCTTTGATGATAAAAACAATCTGGTCAAATCCCGCCTGCAGGGCGTCATAGATGGAGAAGTCAACCATAAACTCCCCGCCGTTGCCCAGGGAATCCAGCTGTTTGAGCCCTCCATAGCGGCTGCCCATACCGGCTGCCATGATTACCAGTGTCATATCTCTGTCCTCCTCAAAGCGCCAGAATCTCCCCCGGGCTTTGTTTTGTTTTTCCCCGATTTTGCGGGGATAAAAAACCATGCCCTCTATTATAGCGGATTTTTCCATGAGATTCTAGGCATTCCTGTGAACTTTTCGTATTTTTTCGGTTTTGACCGAAAAATGGCCGGGCAGGGAGATCTTTGGTGGCACATAGATCCCCTCTTTCTCCCATTCTATGTTTTTGGTGGAGATATAGCCCCTGTAAGGGGGGATTCAATCCTGCAAGAGGGCGGATCCAGTTGCGAAGCAATAGCTGCCTCAGATTGATTGGACAGCGCCTTCTGCCTGCTGTTTGGTTGAGATAGTGGAAGAAGGCGCCGGTGGTTCAGGTGCGGTGTGGAAGACGGGGGCCCTGCCCCCCTCCAGATGGGAAGAGGCGCCGAAAATACCGCTCAAATGGGGCAGACAGGCGGAGGAGAAAAGTTGCAAGAAACCACTTTACATTCCCGCAAAAAGACGTTATAATAATGTCTGTTGAGTGTTGAGACCTCTTGAGAGGAAATGGAAGAAGAACCTATGGCAGACCGAGTGATGAGCGACGTGCAGCCCATCCTTGGTCTTTTTGTATGTCTCAACACAATTTGCGTGGATTGTTACATATTATTGTGACAGTGCATGAATTTTTGTCAAAAGGAGTCGATTAGATGCAAACAGGCACGAAAAAATTCAATGGAAAGGGATGGTATCTGGTCTTCATCAATGCCATTATGGGGTGCGCCATTGCAGCCTCCTACTCACAATTTTCCATGGTTGTGGGCCAGCTCTCCGATTATACGGGGCTTTCCCAAGAATTTTTGATGACAACGGACACCATCAAATCCTTCACGGTAGTGATTGCAATGATGATCTCCGGGGCAGTCTACAAGCGCCTGGGGCTCAAATGGACCTTTGTGTTCTGTCTGGCGGCCTATATCATCCCCCAGCTGGTGATGCCCATCAACCACTCGGCGGCAGTGCTTGTGGCGATGAAAATCCTTCAGGGGCTGGCCACCATCTCCTTCCCGGTGTTTCTGCTCACCATTATGAGCGCCATGGATGCCAGCCAAACTGGTACGGCTACAGCAGTATTTAATGGCATCTTTTACGCAGGTGGTGGCATTGGAGGAACCATTGCCGGCTATGTCATTGCAGCTACCAACAATTGGGCAGCTTCCTTCTATGTGGTGGCTGGACTTGCACTGGTTGTTGGAATTGTTTGGCTGCTCACCGTCAAAGCTCCTGAGGAAAAGGAAATTCCCGCCGATACTCCAGCACCAGAACCACAACAGACTCAGAAAAAGAACAACTTCATCCTCAATCCTCTGACCTATCTGTTGGTGCTCTCCTTCTTCGCCACCACCTGGGTGACCCAGACGGTGGGGATGGATATTCCACTCTATGCCGCAGATTTGGGGTATGATACTCTCTCCTCCGGCAAACTGATGAACGCCATCACCATTGGAATCTTGCTGGCCTGCCTGGTCTCCGGCCGGGTCAGTGACTTTATGGCCAACCGCTCTCAAAACCGCGCCCGCGCCCGCCTGGGCGTGCTCATGGTGGGCCCCATCGGCATCATTGTCAGTGTGGTGGCCATGAACCTGGCGGACCTGACCAACTTTGGCGTCTTTTTTGCCCTGACTTTCCTGTTGACCTTCTTTGGCGCCTGGGGCCTGGGTGTCTTTTACTCCATCCTGCCCGAGATGTTCCGGCCGGACGAGGTCTCCTCTGTGACAGGCATTGCTGGAGGCCTGGCAGACCTGGGCATGCCCATTGGCCCCACCGTGGTAGGCGTCATCTTCGGCGCTGGGGGAAGATGGGACCTGGGCTGGTACTCCTGTGGGGCCATTGCGCTGGTGGGTATCCTCTGTAACTTGGCGCTTATGGCTCGCAACAAGAAGCGTCTCAAAACAGGAGTCTAATCGAGTTGAACCAAATGAAAACCGCCGGGAAACCGGCGGTTTTTTGTATCCCTGTCATCCCAGGAAAATGACCCTCTCCCTAAAGGAAATTACATGTGTGCAGCGGCAACGTCTTGAAAAACGGCCCAAACGGAGTCTAAGAGACTACAGCAGAATTTTTCTGATTGCTAGGTCTCACCTTGACAACAGATCCAGCCGCCGCTGCGCCTCCTGACGGAACTCCTTGGCAAAGACATTGCGCTTTGCGTTGACCTTCTGGTAGTCCATAGCGGCCATATATTCCTCCTCCAGCAGGTTGTGCAGGGCCTTGGCCTGGGCAATGTGCTCCCCGGCCTGTTGGAGCATCTGGGCGGCCGCCCGCTTGTGGAAGGAGAGCATGTGCTTGTGGGCGGAGAGGGCCTTGGTGTCCGTAAACCGGCTGGCGTGGATGGTCCGCCAGGTGGAGAGCTCCGCCATAGGGTGGAAGGGATTTACAGTGACAAAACCCAGCCGCAGCTGGGGCAGAATCAGGTGCTCCAGCTTCTCATGGGGCGCCATGGGGCAGTAGCAGGAGATTACATCCTGGCCCCGCTCCAGGGCGTGGGCCCGCAGCAGGCTCATGAGCAGCTGGGCGGAGGCCCCATAGGGGTCCTCCAGGGCGATGACCCGGTCACAGAGGGCCTCCAACGTCTCAGAAAAGCAGACGGGCCCCTGGTCGGTGACGGCGCTCAAAAACCGCAGGGTCTCCCGGGGGTGGGGGTTCCCGGTGGGGGAGAACTCCTTGGCCGCCATGCGCCGGGCATAGCCGGCAATTTTGTGGTAGTCCGTCTCACGGGCGGCCACCCGGCTGCGGTCGGTCAGCAGGGCCCCTGCGGCGTTGAGAAAGCGCCGGGCCTGCCGGTGATGGCCCTCGATCTCCTGAAAGAGGGAGACAATCCGATCCCCCCGCTTGACCAGAAGGGCCTCGTCCCAGCAGTCGTTGAGATAGAAGCAGGTCTCATAGGCACCGGGATATTTGGGTTCCATGGGGTGGGGCGGCGTGCCGTCCAACACGGCCAGCTTGGTCTGGGGAAGAAGAATGGCGTCCAAGCTGTCAGCGTCGGAGGAACAGTGGATGTACTCCACCGGCTGGCTGCCCTCCAGGGCGTCTGCCAGATGGCGCATGGTGGTGGATTTCCCAGTTCCAGGCCCGCCCTTGATGACATACAGGTGCCACCCATCCTCGTAGGAAGCCATGGAATCATAGAGGGAAACAAATCCGTTGGGGGTGTTCGCCCCTAAAAAGAACGCGACGTTGCATTGCTCCGCCATATCAGATCCTCCTTTGGTGTTTCATACTACTGTATGTTATTCTCCAAAGGGGGAAACGGTCACAAAAAGCCCTGGAAAGCCCCGGTTTGCCCCGTGGGACAGGGCTAATAGGTGTGCTCACACACCTGGCGGATCTTCTCCTGAAGGGAGAGGAAGTCCTCCAGGGCGGCGCCCTTGTTGCTGGGGGTGCGCAGCAGGGCGGCCGGATGAAAGGTGCCCATCATCCAGACCCCGTTGCTCTGGATCCACTGCCCATGCTCCTTGGTCACCCGAAAGTTGGGGGAGAGCATCCGCTGGGCGGCAATGCGCCCCAGACACACAATGATCTTGGGGCGCAGCAAAGCCACCTGGTTGCGCAGGTACCCAATGCAGCAGTCCATCTCCTCCGGTTTGGGGTCCCGGTTTTGCGGCGGGCGGCACTTGACCATGTTGGCGATGTAGACATTCTTCTCCCGGGACAGGTCGATGGCGGCGAGATACTTGTCCAACAGGACCCCGGCCCGGCCCACAAAGGGGATACCCTGCAAGTCTTCATTTTCGCCAGGGCCCTCCCCAACCAGGAGCACCTCGGCATCCTGGGCCCCCACGCCAAAGACCACATTGTGGCGGGTCTTGGCCAATTCGCAGTTCTGGCAGCCCAGGCACGCCTGGCGCAGTTCCTCAAAGGTCTGATACATGGTATGTTCTCTCCTTCTATGGTCGGATGACATGCCGGCGTGAAGAGTCCACATCCCCACACCGCATGGTCGTTTTGGTGATTGCTGTAAGGGGCACACAGGGCAAATTTTTCGAAACGTCACAACGTTCTCTCAGGCGTCCGCGACGAAAGCTCTTGCTTTCGGAGTGGAGAACGCCGTGAGGTTATTATAACATCAACAACGGCTCGCAGAGCCGGTTCCTCTAAATGTTACAATGTTCTCTCAGGCGTCCGATGAAAAAGCGCTGCTTTTGAATCGGAGAACGCCGTGAGGTTATTATAACATGGCAA
>CAJFOV010000015.1 GCA_904397835.1 Candidatus Aristotella avistercoris
CAGGGCCCACACCTCCATCTCACCGAACCGCTGGCCGCCGAACTGGGCCTTACCGCCCAGAGGCTGCTGGGTCACCAGGGAGTAGGGACCGGTGGAACGGGCGTGGATCTTATCGTCAACCAGGTGGTGGAGCTTGAGGAAGTACATGTAGCCCACCGTGACCGGGTTATCAAAGGGCTCGCCAGTACGGCCGTCGTAGAGGACCGTCTTGCCATCCTCCCGCAGGCCGGCCTCCTTCAGGCAGGCACGGATATCCGACTCCTGAGCGCCGTCAAAGACGGGGGTCATGACCTTCCAGCCCAGGGCGGCTGCGGCGCGGCCCAGATGGACCTCCAGCACCTGACCGATGTTCATACGGGAGGGCACGCCCAAGGGGTTCAAAACAATGTCCAGAGGGGTTCCGTCCGGCAGGAAGGGCATATCCTCCTGGGGCAGAATGCGGGACACAACGCCCTTGTTGCCGTGGCGTCCTGCCATCTTGTCGCCCACAGAGATCTTACGCTTCTGGGCGATGTAGCAGCGCACCACCATATTGACGCCGGGGGAGAGCTCATCGCTGTTCTCCCGGGTAAAGACTTTCACATCCACCACGATGCCGTACTCGCCGTGGGGCACCTTCAGGGAGGTATCCCGGACCTCCCGGGCCTTCTCGCCAAAGATGGCCCGGAGCAGGCGCTCCTCGGCGTTGAGCTCGGTCTCGCCCTTGGGGGTCACCTTGCCCACCAGGATATCACCGGCGCGCACCTCAGCGCCCACACGGATGATGCCCCGGTCGTCCAGCTCCTTGAGGGCATCCTCGCCCACGTTGGGAATGTCCCGGGTGATCTCCTCAGGCCCCAGCTTGGTGTCACGGGCCTCCACCTCATATTCCTCAATGTGGATGGAGGTGTACACATCGTCCCGCACCAGGCGCTCGTTGATGAGGACGGCGTCCTCGTAGTTGTAGCCCTCCCAGGTCATAAAGCCGATGAGGGCGTTTTTGCCCAAGCTGATCTCTCCATTGCAGGTGGCGGGGCCGTCAGCCAGCACATCGCCCACCTTGACCACGTCCCCCTTGTTGACAGCAGGACGCTGGTTGATGCAGGTGCCCTGGTTGGAGCGCATGAATTTCATCAGATGGTAGGGAACCAGCTCCCCGTCATCGGTGCGCACCACAACCTCGTTGGCGGAGACCCGCTCCACGGTGCCGTTGTGCTTGGAGACCACCACAACGCCTGAATCCACAGCGGCCTTGTACTCAATGCCGGTGCCCACATAGGGGGCCTCGGTCTTGAGCAGAGGCACTGCCTGGCGCTGCATGTTGGCGCCCATGAGGGCGCGGTTGGCATCATCGTGCTCCAGGAAGGGGATCATGGCCGTTGCCACGGACACCACCATCTTGGGGGAGACGTCCATAAAGTCCACCTGGGAGCGATCCACCTCTTTGATGGCATCCCGCACCCGGACGTTGACCCGCTGGTTGGCAAAGCAGCCGTTTTCATCCAGGGGCTCGTTGGCCTGGGCCACCACATACTCATCTTCCACGTCGGCGGTCATGTAGACCACCTCGTCGGTGACCCTTCCAGTGGCCTTGTCCACCCGGCGGTAGGGGGCCTCCACAAAGCCGTACTCATTGATGCGGGCAAAGGTGGCAAGGTAAGAGATCAACCCGATGTTGGGGCCCTCAGGGGTCTCAATGGGGCACATGCGGCCATAGTGGCTGTAGTGCACGTCGCGGACCTCAAATCCGGCCCGGTCTCTGGACAAGCCGCCGGGGCCCAGGGCGGAGAGACGCCGCTTGTGGGTCAGCTCAGCCAGAGGGTTGTTCTGATCCATGAACTGGCTCAGGGGGGAGGAGCCAAAGAACTCCTTGATGGCGGAGACCACCGGCCGGATGTTGATGAGGGATTGGGCGGTGATGACGTCCATATCCTGGGCCTGGGTGGTCATACGCTCCCGGATGACGCGCTCCATACGGGACAGACCGATGCGGAACTGGTTCTGCAGCAGCTCGCCCACAGAGCGGATGCGGCGGTTGCCCAGGTGGTCGATGTCGTCGGTGGTGCCCACGTCGTAGGTCAGGTTGCACAGATAGTTGATGGAGGCGAAGATGTCATCCTTGATGATGTGCTTGGGGATCAGCTCGTCAAAGCGGGCCTTGATCTGAGCTTTGATCTCCTCCTCATTTTCAGCGTTGTTGAGGATCTCACAGAGGACGGAGAAGCGCACCTTCTCTTTGACGCCCACCTCGTGGGGATCAAAGGAGACAAAATCCGCCAGGTCCACCATGCCGTTGGAGATGACCTTCAGTTCCCGCTCCCCCACTTGGATGTAGACGGTGTCCACGCCGGCCTTCTGGATGGCCTGGGCCTGCTCCTTGGAGAGGATATCCCCCTCCTGCCCCAGCACCTCGCCAGTGAGCGGAGAGGCCACAGGGCGGGCCAAGGTCTTGCCGGTGATCCTGGGGGCAATCTGCAGCTTTTTGTTGTATTTGTAGCGGCCCACCTTGGACAGGTCATAGCGCCTGGGGTCAAAGAACAGGGCGTCAATGTGTGCCTGAGCGCTGTCCACCGTGGGGGGCTCGCCGGGACGCAAGCGGCGGTAGACCTCGAAGAGGGCCTCCTCATAGGTCTTGGTGCTGTCCTTCTCCAGGGTGGCAACAATCTTTTCGTCGTTGTGGAAAAACTCTAGAATGGCCTCGTTGGTGGAGATGCCCAACGCTTTGATAAAGGTGGTGATGGGGAGTTTCCGGTTTTTATCGATGCGGACATAGAAGACGTTGTTGGAGTCGGTCTCGTACTCCAGCCAGGCGCCCCGGTTGGGGTTGATGGTGGCGGCGTACAGCTCCCGGCCGGCCTTATCCCGGGTCATGGAGTAGTAGACACCGGGGGAGCGCACCAGCTGGGAGACAATGACCCGCTCGGCGCCATTGATAATAAAGGTGCCGCTCTCGGTCATGAGGGGGAAGTCGCCCATAAAGATGTCGTGCTGCTCCTTGACCTCCCCTGTCTCCTTGTTCAAAAGGCTGGCAGTGACGCGCAGGGGGGCTGCATAGGTGGCGTCCCGCTCCTTGCACTCCTCAATGGTGTACTTGGGTTTGTCTTCCAGGTGGTAGTCGATAAAGTCCAGCACCAGGTTGCCTTGGTAGTCCGTGATCTCAGAGATGTCGTTGAAGACCTCCTTGAGGCCCTCCTCCAAAAACCACTGGTAAGAGTTCTTCTGCACCTCAATGAGGTTGGGCATATCCAACACTTCGTTGATGCGTGAAAAGCTCATGCGGACATTTTTCCCTAACTGTACCGGCTTGACATTCACCATAGGCTTATCACTCCATTCCATCTATTTACCCTTGTGCAAAGAACACAGATCGCCAATGAAAAAACCGTGCTTTTGCAAAAACCTATTGAATTCTGTCGTATCCTATGGTATACTAGATACGAACAAGGCCATACCTATCCATAATGATACATTATACAATTATAGTTGATAGAATTTTTTCTGTCAATAGGTTTTTCTCTCCACAAAGCCAAAGCTCCTGACGAAAATGTCAGGAGCTTTTTTGTTTTTTCTGGAAGATCAGACAAATTGTTTCCTCTGAGGCCAGTCCTAAGCGAAGACGCCCCCCCGCTATGACATATGGTTGGCACCATGGTTCCCGTGCCCGTGTCCGTACCCTTGGCCATTACTGCCACTCTGGGCGCCATCCTGGCCAAAGGAGTGGATCCAGTCATGGAGTTCCCCCATGGAGAGGTCCATCACCTGTTCCAAGGTGATGGAGGGGTCCAATTCCTGCAGCCGCAGAAAGGCCCGGTACTTGCCCATGGAGACCCCTGCCTCCTGGGCCGCATGGTGTTCTTCACTCCCAGCCCCAGAGCACTCCACATTCTGGTACTGCCCCGTACAGGCGGCGACCTGTTGCTGCATCTCGCTGCTGAGAGTCTGGTCATCTGTGACCACACAGATGCTGATCCAGGCGTTTTCCTTCAGGTATCCCATGGACTGGCTCTGTTCCAGAAGCAGTTGGATGGCCTGTTGGTAACTACAGTTTTCCACCTGGAGCTCCTGGGTCAGATCCTGGGCATCCTGGTTATAACTGGTCAGGGAGATCACCCGGCCGAACCGGTTCACCTGCAGCTCCACCGATGGGTTGATATCCACACTGATGGCCGCCACCGGCGTGGTGTAGAAGAGATAACCAGACAGGCCCAGGGCCACCATCAAGCAGCAGGCCAATGCCATTGCCCACCGGCGGATGGGGCGGCCCTTGGGTTCTCTCGCCAGAAGGGTCTGTTGGGCCAGGAACCGTTTGGTACGCTCCTTCTGTCCAGGGGAGGCGTGAATCTGGTCAAAGGCCTTCTGAATGCGGTTCGGCAAGGTCATCACCTCCCAATTTTTCCTTGAGCATTTTTTTGGCACGGTCCAGACGGGTGTAGATGGTGTTGACATTCTTTCTTAAAATGCGCCCAATCTCCACGGCAGAATACTGCTCATAGAAGTGGAGATACACCACATCCCGATATTTTGGGGGCAGGGACTGAACCGCCTCCAGCACTTCACTGTAGTCCTCCGGCAGCGGCTGCGCAGGCTCCGCAATCTCCTCCAAGGGAATGGTGGCGCTGCGGAACAGATGCCTGAGGTGATCTTTACAGGCGTTGATGGTGACCCGGATGATCCATGCCCGCTCGTGCTCTTGATTTTCAAAGCTGCCCGGGTAGGTCACATACTTGAGAAAAACCGTCTGAAAGATATCCTCCGCATCCGCCTGGTTTTTCAGATGCAGCGTGCAGATCCGCTGAACCGTATCTGCATACTGGTCGATGGCCCAGTTGGCCTGCTGCTCACTGCGCATGGACGTCCCTTCCTATCCCCTATTTTTGGCGCCATTGGAACGTAAAGCTAGTTGCCCTCGCTGCGGGGGCAGGCATTTCCCAGAGGGCAGTTTTCACCCCGATGGCAGGCACCCTGGCCATGGCCCTGCGCCCCGTTGTGGTGTCCCTGACGGTACTGGCAGCCAGTGCCATCCTGTGGGCAGATCCCACCGTTGGGGCAGTCCTCCCGGGGACAATCTGCAACGGTTCCTCCCGTAGAGGCGTCCTCATCGCCAGCGGTGCCCGTTTCTACTGTTTGGCTCTCCTCCTGCCATCCCAGACGGTACTGACAACCGGTGCCATCCTGCGGGCAGATCCCATCGTTGGGGCAGTCCTCCCTGGGACAGACTGTTTGGGTGGCACTCCCATTGGAGACGGAATCCTGGGTCCCTACCTCCTCTGCAGAGCCAGAGGCAGCATAGGCGGTCACACTTCCGGCCAGCACCAGGGAAATACCGATGGCAAGCAACATCTTTTTGTTCATGATTTCATCCTCCTATTGATTTGATTGGGTTTCTACTAGGAATACGTCTGAGGAGAAGAAATCCTTTCATCATCTGTCAAAATTTTTTTGAGCCCTCACAGGCCCCCACATGAGATCCCTCATACTGCCATATTGGGACGAGTCCGTCCGCCGCCGGCGACAAAGGCCAGCGCCTCCCCCGCTGCAGGCAGGGACCGGCGCCGGCCATTGGATTTACAAACTTCTAGATTCTGTCATCCGCATCCCTGCCGAACTCCACAAAGGCGCGGTAGGTCATGTAGACGTCGCTCTTGGACACCACCTCAAAGGGGGCATGCATGGAGAGCACTGGCACGCCAATGTCCACCACATCCACATTGAGGGCAGAGATATACATGGCCACGGTTCCGCCGCCGCCCATGTCCACCTTGCCCAGCTCCCCTGTCTGCCACTGGACGTTCCCCCGGTCCAGAATGGAGCGGATCTTACCCATAAACTCCGCCGAGGCGTCATTGGTGGAGGATTTGCCCCGGGCGCCGGTGTACTTGGTCACCACCACACCGTGGTTCAAATAGGCGGTGTTGCGGGACTCGGTCACGTCTGGGAAGGTGGGGTCAAAGGCCAGGTTCACATCCGCAGACAGACACTGGGAACGGGAGAGAACAACCCGTTCCGGCACACCGTGGGCCGCCGCCAAATCGGCAATAAAGTAGCGGAAAAAGGCAGAATTCATGCCGGTGTTGCCGTCGGAGCCAGTCTCCTCCTTGTCCGCCAGGACGGTGACCAGGGTATAGGCTGGGCTCTTGACCTCCAGCGCGGCCTTCAAGGCGGTGTAGGCACACACCCGGTCATCGTGGCCATAGGCGCCGATCATGCTCCGGTCCAACCCCACATCCCGCACAGGGAAGGCGGGCACCACACAGAGCTCTGCAGAGAGGAAGTCCTTCTCCACCATGCCATACTTTTCAAAGAGGATGTTGGCCACATTGAGCTTGACCTTCTGGCTCACCTGGTCGTCCAGGAAGGGGCGGGAACCCACCAGAACATTCAGTTCCTCCCCCTTGATGGCGTCCTTGACCTGGCGCTTGGCCTGCTCGTCCGCCAGGTGGGGCAGCAGGTCGGTGACACAGAAGACCGGGTCCGCCGGGTCTTCGCCGATGTTCACTGCAAAGCTGGTGCCGTCCCTGCGCACCACCACCCCGTGGAGGGAGAGGGGCATGGCGGGCCACTGGTACTTTTTGATGCCGCCGTAGTAGTGGGTCTTCAACAGGGCCAGCTCCGCCTCCTCATAGAGGGGACGGGGCTTCAGATCCAGCCGGGGGCTATCGATATGGGCAGCCATGATCTTGACCCCGTCTGCAAAGGAGCGGGTGCCAATGGTGGCAAAGGCCAGGGCCTTGCCCCGGTTGTTGTAGTAGACCTTATCCCCCGGCTGGTACTTGGTGCCGGGGACAAAGGGCACATAGCCGCTGCTCTTCAGGAGGGGAACCACATAGTCCACACACTCCCGCTCGGTCTTACAGGAGGCGAGGAACTCCTTGTACTCCTCACAGAACAGATCCGCCCGCTCCAGCTCCTGCTGGTCCATCTGCTCGCAGAAGTGCTTGCCCTCGTCCAGCAGCTGCTCTGCTAAAAGTTTCCCCTTGCTTTTTTCTGCCATTGCGGCTTCCTCCTTTATCCCATTCAATTGGCCTGGAGGCCTGGGTTTTCATCTTCTATCCCATAGAGTTCCCGATAAATCTCCTGGGTATCCAGCACCTTTCTCACATAGGCGCGGGTGTCCCCGTAGGGAATGTTGGTGATGGTGGTGCCATCGGGGGTGATCTCCGGATCCGCAAGCCACTCCTGAGTGACGCCCCATCCCGCGTGGTAGGCGCACAGGGCGTTCTGCACGGAGCCAAACTCCTCCAGCAGCAGGGAGAGGATGTAGGTGCCATAGCGGATGTTGATCTGGGGATCAAACAGATCGTCAAAGGTCTCCTCCGTCAGGTTGTGGCGCATCTGGGCCCACTGGAAGGTCTGCTCGGTGATCTGCATCAGGCCCCTGGCCCCCACGCTGGACTCCGCATCCGGCCGGAAGCTGCTCTCGGAGCGGATGACACTGTAGACCAGGGATTTGGGCACCCCATATTCCTGGCTGTACTGCTCCACCCACTCCTGATACTGGATGGGGTACATCCGCTCCATGTAGAAGCGGTATCCCCAGACAGACGCCACCACCAGGATCACAGCCAGGGCCCCCAACAGAAGGAACCACTTGACCGCCCGCCTCATTGGCTCTTCTCCATCTTCTCCTGCAGCTGCCGGAGCTTTTCCAACACCATCCAGGTCTGGCCGGCCAGATGGTTCCGGTTCTTGTCGTTGGAAATGACAAACTGGCTGCGCTTGGTGTAATAGGCATCCTCATGCTGGGATGCAAAGCGGGCCCGGATCTCCTCCTCTGTCCGGTCATCCCGCAGAAGGACCCGGTTGTAGCGCATCTGCTCCGGAGCAATGACCGAGACAATCTGGTCACAGAACTGATCCGCCCCGCTTTCAAACAACGTGGGGGCATCCAAAATCACCAGTTCCCCGCCCCGTTGCCGGGCCAGATCCACCTGGCGTTGGATCTCCCTGAGAATATAGGGCAGGATGGTCTGATTGAGCTTCTGGGTCTTTTTCTTATCCCCAAAGACCAGGTTCCCCAGCCGGCGCCGGTTGAGGGTTCCATCCTGGTTTAGGATCTCGCAGCCAAAGGCCAGGGCCAGGTCCACCAGGCAGTCGGTGCCATCAGAGACCACCTGCCGGGCGATCTCATCGGCATCGATGATGGTGCAGCCCTCCTGGGCCATCAGCTGACTGACTGTGGACTTGCCTGCGCCGCTCTGGCCGGTCAAGCCCACCACCAACGTTTTTTTCATAGCGCGATCTCCTCAAAGGCGGCGGCCCGCAGCAGCCGGTTGTAGACGGCCAGGCCCACGCCCTCCCGGTTGGGGCAGCGGGCAAAGACCCGCTGGGCCCCCAGTTCATCCAACATTCGCAGGGCGTCAAATAGGGCCTGGGCCTGGCTGGCAGGGTCCTCCTGCCTGCCGTAGGTCAGGGACCGGCCGGGGATGCGCCCCTCCTCCCCCTGAAAGCACAGGGCCCACACCCCATCCCCCTGGTGCGTCCCCACATAGGCGGCAAAGGCGTCAAGATCCCCATCCACAATGGTCACATGGGCCTTGGGAGCATAGTGTTTATACTTCATGCCAGGGGAGCTGACCACCGCGTCCTCTGCAATGCGGTGGAGCACCGCCGGGTCCACCTCCAGCTCCCCCAGCACCGCCCGGAGCTGCTCGGGGGTCACGGCCCCTGGCCGCAAAAGCCGGGGCACCGGGGTGCAGAGGGTCAGCACCGTGGATTCCACCCCCACCTGGCAGGGTCCCCCATCCAAAATGGCCCGCACCCGGCCCCACAGATCGTGGACACAGTGCTGGGCCGTGGTGGGGCTGGGATGGCCAGAGAGGTTGGCCGAAGGGGCCGCAATGGGCACCCCAGCCCTGCGGATCACCTCCCGAGCCACCGGATGGGAGGGCATGCGGATGGCCACCGTGGGCAGTCCACCGGAGGTGGCCAGGGGAATCCTATGGCTCTTTGGCAGGATCATGGTCATGGGGCCGGGCCAGTAGGCATCGGCCAGCTGTTTGGCCTGGGGTGGAATCTGGGTGACCAGGTCCTCCAGCTCCTCCCAGCGGCTAATGTGGACAATGAGGGGATTGTCCTGGGGGCGGCCCTTGGCCACATAGATCTCCCGGACGGCCCGCTCGTCCAGCGCATTGGCCCCCAGGCCGTAGACCGTCTCTGTGGGCAGGGCCACCAGTTCCCCCTGGCGGAGCCACTGGGCGGCCCGCTCCAGATCCTGGGGCTTTTTTGCATCAAGCAATACCGTTTCCGGCATGAAAAATCCTTCCCTTACTCTTCTGAACTCGCCTTGAGCTTCTCTGTCTGGTCGTAGGTGATCAGGGCGTCGATGATCTCATCCAGGTCTCCGTTGAGGACCTCCTCCAGGCGGTAGAGGGTCAGGCCGATGCGGTGGTCCGTCACCCGGCCCTGGGGATAGTTGTAGGTGCGGATGCGCTCCGACCGGTCCCCGGTCCCCACCTGGGAACGGCGCTCGCTGGCGATCTGCTCGTCCTGGGCCCGCTGCTTCTCCTCCAGCAGGCGGGAGCGCAGGATCTTCATAGCCTTATCCTTGTTCTTATACTGGCTGCGCTCGTCCTGGCACTCCACCACCGTGCCCGTGGGCAGGTGGGTGATGCGGATGGCGGAGGAGGTCTTGTTGATGTGCTGTCCCCCTGCGCCGCTGGAGCGGTAGGTGTCAATCTTCAGATCCTTGGGGTCGATCTCCAGCTCCACCTCCTCAGCTTCGGGGAGTACCGCCACCGTGACGGTGGAGGTGTGGATGCGGCCGGAGGCCTCCGTCTCCGGCACCCGCTGGACCCGGTGAACCCCCATCTCATACTTCAGGCGGGAGTAGGCCCCCTCCCCCTCCAGGAGGAAGGAGATCTCCTTATAGCCCCCCAGCTCGGTCTGATTGGCATTGAGCACCTCCGCCTTCCAGCCCCGGCCCTCGGCGTACATGCTGTACATACGGTAGAGGGAGTTGGCAAAGAGGGCCGCCTCCTCGCCGCCGGCGCCGCCGCGGATCTCAATGATGATGTTTTTGTCATCGTTGGGGTCCTTGGGCAGCAGGAGGATCTTCAGTTCCTGCTCCAGGTCGGGGAGTTTGTTCTTGTTGGCGTGGAACTCCTCCTCCACCATCTCCTTGAAGTCCGGCTCCAGGCCGCCCTCCTCCAACATCTCCAGGGCCTCCTCCATGGCCTTTTTGGCCGCGGCATACTCCCGGTATTTTTCCACAATGGGCTCCAGGGAGCGGTACTCCTTCATCAGGGCCGCATACTGCTGGGGATCTCCTGCAACGCCCGGCTCGGTCAGGCGCATGGCAATCTCGTTGAAGCGGTTCTCCGCCCCTTGCAAACGGTCAAACATGTGATTGGTTCCTCCAATATTCTTCTATTTTTCTTCCCGGATAATCCTTTTAATATTCTTCTCCGCCTTGGAACGGGGAATCATCACCTCTCTGCCGCATTTGACACAGCGGATTTTAAAATCCATCCCTGTGCGCAGCACCAAAAAGTGATTTTCCCCACAGGGGTGGGGCTTTTTCATCTGCAACACGTCGCCCACCTGCACATCCACAGGATACACCTCCCCATTTTCCGATTCTTTCATTATAGCAAAAGCATGGTACAAATGCAATTTCCTTTTGGGGCCGCCCGCCCCCCGCCGGCCACAGATCCCGAGGCATAGGTTTTGACCGCAGACAATATACATGGAACAAATGACGCCTTGCGGCAGGTTGGCCGTGTTCGCAAGTAGAAGGAGGTAAAAACATGTCTGACTATCTGCCGGAGGGGCTGCGGATCGACCTCCCGGAGAATCTGGCCTATTTGAAAAATATGCAGACCCTCCAGGAGGCCCAACGCCTGGGCAAGATTCTGGAGGCCAGGGCCGTTGTGTGCGATTCCTCCCACAACCTCCAGGTGGATCTGGGCTTTACCAGGGCCCTCATGCCCAAGGAGGAGTGTGCCCTGGGCATTCGGGAGGGCTACACCCGGGATATCTCCATCATCTCCCGGGTGAACAAACCGGTCTGCTTTGTCATTACCGGCTTTACCCAACAGGGGGGCCGCCAGGTACCGCTGCTCTCCCGGCGGCTGGTCCAGGAGCGGTGCCAGAGGGAATACCTCTCCCACCTGGTCCCGGGGGATATCATCGACGCCAGGGTCACCCACCTGGAGTCCTTCGGCTGCTTTGTGGACATCGGGTGCGGCATTCCCTCCCTCATCTCCATCGACGCCATCTCTGTCTCCCGCATCTCCCACCCAGGGGATCGGATGTCTGTGGGACAGAACATCCGGGCCGTGGTGCGGGATTTTGGGGAACATGGGCGCATCACCCTGACCCACAAGGAGCTGTTGGGCACCTGGGAGGAGAACGCCGCCCTCTTCTCCCCCGGTGAGACGGTGGCGGGAATTGTGCGCTCGGTGGAGGAGTACGGCATCTTTGTAGAGCTGACCCCCAACCTGGCGGGCCTTGCCGAGCCCAAGGATCAGGTGACTGTGGGGCAGCAGGCCAGCGTGTACATCAAGAGTATGATCCCGGAGAAGATGAAGGTCAAACTCATCATCGTGGATGCTTTTCACGCCAGTTACCACCCCAGGGAGTTCCACTACTTTGTCCAGGGGAACCATCTCTCCCACTGGCAGTATTCCCCCACCGGCTGCCGCAAGACCGTGCAGACCTGGTTCGACCCGCCTGGATCGGATCAACCCTAAGTTCAAACACCCAGGGGAGGCTCCCTCGGCCTCCCCATCGGCGGGCAGGGGAAGTTTCACAATCTGGCCTTATAAAATTCTGGCAAAATGGTGCTTGAGGGCAGGTCAAGTTTGATGTATTCTAACATTGTAAGGGAAAGGCGCAGCGGCCGGTGGCGCGGGGACAGCCCCGCTAAAGTTCAAAAAGCCGGACCAGCTCCCAGGTTCTTTTACAAATTTCTCCCTTCCTTTTGGATCGGGTGTGGTATGCTCAAAAGAGGGCCCGCCCCAAGGGGACAGGCCTCCCACAGGGAGGCAGACCCGGGCCCCATGGATGAAAAGAAAGGTGGTTGTCACAATGTTGTTACAGGGCAAAACAGCGGTTGTCACTGGAGGAACCCGCGGCATTGGCTTTGCCATCGCCAAAAAGTTTTTGGAGGAAGGGGCCAATGTGGCCATTGCCGGTTCCCGGATGGAGTCGGTAAACAAGGCGTTGGACAAGCTCAAGGAGTATGGGGACCGGGTCATGGGCATTGCGCCGGATTTGAACAATCCCCAGGAGATTGCCGATGCCTTCCAGCAGGTGAAAGACCGGTACGGCCGCCTGGATATTCTGGGCAACAACGCCGGTGTATCCGCCAGGGACCGGCTCTATGACTACAAGCCTGAGGACTTTGACAAGACCATCGCGCTGAATGTCAACGCCGTGTTCTACTGTGCCCAGGCGGCAGCCCGCATCATGAAGGAGCAGGGGGGCGGCGTCATCATCAACACCAGCTCCATGGTCAGCCTCTACGGCCAGGCCGCCGGCTGTGCCTACCCTGCCTCCAAGTTTGCCGTCAACGGCCTGACCAAATCCTTGGCCCGGGAACTGGGCAAGGATCACATCCGGGTCAATGCTGTGGCCCCTGGCGTCATCCGCACCGATATGGTGGCTGCCCTGCCTGACGCCATGATTCAGCCCCTGATTCAATCCATCCCCCTGGGCCGCATCGGCGAGCCGGAGGATATCGCCAACGCCTACCTGTTCCTGGCCAGCGACCTGGCCAGCTATGTCACCGGCGCTGTGCTGTCGGTGGACGGGGCAACCATGACCTAATGCCATCTCCTTTTGTATGAGATAGACCGTCAAAAAGGTCCGGGACCAATGTCCCGGACCTTTTTGCTTGCTTTTGTGAGAAAGGCAGCTCCCTCTATTTCTGCTTGAGGCGCTCCTGCTCCGCCTGCAGAATCTTTTGCCGGTAGGCCAGGGCGGCCTGCTCGGTCTTGTTGGCGCCAAAGTGGTAGTAGACCCGGTCCTTAATGGCGTCAGGGAGGTACTGCTGGGACACATAGCCGTTGGGAAAATCGTGGGCATACTGGTAGCCGCCCCGCCCCAACTTTTTGGCTCCCTCGTAGTGGCAATCCTTCAGGTGCAGGGGCACATTGCCAATGTTCCCCTTGCGCACATCCGCCAGGGCGGCATCAATGGCCATGATGGCCGAGTTGGACTTTGGCGCGGTGCACAGGAGAATCACCGCCTGGGCCAGGGGGATGCGGGCCTCCGGCAGGCCCAACTGAAAGGCGCTGTCCACACAGGCCTTGACGATGGAGGCCGCCTGGGGATAGGCCAGACCCACGTCCTCGCTGGCCATGACCAGCAGCCGCCGGCAGGGGGAGATGAGATCCCCCGCCTCCAGGAGCCTTGCCAGATAGTGGAGCCCCGCGTTTTCGTCCGAGCCCCGGATGGACTTTTGGAAGGCGGAGAGGATGTCATAGTGCTCGTCCGCGTCCCGGTCATACCGCAGGGGGGCCCGCTGGGTGGCCTGAGCCACCACCTCTGGCGTGAGGGTGCGCACCCCCTCCACCTCCGGCGCGGCGCTGGCGACCAGCTCCAGAATGTTCAGCGCCTTGCGCACATCCCCCCCACAGGCGGTACAGATGGCCTGTAGGGCGTCCTCCTCCCCCTGGACGGCGCAGCCCAGATCCTGCTCCAGCTGACGGATGCCGCGATCCAGTGCAGGGCGGATGTCCTGGGGCTCCACCGGCTTAAACTCAAAGACGGTGCTGCGGCTGAGGATGGCCGTATAGACGTAGAAATAGGGGTTCTCCGTGGTGGAGGCAATGAGGGTGATGGAGCCGTCCTCCATGTATTCCAGCAGGGTCTGCTGTTGTTTTTTATTGAGATATTGGATCTCATCCAGGTAGAGGATCACCCCGTTGCGCCCCTCAATGGTGTCCCGCTGGGACACCACCTCCTTCAAATCCGAGGTGGAGCAGGAGGTCCCGTTGAGCTTGTGCAGGGGCTTGCCGCAGCCCTTGGCCAAAATGCGGGCCACAGTGGTCTTGCCCACGCCAGCGGGCCCGTAGAAAATGAGATTGGGGATGTTCCCGGTCTGGGCCACCTCCCGCAGAATCTTCCCAGGGCCCAGCAGGTGCCGCTGGCCCACCACCTCATCCAGTGTGGTGGGCCGCAGGCGGTCCGCCAAAGGTGCAGTCATATCCATTCCTCCTTGCCTCAACATGGCAGTATATCCCACAGAGGGCCCTGCCGCCCTCTGCCGCTCGATCACACAGCTAAGTATAGCACAAAAGGAGGACCAAGGGGGGCAGTTCCTTGAAATGTTTCAGCTTTCTCTCAGGCATCCGACCAAAAGCCCGCTTTCGTGGAGAGGGCCGCGGGATTGTGCCGTCAATCTGTATGCCACAGGGGCTCCTCAAAACCCGTGATCCAAAGGTTTACAGAGCCTTTCCTCCTTCTTCTGAAACGGAACCCCTCCCCACCTCAGATGTGGGGAGGGGTTCCTACGCTTCTAGGGATATTGCCCCATGACAGGTCCACTATTGGTAGAGGGGATACTTTTGACAGATCCCCTGGACCCGGCTGCGGATCTCATCCCCGCGGGCCTCAAAGTCCTCCACCGTCAGGCGGATCAGCTCCGCAATCTCCTCCATATCCGCCTCCACCAGACCGCGGGTGGTCACGGCAGGAGTTCCGATGCGGATGCCGCTGGTGACGTTGGGGCCGGTGGGATCGTTGGGCACCGCGTTCTTATTGACGGTGATAAACACCTGGTCCAGCCGCTGCTCCAACTCCTTGCCGGTGATGCCCTTGTTGCGCAGATCCAGGAGGATCAGGTGGTTGTCCGTCCCGCCGGACACCAGTTGGAATCCCCGGCGCAGGAGGCCGTCCGCCAGAGCTGCGGCATTTTTGAGGATCTGGGATTGGTAGGCCTGGAACTCCGGCTTAAGGGCCTCCCCAAAGCAGACCGCCTTTGCAGCAATGACATGCATGAGGGGTCCCCCCTGGGTGCCGGGGAAGACCGCCTTGTCGATGGCCTTGGCCAGCTCCTGTTTACAGAGGATCATACCGCCCCTGGGGCCCCGCAGGGTTTTGTGGGTGGTGGTGGTCACCACATCCGCATAGGGCACGGGAGAGGGGTGGAGTCCCGCTGCCACCAACCCGGCAATGTGGGCCATGTCCACAAAGAGGTAGGCTCCGCATTCCCTTGCCACCTGTCCAAATTTTTCAAAGTCGATGGTTCTGGGATAGGCGCTAGCTCCGGCGATGATCATTTTGGGCCGGTGCTCCATGGCCAGATCGTAGAGTTTGTCGTAATCGATCAGCCCAGTCTCCTCATCCACCCCATAGGGGATGATGTGATAGAGCTGGCCGGAGAAGTTCACTGGGGAGCCATGGGTCAGGTGGCCGCCGTGGGCAAGGTTCATGCCCAACACCGTGTCCCCGGGTTTGACCAGGGCCTGGTACACCGCCAGGTTGGCCTGGGCTCCGGAGTGGGGCTGCACGTTGGCATGCTCCGCCCCAAAGAGGGTCTTTGCACGGTCCCGGGCGATGTTTTCCACCACGTCCACATACTCACACCCGCCATAGTACCGCCTGCCGGGGTATCCCTCGGCATACTTGTTGGTGAGAACCGACCCCATGGCGGCCATCACCGCCGGGGAGACCAGGTTTTCACTGGCGATGAGCTCCAGGTTCCTGCGCTGGCGGCCCAGCTCCTCCTCCATGGCCCTCCCCACCTCGGGGTCTACCTGGGACACCAAGCCGATGGTATCCATGATTTTTCCTAACATGTTCTTCCGTCCTTTCTGTTTCACAGTCCAGAGCGTCATCTCATGGGACCTCTCCCCCACAGGCTATGCCCAGGGCAGCAAACCGGCCAGGCGCAGCAGCCAAACCAGAGCCAAAAATAGGGTCAGGCTGCCTGCCCACCACCGCCAGGGAAACCCCCGAAATCCTCTGCGCCAATAGCTCACCAGCAACCACACCCCGTATCCCAGCAGAAGGGGGTAGAGGGGATGGGCCCTCCATGCCTGGGCGAACTGGAGGTGGAGGGCCGCTTCCAGCGCCCGGGTCATTCCACACCCCGGGCAGGGAACATGCAGCAGGGCCTGGATGGGGCAGGTGTACCCCACATGGATCAGCAGCTGCAGCACCCCCCACAACAGCACAAGGCCGCCCCCTGACACCAGGAGACGGCAGAGGATGGAATTTGGCACCAGAAGGGAGACCCATGGGGATCGGGCGCGGGAGGCCACACCCCCTGCAGGGGTGGAGCTCCCCTCAGAAAAAGGCGCAGAGGTACCCTTCCCACACGGCAGGGTACCTCTGTTGCTGAATTCTGTGCGATTTTCCATGGATCTCCTCCGGTCGCCGACGGACCTTCCGGGGAGGAACACTGTCCTCCAAGAGATGACATATCTTGTTTTCATTATACCGGCTCCGCCCTTGGCCGTCAATCTCCCAAAATCAGTGGGCATGCCGCCCACTGGGATTGAACCGCAAAATTGCTGGGCCAGAGGGCTCCGCAAAGAGGCCAGCGATGGGACAATGGAACATTTCTTGTGATGGAGTGACAAAATATGGTTCAATTTTGGCCAATTTGTAAAATTTTTATTGACAATCCTTGTATCCCCGGGCTATGATGGAAAGGCACCCACCCCACGGGCGGAATCAGCGGGATGGGCGCCATCACTTTGAACAGACGAGGAGGAGGATTCTCTCATGCAAGAACGGGAAAAATTCTCGTCCCGGCTCGGCTTCATTCTAATTTCCGCAGGATGCGCCATCGGCCTGGGCAATGTCTGGCGCTTTCCGTTTATCACCGGTCAATACGGCGGCGCCGCCTTCGTATTGATCTATCTGGTCTTTTTGGTGATTTTGGGGATTCCCATTATGGTCATGGAATTTTCTGTAGGGCGCGCCAGCCAGCGGTCCATCGCCAGGAGCTTTCATGTGCTGGAGCCCAAGGGGAGCAAGTGGCACTGGTACAGCTACGCCGGTATGGCGGGCAACTACCTGCTCATGATGTTTTACACCACTGTCTGCGGCTGGATGATCGCCTATTTCTTTAAAATGTGTATGGGCGAGTTCCAGGGCCTGAACCCGGAACAGGTGGGCGGCGTATTCAACGACATGCTCGCCCGGCCGGGCTATATGACCGGTTGGATGCTGCTGACGGTCTTTTTGGGCTTTTTCATCTGCAGCTTGGGGCTGCAAAAGGGTGTGGAGCGCATCACCAAGGTGATGATGGTCTGCCTCTTTGTGACCATGCTCATCCTCTGCGTGCGCAGCGTCACCCTGCCTGGCGGCGGCGAGGGGCTCAAATTCTACCTTCTGCCCGACCTGAACCGCATGATGGAGGCTGAAAACGGTCTGGGCGAGGTGATCTTTGCCGCCATGGGCCAGTCCTTTTTCACCCTGAGCCTTGGCATCGGCGCCATGGCCATCTTTGGCTCCTACATTGGCAAGGAGCACCGGCTCACTGGTGAGGTGATGCGCATCACCGCCCTAGACACCACCGTGGCCATTATGGCCGGGCTCATCATCTTTCCGGCTTGCTCCGCCTTTGGATTGGATCAGACCCAGGGGCCGGGGCTGGTGTTTGTCACCCTACCAAATGTCTTCAACCAGATGGCCGGGGGACAGATCTGGGGAGCGCTGTTCTTTGTGTTCATGACCTTTGCATCCCTGTCCACCATCATTGCCGTGTTTGAAAACATCATCAGCTTTGCCAAGGATCTGTGGGGTTGGAGCCGGACCAAGGCGGTTCTGGTCAATGGGGTACTCATTGCCCTGCTCTCCATGCCCTGTGTGCTGGGCTTCAACCTGTGGAGCGACTTCGCGCCCCTGGGAGCCGGCACCACCATCCAGGATCTGGAGGACTTTTTGGTCTCCAACAACCTGCTGCCCATCGGAAGCCTGGTGTACCTGCTCTTCTGTGTGAGCCGCTACGGCTGGGGCTGGGATAACTTTATCAAGGAGACCGACAGCGGCAAGGGTGTCAAGTTCCCCAAGTGGGTGCGGGGCTATGTGACCTATGTGCTGCCCCTGGTGGTGCTGGCCGTTCTGGTTTTGGGCTACTGGGATAAGTTCTTCAAATAATGTGGATCCCATGGGCGAGGGCGGATGCCGGTTTGGTGTCCGCCCCTATGTTGTCCTACTGCCCATGGGATGGACAACTTCAGGATAGGGCCGCGGCGCTGGCTCCCCCACTGCAACTGTCCACGCCGGCATCCATGGTGCGATGCCATGGATGGCCCAGCTTTATTTATAATGAAACCGCAAGCAAAGAGGCCGGGAAGAATTTCTCGGCCTCTTTGGTGCATCTGTCACCTAATCGTTATTTTTATTTATTGTTCTACACTAAGTAGAATCCGATAGATCCCAATACAATGGCAATGAGGGCCCCTGCCAGCACATCCCTTGGGAAATGTACGCCGGATACCACCCGGATCACCGCCAACAGCACCCCTGCCACGCCAAAGGCACATCCTGCCCATGGCCAGAGATATCCAAAGGCCATGGCGATGATACCGATGGAAAAGACATGGCGGCTGGGGAAGGACTTGCCCCGGGTATCCTTGGGGATCAAAGGCCGGATGTTCAGTACCTCATAGGGCCGGGGTGCGGAACACCAGCGGCGGAAGAGACTCACCGCCACAAAGGAGATCCCCGGCACCAACAGCACCCGCCAAAAGCGGGGGTCCTGCCCCAGGGCAAGATACCCCAGCAGAAGGGGGTAGGCGGCATAGGTGATGCCTGTCAGCAGGCGGTTGGTCATTTGAAGGGCCTTGACACGCCCCGGGTGCCCCTGAAAGGGGCGGAAGAGGGCGCGGTAAAAGGATTCTGTCACCATCGATGCTGTCAAGCCCTCCCTCTACTGCAGAAAGAGCCGCAGGAGCGCCTGCCCCACCTTGGTGTAGGGGGGGTATCGCAGAGGCAGATCCAGCCAGGTGCCCTTGTCCACCACACTGCGCCAGTGGGTGAAGGTGTCAAATCCCGCTCTTCCGTGGTAGGCCCCCATCCCGCTCTCCCCCACGCCGCCAAAGGGCAGATGGCTGCTGGCCAGATGGATGATGGTGTCATTGACACAGCCTCCGCCAAAGGAGCAGGCGGAGAGAACCCTACGTTTGGCCGCCGGACTCTCTGTAAAGAGGTAGAGGGCCAGGGGTTTGGGCCGTCTGTTGACAAAAGCGATGGCCTGCTCCAGGTGGGAGAAGGTCAGCACCGGCAGGATGGGACCAAAGATCTCCTCCTGCATGATGGGGCTCTTGGGGGAGACCCCCGTCAGAATGGTGGGGGCAATCCGATCCCTGCCGTTGCCCAGGCCCCCCAGGAACACCTGCTCCCCCTGGATCAGGCCCATGAGGCGGTCGTAGTGCTTCTGGTTGACAATTCTGCCATACTGGGGATTGTTCAACGGATCCGCCCCATAGAACCGCCGGATCCACCGGGCCATGTGCCGCAGAAGGGGCTCTTTGACTTCCTCCTGCACCAGCAGGTAGTCGGGGGCCACGCAGGTCTGCCCCCCATTGAGAAATTTGCCAAAGACAATACGCCTGGCCGCCACATCCAGATTTGCCGTGGCATCCACAATACAGGGGCTCTTGCCGCCCAGTTCCAGGGTCACGGGAGTCAGGTGCTTGGCGGCCTTCTCCAGGACCACCCGTCCCACCGTCTTCCCGCCGGTGAAGAAGATATAGTCAAACTTTTGATCCAGCAGCTGTTGGTTTTCTGCCCTGCCGCCAGTGACAACAGCCACGTACTTTTGGGGGAAGCACATGCCAATGAGCTTCTGCAGCACCAGAGAGGTATGGGGAGATGCGTCGCTGGGCTTGAGCAACACCGTGTTTCCCGCCGCCAAAGCGTCCACCAGGGGCTCCAGACTGAGCATGACCGGATAGTTCCAGGGGCTGATGACGAGCACATTCCCATAGGGCTGGGGGATCCGCAGGCTCCGGCCAGGGAACTGGGCCAGGGGAGTGGGCACCCGCCTGGGGGCGGCAAACCGCTCCAAATATTTGAGCTGATAGCGGATCTCCCCCAGGACCATCCCGATCTCGGTCATATACCCCTCGCAGGGATCCTTGCCCAGGTCCAGCCGCAGGGCGTCCAGGAGCTGGGATTCCAATGCACGGATGCCTGCCTGGAGCTTCTGCAGGGCCCAGCGGCGCAGGGACAGCCTTTGGGTGGCGCCGGTGGCAAAAAAGGTCCGCTGTTGCTGCAGCAGTTTCTGAAGGTCTTCCTCTTTCATTTCATACTCCCCCTTTTTGGATGGGTCACCTGCCCTCTATTCTTCCCCGGAGTAGGCCGGCCCATCCCTTTGGCCGGCGCAGTTTTGTGCCGGGGATCGTTAAAAGGTTCCCGTCAGCTTGTAAATGCCAAATTCCCGGTGGCCCAGGCTCTCGGCCTTGGTCTGTCTGCCGTTGCAGACCTCCACCATCAGCTGGAACAGCTCCTCCCCGATCTCCGGGACGGTGGCCCCCTCGGTGATGATCCGCCCGGCGTTGATGTCCATATGATCAATCATGCGCCGGTAGGTGGCGTCATTTCCGGTGATCTTAATGACCGGCGCAATGGGGCTGCCGGTGGGCGTGCCCCGTCCGGTGGAAAAGACCACGATCTGGGCACCGCCGGCCACCATGCCGGTGATGGAGTCGATGTCTTGGCCGGGGGTATCCATAAAGTAGAGGCCCGTGCGGCCCCGGGGACGCTCCTGGGCATAGTCCAGGGCTCCCTCAAAGGGGGAGGTGCCAGCCTTATACATGCAACCTAGGGACTTTTCCTCAATGGTGGACAGGCCCCCCGCCTTGTTCCCCGGGGTGGGCTGGCCGCTGCGCAGATCCTCCCCCATGGCAATGGCCCGCTGTTCCACCGCCCGGACCTGGTTCAAAAATTTCTCCCGCTGAACCGGGTCTGCAAACCGCTTGGCCAGCAGGTGCTCCGCCCCGATGACCTCGGTGGTCTCGCTCAAGATGCTGCTGCCGCCCATGGCAACCAGCTTGTCGCTGGCATAGCCGATGGCCGGGTTGGATGCAAGACCGCTGGTGGGGTCGGATCCGCCGCACTCCAGGGCCAGGGTGATGGCGCTGATGTCAAACGGCACCCGCTGCTGGACGGACAGCTCCCGCATCATCTCCGCCGCCCAAGCGGCCCCCTTGGCCACGGTGTTGGGGGTGCCGCCCTCCTCCTGGATCACCAGATATTTCACAGGCTTGCCGGTGGTTGCAATCTCCTCGGCCAGGGGACGGGCCTGGATGCCATCGCACCCCAGACCCACCACCAGCACCGCCCCCACGTTGGGGTTTTTGCCAAAGCCCGCCAGGGTGTTCTGGGTCAGGGTCAGGTCAGAGCCAATCTGGCAGCAGCCGTGCTGGTTGGGGATGGCGATAGCCCCCGGGACCTGGGCGGCAATCTTGTCCGCCGTGTCCGATGCACAGACCGATGTGGGGATCACCAGCAGGTGGTTGCGAATTCCAAAACGCCCGTTTGGGCGGAAATATCCCATCAATTTCATGGTTAGACCTCCTCCTTTGGCTGGACCTTATCTCCCCGGCCCCGGGTGCTCTCCAGATTGTGGACGTGGACATGTTCCCCCACCCGAATATCCTGGGTGGCGCGGCCGATGACCTCCCCATACTTGTAGGCATAGCCCCCAGCGGGGATGTTTTCCACCGCCATCTTGTGGAACTGTGGAATCTCCTGCTCCACGGTATAGGTCACCCCATCCAGGGTGACCTGCTCGCCCTGGTGCAGGTCCCGCAGGCAGGTGACCAGGTTGTCCTTTGGATTCACGTGCAGAATTGCGTTCATGGCTCTCTCCCCTTTCGTCAGTCGGAATCTATGCCTAGTGTACCATTCCCAAAGGGATTTGTACAGGGAGAGATCCATTTCCCACCGCCTTGAACGGTGTGAAAAAAAGCGTTACAATAGAAAACGTCATGAGATCATAGGATCCCTGAAGCCGGCCAAAACCACCCTATTCCCGTGGAAGCCCATATCTCCCCAATTGGAACCAGAAGAAGGAGGAGTCCCCCTTGCGCCTTGGCCTTGCACAGATGAAGATTGTGACGTTGGATGTTGCAGAGAATGCAAAGACCTGTGAAAGATTTTTTCAACAGGCCAGGGAGCAGCAGGTGGATTTGCTCCTGTTCCCGGAGATGACCCTCACCGGATTTGCCCGAGATGTGGAGCAGATGCTCCCCCACCATGAGGAGATCTTTGCCCTGTTCCAGCAGTGGACCAGCCAGCACCAGGTACCGGCGGCCTTTGGATATGCCTGCGCCCTCACAGAGGCGGAGCGGGCGGCAAATCCCCAGGCCAAACCCGCCTACAACCGGCTGTGCCTCATGGAGGATGGGGTTGTCCGCCTGACCTATGATAAGATCCACCCCTTTTCTCGGGGATTTGAGGGGGGCAACTATGAGCCCGGCAACACCCTGGGGTACACCCAGTTCCATGGGTGGGGAATCGGCGCCTTTCTGTGCTACGACCTGCGTTTCCCCGCCTTCTTCTCCCTGCTGGGGGAGGCGTGCCAGCTGATCCTGTTGCCCGCCAACTGGCCGGACTTCCGCATCGATGCTTGGGAGACCTTGGCCTGTGCCCGCGCCCTGGAGAACCAGTGCTATGTGGCCGCCGTCAACCGGGTGGGCCAGGATGAAAAGAGCTTCTATTCCGGCCATTCGGCTGTGTTTGACCCCTTTGGGAAGCGGCTCACCCCCATCTCCCAGCGGGAGGAGCTGCTTATTGCCGACCTGGAGCTGGGCCGTGTGGATCAAACCCGCTCCAAGATTCCACAGCTGCAGGACCGGCGGGAGGTACTGTTTCTGCAGCTGCTCCAAGCCCGCCAGCATCAGGAACCGTCCCAGCGGACGGATTCCCCCCTATAGCGCCCCAGGAACTGTGGCCTTTGCGGAGCCGCCGCGCTGGGGCAGTCCACCAAACCAGTGGGGGCAGCCGTCTCCAATCCGCCCCAAAGCCATCCTCCCCTGGGGAATGGAGGGTGTCGGCACAACACAGGAAAAACCGGTGGGTTCCACGGAGACTGCCCCTGGGGCCATCAATTTCCCACCATAAAGAGAGGACAGGGGCAGGCTGGTTCCTACTGCAGGGAGTGACGTCTGTCCCCCCCATTTTGAGACACAAAGAGACCCACTGTACCAGGGAAACTGTACAGTGGGTCTCTTTTGTTGTCATTCTGCAGCGGAGACGGCATTTGACTGGAAGGGCTACCGCCCCTGGCAGAAGGAGAGGATCTCCCCCATCTGCCCTTTGGTTTGCTCCAGCCCCTCCCTATAGGCGGCCAGCAGCCGCTCCCGGTTCTTCTCGAACCGGCTCAGGCCCAGGGACTCCTTTGGAGCTATGACCAGGGCACGGCCCTCCCCCTCCAGCTGGCGCAGCTGCTCCAGGGCCTGATTGTACACCTGATGCCGCCGGTCCAGGGCTTGCACCATGGCGGGATGGCGGCGAAAGACCCAGCGGTAGACCCAGCGGAACTTCTCTGGCTGTTTGACATAGGAGCGCTCCCGGGTCAGGACCACCAGCAGGCGGTCACAGCCGTCCTCCAGGGCCTTGTCCAGTGGGATGGGCGCACTGGTCCCTCCGTCCAGGTAGCGCCCACCCTTGTACTCCACCATGGGAGAAAAGACCGGGATGGCGGAGGATGCCCGAATGACCCGGCTGTTGTCCACCAGGTCCGCCTTGCCAAAGTAGACCGGCAGCCCAGTCTCCACATCGGTGACCCCGGCCCAAAAGTCGCAGGGGTCCCGCTGAAAGGCCTGGTAATCAAAGGGGATCAGGCGGTCGGGAATCTCCTCAAAGATAAAATCCATTCCAAAGAGGGACCGGGTGTGGAAAAAATTGCTCCAGCTCAAATAACGCTTGTCCCCCAGATAGTCCAGGTTGACCTGTAGGCCTCTCCCTTTCTGTTGGGAGACATAGGAGACCCCATTGCAGGCCCCGGCGGAGACCCCCACCGCCTCGTCTACCCGCAGGCCCTGCTCCATCAGGGCATCCAGTACGCCGACGGTGTAGAGGCCGCGCATGCCGCCGCCCTCCAGGACCAAACCAATTTTCATCAACGCTCTCCTCCCTCCAAAGGTATCTGTGGCTCCTCCCCGGCCAGCCGCCCGGCGATGAGGGCGGCAAACTGCAGCTGAAGCAGGTCATTGAGGTTGCGCAGATCCAAGCCCAGCTTCTCATGGAGCTTTGTGATGCGGTACTGCACCGTATTCTTGTGGATAAACAGCTCCTGGGCCATCCGGTTGATGGAGCCGTTGTTGCGGCAGTAGATCTCCAAAAACCGGCAGATCTCCCGAACCTCCTGGGGGAAGCAGCCGCCAAAGGTGTGGCGGTACACCGCCTCCTGTACGGCGGGTGGAATCTCCCCGAAGGCAATCTCCAACAGGTGGTCACGGTAGGCTGCGATGCCGCCTACAGGCTCCGCCACCTGCAGCGCCCGCCGGGCCTGCCAGAAGGACTGGGCCACCTGGCGGTAGCTGTGGCAGCTCTCCCCGATGCCGCACAGCAGCCCCACCCCCAGCTCCGCCTGGGCCCAGCGGAACAGATCCTGCAGCTGTTCCATGGTCTTTGCTCCATCGCTCTCCGTTGTGACCCAGACAATGCGCCCCTCCATCCAGGTGACCAGGTTGTCCCGGCGGGGCGCCTGGCGCCGGATCTGGTTGGCAACCTGTTCATAGACTGCCACGGCATTTTCCAGCTCCCCCTCTCCCGCCACAGTGAGAACAAGGGCTGTATATTGACCGGCTGGGAAGAAGCCCAGCTGCTGCACGCGGCTGCGGAAGACCTCGGGCGGGTCGCCGTACTCCCGGGAGATCCAGCGCTGTAAAAACAGCTGCCGCGCCTTTTCATCCAGGTGGCTCTGGGTGCTCAGATAGTTGTTCTCCAGCATGACCTCCAGCAGCAGGCGCAAAATTTGGCCGTAGCTCACCACCTCTTGGACGGGACCGGTGATGCCAACCACCCCCAGGGTAGAACCGCGTACACAGATGGGCAGGTTCAGCCCCTGTCGGCAGCCGGCATATTGGCCGTCAAATTCCACAATTAGCTGGCTGGCCCCCGACTCCATCAGCTGTTTACCCCCCATGTGCACCGAGCCAATCCTGTGCCGGTCGGTGCTGGCAATGATGACGCCCGCCGGATCCATCAAGTTGATGTGGTAGGGGATCACCTGGCTGATGGCCTCAACGAGTCGGCCTGCCAGGGCCTGGTCCACAAAAATTTCTGGCAATGGGGATCGCCCTCCCTCCGCTGCATTCTCTGTTAAGAGTAACAGATTGCCCTCTGCTTTTCAAGATCCTTCTGTTACCGGTACCAAGATGCAGGCACGATCCAAAGGGACCTGATGAGCCATCGCCCTCTTGGAAGATGGAACTGAGGCGGAATTGCCAAGTTTTTCACCTGATTTTTTAAAACTTCAGATCATTGTGCGATACCGGCACCCCGCATCCAGGAGGGATCAAATTGTTATACAGCCCAAAGGTACCGAAAAGATTGTGTCCCACATAACATTGTAATCTTCCTGCAGACCTTCTATAATGGGGATATGTTGTGAACTTTGCTTTTTTGGCACAACAGCATGTGATTTTTTTGTTATTGTTCCATAAATTTCAATGGATATTTTGTCAATTCCAGAGGGGGCGTATCCCGCAGTGCGCCCTGGTGAGAGGAGCGGTAACCATGAACATCGTCCTGGCAGTGGACTCCTTCAAAGGCAGCTGCAGCGCCATTGAGGTGGCGGAACATCTGGAGGAGGGCATCCTCCGGGTTCTGCCTCAGGCCCAGGTGCAAAAGATCCCGGTGGCCGACGGTGGGGAGGGCACGGTACAGGCCCTGCTCTATGCCGTGGGGGGTACCCTGCGCCAAAAGACCGTCACCGGCCCCATGGGCAGTCCTGTCGCGGCCGAATATGGCGTGCTGGACAACGGGGTGGCAGTCATTGAGATGGCCTCCGCCTCCGGCCTGCCCCTGGTTCCGGCCGGGGAGCGCAACCCCCTGGTTTCCACCACCTATGGCACCGGGGAACTGATCCGCCAGGTGCTGGACGAGGGCTACCACAAACTGGTCATCGGCATCGGCGGCTCTGCCACCAACGACGCTGGCGTGGGCATGGCCCAGGCCCTGGGGGCCTCCTTTTTGGACGGGCAAGGGCAGGAACTGCCCTTTGGTGGCGGCGCCCTGGACCGTCTGGCCCAGGTGGACCTCACCAACATGGACCCCCGCCTGAAGGACTGCCAGATCACCGTGGCCTGTGACGTCTCCAACCCCCTGTGTGGCCCCACCGGGGCCTCCCGCATCTACGGGCCGCAGAAGGGCGCCACGGAGGAGATGATCCAGCAGTTGGATCAAAATCTGCGCCACTTTGCCGATGTGGTGGAGCCTGCGCTGGGCCTGTCCTTCCGGGAGATCCCGGGGGCAGGGGCTGCCGGCGGGCTGGGAGCAGCCCTGCTGGCCTTCTGCGGCGCAACCATCAAATCCGGCATCGACACGGTGCTGGATGCGGTACAGCTGGAGCAGCGGGTGGCCCAGGCGGATCTGGTGATCACCGGCGAGGGCCGCATTGATGGCCAGTCGGTCTTTGGCAAGGTGCCCGTTGGGGTGGCCACCCGCAGCAAAAAGGTCAAACCCCTGCCGGTTATCGCCGTGGTGGGCGGGATCGGCCCCGGGGCGGAGGCCACCTACGACTATGGGATCGACGCCATTTTGAGCACCGTCAACGGCCCCATGTCCCTGGAACAGGCCATGGAACAGGCGCCCTCTCTTCTGGCCCAGGCCGGTGAGCGGGTGATCCGCCTGATCCGGTGCGGCGCCGCTCTGAGGTAGCAGACAGAAAGAACCCCCCATCTGGGGGATTCCCATAAAACCTTTCATCAAACAAAAGGAGTTGTCAAACATGGATGTTATGAGCATCGTTCAGCAGAACAAGGAGTATCTCTGCGATCTGCGTCATGAATTCCACATGTATCCTGAGACCGCTTGGAACGAGGTTTGGACCTCCAAGCGCATCCGGGAGGAGCTGACCAAACTGGGCATCCCCTATGTGGAGGTTGCCAACACCGCCACCGTGGCCACCCTGGAGGGCAAAAAGAAGAAGCCCGTCATCGGCCTGCGCTGCGACATCGACGCCCTGCCGGTCCAGGAGGTCAAAAACCCGCCCTACAAATCCAGAAATGACGGCGTCATGCACGCCTGCGGCCATGACTCCCACATCACCATGCTGCTGGGCGCTGCCAAGATCCTCTCCCAGCACAAGGACGAGCTTGACTGCACCGTCAAGTTCATTTTCCAACCCTCTGAGGAGGTGTTCGAGGGCGCCAAGGCCATTTTGGACACCGGCGTGCTGGACGATGTGGACAACTTCTTTGGCATGCACATCTTCCCCTACCTGCCTGTGGGCACCATCTCTGTGGATGCTGGCCCACGGTACACCTCTGCCGACACCATGAAGATCAAGATCATCGGCAAGAGCGGCCACGGCGCCATGCCCCAGTTTGCGGTGGATCCCATCTATGTGGGCTGCCAGGTGGTCAACGCCCTGCAGAGCATTGCCAGCCGTGAGCTGGATCCCATGGACACCACAGTGGTGAGCGTCTGTGAGTTCCACTGCGGCACCCGCTGCAACGTCATCGAGCGTGTGGCGGAGCTCACCGGCACCGTGCGCACCTTCAGCCCTGAGGACCGCAAGAACCTGCCGGTCATCATCGAGCGGATCATCTCCAACACCTGCTCCGCCTTCCGGGCAGAGTATGAGTTCGAATACATCCCCGGACCCCCGGCAGTGATCAACGACCCCGTCTGCAGCCAGTGGGCTGAGGAGGGCGTGCGCAAGATCCTGGGGGACGAGGGCGTCATCCACTACCGCGGCATCTCCGGCGGCGAGGACTTTGCCCTCATGCTGGACCGCGCTCCCGGCGTGTACGCCTTTGTGGGCTGCCGCAATGAGGCGAACGACCAGTGCTACTCCCTGCACCATGAGCGCTTTGACCTGGACGAGAACGGCATGTTCAACGGCTGCGCCCTGTATGTGCAGTATGTCCTGGAGGCCCAGAAGCACCTGCAGGAGAAATAACCCATCCCTTACCCTTTGGAATCTTCCACTTTCCTTTTGGCCCGTCCTCCCTGTGGGGGCGGGCCTTCCATTTGTCTTCCCCGAGCCGCCAGGAAAATTCCGAGGGGGATCCACCGGTTGGCCGGTGAGAGCACATACTGGCAGATGGTTCCCCCTCCCTGGGACGGCCCTGTCCCCGGTCCCTCTACCGGGGGATGTGGCCTTTCACTTTTTCTAAAAACAGCGCCTGGGCAAACCGCAGGCGGATACAAAAATGCCGTCCATCCAAGGAATGATCCAAGGGTGGACGGCGTTTTTCTCTTTTACAGTGGACCGGGTCGGACTACGCCTTCCCCTGGGGAAGGCTGGCACGTCTGGCCTTGAGCAGGTCCGGCACCAGTGAGACCAGGGATCCCGCCAGGATACAGGCGATACCCAGGAGCATGTTCAGGGTGATGGCCTCATGAAGAATGAGGAAGGCCAAAATGGGGGCCAAAATGGGCTTAAAGAAGAAGATCAGGGAGGTTTCGCTGGCGCTGGTCTCCTCCATGGCCATAAAGTAGCAGGCATAGCCCAGGCCGCTGTTGACCAGGCAGATGTAGATCACCACAGGGAGCACATCCCAGCTGTAGCCGCCAAAGAGGGGGATGTTTGCAAACAGATCCAACCCCTGGCCGGCAAACCACTGGGCCACAGCGGGAATTTTGGTCAGCAGAATAAACAGGAACATCTCCGTGCCCCCAAAGAGAAAGCTGCCGCAGGTCACTGTCAGGCCGCCGAAACGCTGGCACTCCTTCTTCCCCATCACGCCATAGAGGGCGAAGAGGAGGGTGGAGATCAGTGCCAGGGCAATGCCCACAGGGCTCAGCTGAGTGTGCAGGGGGTCGATCAAAATGAGGATGCCCAGAATATCCAGGGCCAGTGCAGCCACCTGGTGTTTGCGGATGGGCTCCCGCAGGATCAAAAAGGCAAAGACCACCACAAAGATGGGGTTGCTGCTGAAGAGCACCGCCACCACTGAGGCCGGCGCCATGAGCAGGGCAATTTGGTAGATGGTCATGCTCAGCAGCACGCCGATGGTCCCCAACAGGGCAAACTTGGCCAGATCCCGCCTGGCAATGTGTACCCCCGGGCGCTTTTTCAGGGCGCCCCGGGCAAAGGGGATCAAAAACAGGCCCCCCACCAAAAACCGGGTAAAGGTCATCTGCATGGGGTTAAAATGGCCGGACACCAGCTTGAGGGCGATCTCCATGGTGCTGAAGATGACAGTGGCCCCCAGAATATAGAGGAAACCCTTCTTACTCATTGTAACATTCCCTTCCATTCCGTCCTTTTTCACGGCAAAACATGGTTTTAGCTTATACCTTTCCCCCTGTTCTGTCAATAGAAACTGCCGCGCCGGATCCTCTGCAATCCTGCGCGGCAGCCTTGACCCTCTAGAGTTCCGGGTTGGTGGAGATGGTGGATACCAGGGGCTTGCCCTCCCGATCCAGAAGGGGCGTTAGGGATGTGCCCCCTCCAGCGATGCTGTAGGCCAGATAGTTGACACCGGTCTCCCGGTCCACCCAGATCTCCATGCTATAGAGGGCTCCCTGGGTATAGACCTGCTCAAAACGCTCTTCTTTTTTTGCCATGTTGCTCATCCTCTCTCTTCTTCCTGTGTGTCCTCGTTGCGAAAATCAAATACAGTACAGGTGCCAATGTTGTTGACTGTCACCATGAGGGTGCCGTGGAGCTTATCCTTGACGGTGGCCCGGACAATCTCCAGCCCCAGGCGGCCGGTGGAGGGCTGATGAACATCATATCCCACGCCGTCGTCCTGGATGGTGACAGTGTGGTAGAACCTGCCCCTCTCCACCTGGATCCAGACGGAGCCGGACCTGCGGCCCTCAAAGCCGTGGACAATGGAGTTGGTCACCAGCTCGTTGATGACAATGGCGATGGCCACCGCCTGGTCATTGTCCACCTGGACCGGATCCCCCGACACCTGAATGGACAGCTGCTGTTCCCCGCTGGCAAGGCTCAGCAGATTCTGCCGGATCCGCTCAATGAGGTCCAACAGCCCCAGCCGGTCCCCCACGCCGCTGCGGCAGAGGATCTCGTGGATGGCGGCGATGGAGCGGATGCGGTTCATGCTCTCCTGCAGGGCCCGCACCGTCTCCGGGCTGGTGCTGCGGCGGGCCTGCAGGCTCAGGATGCTGGCGATGGTCTGCAGGTTGTTTTTGATCCGGTGGTGCATCTCCTGGACCACCACCGACTTGAGAATCAGCTCCCGCTCCTTCTGCCGGACATCGGTGATGTCCTCCAGAAGCATGACCACCCCGGTCTCGCTCCCCTGCTGGGGGACCTTGTAGCGGATGCGCAGGGTGGTCTCCCCCACGGTGGTCTCCACCATGGCCACCTCCCCCTGGAGCACCCTGTGGCTGTCCCCCCGGTAGTCCAGGGAGAGGTCGTCAAAGGTCATGCCCATCAGGCGCTCCCCAAAGCCCAGGCGGCGGTAGATGTTCTGGGCCTCCGGATTCAGATAGACCGCCCGCAGGGATCCGTCAAAGATCACCACGCCGTCGCTGACGTGGTTGGTGACCAGGTTGGGGTTCCCCTCCCGGGTCACCAGGGCCTCGGTGAGCTGTTCGGTGGTCTTGGCCAGATCCCGGAGTTTTTCCCCCTCCACGATCTTGCTGGTCACATCCCGCTCCTGAACCAGAACGGCAAAGATCTTGCCCTCCCGGTTTTTGACAGGGGTGGTGTACTGTTTGACCATCCGGTTCTCCTGGGTCACCCCCTTGAGATCCCGCACTGGCAGCCCCGTGCGGAAGGCGCGGAAGACGGCGGGCTCCTTCTCCGCGCGCACGATCTCCCCCACGATGCTCCGCCGGTAGAGGGAGCCCTCCGGCTTTGCGTGGGCCACCACAATGGCGCTCTCCCCATCCAAGGTCATACAGTCCAAAAACAGATCTGCGTTGGTAAGCTCACTAAAGTAGGGGAGGGTCCCCTCCAGCTGGGACAGCAGCTCCATCTCCTCCTGGGAAAGGTCCACATACCGTCTCCAATTCTCCTGCACCCATGACCACCTCCAATTCTGTTGCGCGGGGCAACTGCTCCTTTTCTGGGCCCCTTACTCCAGAGCGCCCTTGACCTTCTGCCTGGAGATGCATCGATCCTGCCGGTTGGCCAGGGCGCATTTGCGGGCCTGCAGAAGGATCCGCCGTCCTGCGGCGTTCCTGGTGTAGACCGCCTCATACCGGCCGATGAAGCGCTCCATACATTTGGCAAACAGAAGGGCGTCCTCCTTGCGCTTGGCAAAGCAGTCCGGCACAGCAAAATAGCCGTCGTTTTTCCCGCTGCGGTTGCTCCGGTACAGCAGGTACCGCTGATTGTCCACTGGCGCAAAGAACTCCTGGACGCACTGGGAAAACAGGGTCTTATCCCGGCCGGTCCCTCCCTGGAGGCAGACCAGGTAGAAGGGGGCATCTGCCTCCGTCTCCACCCGGCTCTCCGAGGTATCCAGCTGGCCCGTCTGTTCCAGGGCGGCGCGCAGCCCCTCGCCAAAAGCCCGCAGGCGGCCCAGTGGGGTGCCGAGGGTGAGGAGCCGTTTGATACAGGGGAGCTCCGCCACAGCCAACACCATGGTATAGATGGTATAGATCCCCTGCTCGGTGAGGACATCCACCCGCCCGCTTGCCACCAGATAGAGGGTGATGGCTGCCGTGGCGGCCACCACAAGGCCCCGGACCACCATGCTGCGCAGGGCGTCAAAAAACAGCACCGTGGTGAGCAAAGGTTTTTTCACCCCCGTCTCCCGGACTGTCTCAATGCAGTCGCAGATGGCCAGGGAGCGGTCCCAGCGCTCCTTGAGGGTCTGGCGCTGGGCGGATTGCTCCAGCATCCTCTGGTTGATCCGCCGGATGTTGCTCCGGGTGAAGGGCCGCTCAATGGCGGTCAGGCGCTGGATGCCGTTTACAATCTCATCCCGCTCATAGTGCAGCCCCAAAAAGTGTTCCATCCGCCTGGAGAGGTTGCAGTAGTCCTCGCTGTCCCCCCTGCTCCACTCCTCCTGGGGGGTGACGCAGACCAGGTGCCAGATGTTGCTGGTCTTGTCCGGCTGCTGCCGGAAGACCCGGATGGCCCGGCCCCGCATCTGGTTGCTGAGCATATAGGAGCCCACAAAGCTGGCCAGAATCAGGGCGTTGACACAGGGGGAGTCCCACCCCTCCCCCAGGAGGGATTTTGTCCCCACCAGCACCTGGAACTGCCCCTGGACAAACAGCTGGGTCATGAGATCTGTCATAAAGTGCCGGTCCCCGGAGACCTCCACCTTTACATAGTCGGTCAAAGCCCCGGCCTGGGTGAAGGAGATCTGCTCCGGATGCTCCGCCAGCTCCAGCAGGGCGCCGGTGGCCTGGGCAGGGATGATGACCACCGTCCCGCAGAGGACCCCCAGCTTCACCGGACAGCCGTTTGCCGCCGCACCCCGGCGGATCTGCTCAAAGAAGGGGATCACCCCCAGGCTGTCCACATCTCTGGTGGGATCCCCCAGGGCGCTCTCATATTCCCGCCGGATGTAGTCCGCCAGCACCAGGAGCCTCAGATCCCCCTGCAGCTGTTCATATTCATGGAGCACGATGGTGCGGATGCCCTCACACTTGCCCACGGAGTGGATCATTTTGCGCTCCAAAGTTGGGTTCATGGTCAGGGTGACGGTCCGCTTCTCAATGAGGTCATCCGTCTTCATGGCCCGGATCAGCTCCTGGCGGTAGGCGTTTTCCACCGTGTAGGAGTCCCCATCGTCAAAGAGGAAGCCCTGGAGCAAAATCTCCATCCACTTGGGGGACAGGGGTTCCAATGTCTCAAACCCCAGCAGGTCCTGGAGCGCCCTGGGACAGGGCACCCCCCGCGCCTGGAGATAGATCAGCATGGACGAGAGATAGGCCGGCTGCTCCAACATGGCCTCCTCGCTGGCGGCTCCGGTGAGAAAGGGATGGGTCTGCACCGCCTGGAGGAAGATGTCGTCCGCCACGAAGCGTTTGATGGCACAGTCCACATGGTCACGAAAGGCCCGGAGCTTTTCCAGCTCCCCCCTGGTGGGGCAGGTGAAATAGACATAGTCCTGGTGAGGGCAGAGGGTTCCCTCCTTCACCAGCTCCGGCACCGTAATCTCCTCATCGATCTCCCCGCACATGGACACATACTTTTCCCACATGGCGGGGGTGGAGTCGTAGGGGGGCGTGGCCGTCAGGGAGATGGTATCCAGGCCGGGGAACTGCCCCTTCAGCTGCTCCAGGGCCTTCCACCATTCGCTGCGCAGGTGGTGGCACTCATCCAGGCACAGGGTGCCAAGGCCCCAATTCCGCATCTGGGCCACCAGGTCGAAATCCCTGTAGTCCACCTCCTCCTGGGCGGCCAGCTCGCCCTCCTCCCGAAGGGTTCCCGTATACCGGGTCATGGCGCTGTGGAGGGCCTGATAGGTGGCCACGGTGATCCACTTGGGGGCCCGCAGATTTTGGGAGATCAGATCCTCCCCCTGTGTCCCCTGGAGGAAATCTGTCTGAATGCGCCGCACCCACTGTTCCCGGATGGTGATGGTGGGGGCCAGAATCAAGGTGGGGCGGTCCACCCGGCGGATCAGCTCAATGCCCAGGGTGGTTTTCCCGGAACCGGGTGCCGCCACAATGTGCACCTTGTGGTCGGCAAGATAGGCCCCGCACCGGTCCAGCACCCGCTGCTGGTAGTTGCGCCACCTGCCATGGAACTGTAAGATCTCTTGAAGCATCTGCGCGCCCCCTGTCCACCCGCTGTCAGGCGGGTTCGTGTACCCTCTCATTCTACCAAATTTCTTGCCCCTTGACCAGCCGGTGAAACATGTTTCTGCACCCTGGTATGGACTGGCTCTCATCAAGTGGGATGGCCCGCTCAACTGGATGACTCCCCACCCCTCTTGGGTCCTGCAGGGGCAGCTGCCCGCGATTTACACAGTGGCAAACCGGGCGTCAGAAGCCTGTGTGCCGTCCCCCACAGCGGGCCAATAGAGCGGACCCCCTGGGGAGGGTTCTCCAGGGGGTCCCATGTATGGCAATCAAATCGAAGAGGAATAGCTGTTCAAATAGAGCTCCCGCAGCTCCTGGGCGGTGGGAATTCTGGGGTTGGTCCTGGTGCAGGTGTCCGCCAGGGCATCCTGGACCATGTCGTCCAGTTTGGCGCAGAAATCCTCCCGCGCTACCTTCTGAGAGGCGATACCCCCAGGGATGCCCACGGTCTTGCGCAGCTGCCGCACCGCACGAATCAGGCTGCCCGCCCCCACCTGAACCTGGTTGCAGGGCAGGTTCAAACACCGGGCCAGTTCGCAGTAGCGCTCCGCCGCCCGCTGGGATCCTTTGGCGTTGTAGGCCATGACCTCGGGCAACAGCAGAGCGTTGCTGCGCCCATGGGGGATGTGGAACTTTGCCCCCAGGGCATGGGCCAGGCTGTGGCTGATGCCGAGGTTTGCGTGGTTAAAGGCCACCCCCGCCATACAGGAGGCATTGTGCAGGTGTTCCCGGGCCTGGATATCCTGCCCATTCTGGACCGCCTGTGGCAGGTACTGGAACACCAGAGCCAAGGCCTTTTGGGCCAGCGCGTCGGAAAAATCCGTGGCGTCTGTGGAGACATAGGCCTCAATGGCGTGGGTGAGCACATCCATCCCTGTGTCGGCCGTCACCGAGGGCGGCACGCTCAGGGTGAAATCTGCATCCAAAATGGCCACATCCGGCAGCAGCCGGTCGTCCACCAGGGGAACCTTATCCTGGGCCTGAGGATCGGTGATGACCGAAAAGGAGGTCACCTCCGTCCCGGTGCCGCTGGTGGTGGGGATCACCACACACAGCGGCTTTGGCCGTGCGGTGATCTGGGTGTAGAGGAAGCTCATGGCCTTGGCCGTATCGATGGCGGAGCCGCCCCCCAGGGCGATGACCGCATCCGGCAGATCCTGGGCCTGGCGGACCACCCCCGCCACCACCACATCGGTGGTGGGGTCCGGCACCACCTCAGAAAAGATGTGGAACCTGGCCCCCATCTGCTCCAGCACCTGGGTGACCCGCTGGACCATGCCCGACTGGACCATGTAGGGGTCGCAGACCACACAGGCGTTGGTGATGGGCAGCTTTGTCAGCTCCTGAAGGGAGCCGTGGCCCATAAATACCTTGGTCTTTAGAATAAAATGATTCATCTGCTCCCTCCCCTCTGGAGACATGGTTTGTCATTCATCCTGCTGCGCAAAAATCCCCTGTTCCACCAGGTAGGCCTTGATCTCCTCCAGGCCGGTCTGCTCGGTGTTGCTCACCCGAAAAATTCTGCGGCACCCAGCCATATCCAGATAGGCCTCGGCCCGCTGGATCTGCTTTTCATCCGATGCAAGGTCAATCTTGGTCACCAGGCCGATGACGGGCTTGGTGAACATGGTGGCAAAGGAGGGGGCAAAGATGCACCCGTCGTCGGTACAGTCCTGGAGCAGGATGATGAGATCCGCATCCGCCGCCGTCACCAGCAGCGCCCGGTAGAGGTTGCGGTTTTCCACATACTCCCCCGGGGTGTCAATGGCGTTGTTGATCCACTCAATCTGCTGGGTCTTTTTATATTTGAGCTCCCAATGGTTGATGGCCTGGCAGAAGGTGGTCTTGCCCGCTGCCGTGTGGCCAATGAGCATCATCCGTTTCATGGCGTGTCCCCCTCCCTAGGTCTTGGTGATGGGCGCCGGGGCAAACCCCAGCTTGTTGCCCAGCACATCCAACACGGCGGTGAGAGAGGCCTCCACACTCTCCACGTCCCCCACAATGACCACAGATCCATTGAAGCGGTCCACAAAGGCGATGGAGACGGTGGCGGTCTTGGTGGCCACGTCGGCGGCGATGATGGCCCCCTCGCTGGGGGTGATGGTCAGGATTCCAATGGCGTCCTTGACCTCGTCCACAATCCCCAGCTTTTTATATAGGTCGTTGACCGGGTGGGCAATGACGTGGGCCAGTGTCACCTGCTTGCCAGGGACAAATTCCTGAATGATGCGCTGTTTCTTCTCTTCTTGAAACATGGGTGGCAATTCTCCTTGTTTGGCGTGGACCGTCTGCGCCGGAGGCGGCAGGCAGCTCCACTACAGTAGGCTGTCGAACAGATCCGGATGAGGGCTGGGAATGATCACTTTGCTCACCAGCATTCCCCGCTCCTCTCCGGCCACGGCCCCCGCATCCACAGCGGCCTGCACAGCGGCCACGTCGCCGGTGAGGATCACAAAGGACTTGCCGCCAATGCCCATCCCCAGGCGCACCTCCACCAGGGTGATCTCCGCGGCCTTGACCGCCGCATCCGCCCCCATCACCGAGGCGGTGACATCAAAGAATTCCAGGATGCCCACGGCATTCACCTGCTCCGGGAGGGTCGCCATGTTGATGGCGTCGATGACCTGGGGGTGAACCCGGGGAATCACCAGGGTGTCGATGACGTTGGCGCCCCCCGTGGCAGCGCCGGCATCCAGTGAGGACTGGACCGCGGCCACATCGCCGCAGATGAGCACGTTGTATTTGCCCGGGCAGCTGGGCTTGGCGGTGATCAGGCGCACCTCCGCGGCCTTGAGCATGGCATCCGCCGCCTCAATGCCCTTGGCAATGCTGTTCAGCTCCAAAAAACCAATTGTTTCTAACATAAGCTCCTCCCAAGTGCACCGCTGCTACGAGGCGGTCTGTGTTCCTTCAATGATGATCCGCTCCCCCACGGAGAGAACCACGCCGCCGATGCTGGCGTGGATGTTGGCCCCCAGGCCCTTCTCCGGGGCGGCGGCAATGAGCTGGCCCTCCTGGACCAGATCCCCCACCTGAACCACCGGGGTGCTGGGCGCGCCGATGTGCTGCCGCACCGGGATCTCCACCCGGTTGGGGGACACGGTGCGCAGGGTGTCAATCTGGTAGTCGTAGTATTTGCCCACCCCAAGGCGGTTGGCAATGCGCTTGGAGGGGATCCGCCGGAACTCCCGCTCCGGCCGCCGGGTCGGGGACTCAGTGGGCTTTTGGTAGCGGATGCCCGCCTTGGCGTACTGGCTCTTGACAAAGATGTTCACCTGGCGGGGCTGCAGCCCCATGGGGCAGGCGTAGGTCTCGCAGACGCCGCACTCGCTGCAGGTGAGGGCCTGCTTGAGGTCCACATCCTCCAGCATCTCCGACACGTCCCCGCCGTAGGCCATCTTGCGCATGATCTTGTGGGGCTGCAGGGGGTGGCCGGTGAGATACCGGGGGCAGAGCTCCGTGCAGCTGCTGCACTGGATACAGGAGGTCTTGGCCCGGCGCAGGATTACCTCCAGGGGGGTCTCCTTCTGCTGCACCAGGGGGATGTCCTTGGGCACCACAATCAGGCCGGAGGTGGTCTTGGTTACCACCTGGGTCTGGGCCTCCTCCTTGGTGTACTGTTTGCCCATGAGTGGGCCCCCGACCACCACCACATAGTCCGCAAGGTCCACCCCTGCCTGCTGCAGGCAAAGGGAGATGGGGGTCCCCACCGGGGCGTAGACGATAACCGGCTCCCGGACCTCCCCGGTGACGGTGATGTACTTGTGGATCAGGGGTTTGCCCTTGGTGGCCTCGTAGACGGCATACATGGTGCCCACGTTGGACACCACCGTCCCCACATCCAGGGGGATGCCTGAGGGGGGCACCGTGCGGCCGGTGATGTCGCAGACCATAATCTGCTCATCCCCGGCAGGGTAGAAGTTTTTCATCCGGTACAGCTGCGCGGGGCTGCCTGCCCGGTCAATGGCCTCCTGGAGGGCGGCAATCTCCCGGGTGTAGGTCTCCTTCAGGGCGATGTAGATCTTTTGGGCCTTGATGAGCTTTGCCACCTGGTCCACAGCCGCCACGATCTCCTTGGCATGGTGGATCATCAGATACCGGTCTGTGCGCAGCAGAGGCTCACACTCGGCGGCGTTGACAATAAAATACTCCACCTTGCAGTTGAGTTTGGCGTGGGTGGGAAAGCCGGCGCCACCGCAGCCGACAATGCCCGCCTGTGCAATCTTTTCCAATAGTGTCATGTGTGTGCTCCTCTTATCTTAGGCTTCCACGCTGTCGATGATGCCCACGATGGCGGCATCGACGGGGATATCCTCCCTGCCGAACGCCTTGCGGGCGGTGCTTCCGCTGACCACCAGCACCTTTTCCCCGATCCCGGCGCCCACAACATCCGCTGCCACGCTGGTGCGGCCGGTGGGGGCGTCATGCTCATCCAGCTGACGCACCACCATGAGCTTCAGGCCACTCAGGCTCTCCTCTTTTTTGGTGGCCCACACATGGCCCACCACTTCACAAATAATCATGGGCTTCCTCCCGTACTTGCTCTTACTGCTCCAGAACCGTCACCTTTGCGGAGCGGAACACATCTCTGGCCAAGGGGGTCACAAGGGAGCCCTTGGGCAGGGTGACGGTGCCGTCCTTGGCGCCCTGGACCAGGTCCTGGGCCTCCCTGGCGGAGATGAGGCTCCGCTTGCCGGAGGCGGTGGGCAGCTCCTGGGGCGCCTTGGGGGCGGCGCAGGGGCTCTTTTGAGTCAGCGCCTCCTCCAGCTGCTCCGGCGAACGGGTACGCACCCCATAGGCCTTGAGCTTGGTCCGGTAACCCTCCAGGGTCTGATAGAGCTCGCTGTTGCTCTTGGTGGGGGCAACCTCCCGATAGGGGAGGATGTGGGGCAGGCGGTAGACCTTTTTCTCTTGCAGCAGCGCCTTGATGACGGCGCAGGCGGCAGGTTGGCTGTCCCGTCCCAGGGCGATGTCGCACAGCTGGGCATTGGTCAACGCCGTGATGACCACCGCATCATAGGGGGCAATGTTCCCGTCCTTGGCATAGTCCGAGACACCGCACAGCCGGTATTTTCCCTTGAGGGATGCCGGCAGGGGATCTGCAGGTCCAACGACCAGGAGCTTTGGCGCGTTGCAGTCCGTGCAGCCGCCATCTGCCTGGCCGAGGACCTTGAGCACCTCCTGGGTGATCTGTTCTATCAACTGAGGAGTGATTTCCATTCCGTTCCTCTCCTCCTTTCTCTTTTCCAATGGGACACAGGGCAAAGAGCCCCGGCCCCGGATCAATCTTTTAACAGCAGGCCCGGCTCCTTGCCGCCGAAGCAGCAGGCGTTGGCCTCATCAAAATCGATGTGCATGGCGAGCCCTGCCGAGGCGCTCACCCGGATGAGGACATCCTCAAAGGTGATGGGCCGGCCCGTCTCCATGCGCACCCGAACCTTTTGGCCGTCCTGAACCCCATAGAACTGGGCGTCCGCCGGGGTCATGTGGATGTGGTTCTGGGCGATGATCACCGATCCCACCGCTTGAATGGCCCCCTTTGGGGAAAAGATGTGGACATCCTGGGCCCCTGCCAGATTCCCGGACAGGCGCACCGGGGCCTTGATCCCCAGGGTGCGGCAGTCGGTCTGGCTCAGCTCCACCTGGGTCTGGCTGCGGGTTGGACCGAGAATGGCCACGTTGCGCAACTCCCCCTTGGCCGTCACCAGGGAGACCCGCTCCTCACAGAGGAACTGCCCTGGCTGGGAGAGATCCCGCTTGGGGGTCAGTTGGTAGCCCGGGCCAAAGAGCCGCTCCACATCCCCCTGGCTCAGGTGGACATGGCGGGCAGAGACCTCCACCGGCACCTCGTTGGGCCGGCGCTGGGTCCCGCCCAGCTGGCCGGAGCCGGCGCACTGGGCCAGAACCCCCGCTACAATCTGACGAATGGTTTGTTCATCCATGGTATGAAATCTCCTATTTCCCCGGCCGGTAGCAGTTGGACAGATACCGGCAGAGCATGATGTAGATGGCGCTGCTGACACGGTTCAGCCCCTGGAGCAGATCCTCCCGCTGAACCTGGCCATCCTTGCAGAAGGCATCCACCGCCGCCAGCTCCACCTCCCGGGACTGAGTGCGCAGGGCGTTGAGATCCGCCCCAATCTCCCCCATGCCGTAGGAGGGCAGCACATGGCCGATGCCGAAGTATTCCTTGGGGTTGTGGGACATCTTGCGCAGCTGCCCCTCATTGAGCCCCAAAATGCTTGTCTCCTGCAGGGGCTTTTCCGTCACCTCGCTGGAGAGGACGCCCCGGCAGTAGGTGAGCAGGCTGTCCAAATCTTGGACCAGCGCCGTCAGTTTTGCCCGGTCCGCCTTGACCTGCAACTGGATGATGGCTGCCTCCAGGGAGTCCAGCTTGCCCCGCAGCACAATCCTGGGGTGGTTCTTCACCACCAGGACGTTCCCATGGAGATGGGTCATGTGCTCCGGCTTGTGATCAAAAAAGCTGCCGTCCGCCGCGTTGACAAAGCGGCCCTTCTGTCCGGCTTCCTCTGCGGAATAGGGCTTGATATCAGGATTGACCTGGGGTGCAGCGGGGGATTCCTTTGGGGCAGCAGGCTGCTTTTTCCCAATTTTCACCTGGCCGTCCACAATCAGCGTCATCCCCTTGTCCTTGATGTACTCCTGGGCCTGCTTGGTGACATAGGTGCTCGAGTCCACGGCAATCTCCGTCACCTTGCTCTTAAAGAGCAGCTGGCGGACCGTGTCCTCGGATATGATGTTCATGGCGTCACCTCCCTTGTTCTATTGGGGTCTATGGCGCGCCCCACTATTTGACAGAAGGAAGGATGCCCTCTACCTCGCCGTGGGGTCTGGGGATGACATGGACGGAGATGAGCTCTCCCACCCGGGAGGCCGCGGCGGCGCCTGCATCGGTGGCCGCCTTGACAGCGCCCACGTCGCCCCGGACCATGACGGTCACAAGGCCACCGCCCACATGCTCTTTGCCGATGAGGGTCACGTTGGCCGCCTTGACCATGGCATCCGCCGCCTCAATGGAGCCCACAAGGCCGCGGGTCTCAATCATACCAAGTGCCTGAAGATTTGCCATTTTTGTTACCTCCTACATAGGCCGCCGCTGGATGGGGCGGCCCCGGTCATATTGAAATTTGGGGGTAGCGGGAGAGAGACTCTCCCAAGGGATCCGGTGAAATCCTTACTCCGCCACGTCGATGTGGGGCAGGATGTTCTCCACTTCTGCATGGGGTCTGGGGATGACATGGACGCTCACCAGCTCTCCCACCCGGGAGGCCGCGGCAGCGCCCGCGTCGGTGGCCGCCTTGACGGCGCCCACGTCGCCCCGGACCATGACGGTCACAAGACCGCCGCCCACATGGACCTTGCCGATGAGGGTCACGTTGGCCGCCTTGACCATGGCATCCGCCGCTTCAATGGAGCCAACCAGGCCTTTTGTCTCAACCATTCCCAAAGCTTGCATGTTTGTCATTGTCTGTTCCTCCTAAACAATCAGTTTTCGATTTGATGCATCTGCTTTTATGCGTTCTTTTGATTCAGAATATTTTGGAGCACCGCCCGGGTGATACGCTCAATGTCCGCAGCGCTCACATTGCCGCCCAGAGAGCCGCTGCCGGATAGCGCCGGCGCTCCAGCCTGGGCGCAGACCTGTTTGGCCTGCTCCCGCAGATCCTCCAGTTCCCGGACCCCATAGGCGGCCCGGCGGATGTTCAGCAGGTTCATGGGGGTGATGTTGTCCGAGGAGGCAGAACCTCCCACGGCGCCGCAGCCCAGGGTCAAAGCCGGGGCGATGTTGGTGGTGGCGCCCACCCCGCCCAGGGCGGCCGCGGTGTTGATCATCAGGCGGGAGATGGGTTTTCTCAGCGCAAACTCCCGGATGATCCGCTCGTCGCTGGAGTGGATGGTCATGGTGTGGCCGGAGCCCTCGTTCTCCAGGATGGCGATACACTTTTCACAGCACTTCTCCCAGGTGTCCTCGGTGAAGAAGCCCAGCACCGGGCAGAGCTTCTCCCGGGAGTAGGGGTACTTCTTGCCCACCTCGGTCTGCTCCGAGGCCAGTACTCTGGTTCCCTCGGGCACCGAGATGCCCGCCATATCCGCAATCACCTGGGCGCTCTTGCCCACAATGGCCGGGTTCATGGTGTTGTTGGCCCGCATGAGGATCCGCTCCACCTTTTGGGACTCCTCAGGGTTGAGCATGTAGCCGCCCTGGGCCTTGAATTCGGCGATGACCGTATCCCGGATGCAGCTCTCGGTGACGATGGACTGTTCCGAGGCGCAGATGGTGCCGTTGTCAAAGGTCTTGCTGTCCATGATGTGCTTGATGGCCTTGGGGATATCGGCGCTGCGCTCAATAAAGGCCGGTCCGTTGCCGGGGCCCACCCCCAGGGCGGGGTTGCCGGAGCTGTAGGCGGCCTTGACCATGGCCTCCCCTCCGGTGGCCAGAATGACGCCGGTATCCTTGTGGCGCATGAGCTCATTGGTGGCCTGGATGGTGGGGATGTCGATACACTGGATGAGGTTCTCCGGCGCCCCTGCCGCTGTTGCCGCCTCGGAGGCGATGCGGGCGGCCTCCTGGATGCACTTCTTGGCGTTGGGGTGGGGGCTGATGACAATGGAGTTGCCCGCCTTCACCGAGATCATGGCCTTATACAGGACGGTGGAGGTGGGGTTGGTGGAGGGGATCAGGGCCGCCACCACGCCCATGGGCACGGCGATCTCCATGATCTGTTTCTCCTTGTCCTCCTTGAGGATGCCGATGGTCTTCATGTCCTTGATGTAGTCGTAGAGGATGGTGCTGCCCAGCAGGTTTTTGAGCACCTTGTCCTGCCAGACGCCAAAGCCGGTCTCCTCCACGGCCATCTTGGCCAGCTTTTCCGCGTTGGCTGCCCCCGCCTGGGCAATGGCCAGGCAGATGCGGTCAATGCGGGCCTGGTCGAACTCCAGCAGCTCCTTCTGGGCCTGCTTGGCCTTGACCATCAGGTCCCGGACCTCCTGAATGGACTGTAAGTCCCGATCCAAAATCATTGCTGCGATTCCTCCTTTGGGTGCTAGATTGTTGCTTCGATTGGCGTATCCGCCACCTGGCAGACCATCTCGGCAAAGGCGTCGCAGGCTGCCTGGCAGGCTGCCTGGTCCCCGGTGAGCAGGGCGCCGGCAAAGTTGGTCTCAGTGGGTGGCTCGTAGAACACTTTTAATTGTACGTCCGCTGTTTTCAAGGCATGGTCCACACCGCAGACAGCCTCCGCCGGGGGAGCGATCAGATAGGCCAGGGCCTCCCCCTGGGGAATTTTGGCCTGTTTGGACAGATAGCTCCCGGTGCGGGAGATGCAGTGGGCGAAATAGATGATGGAGTCGTCCGCATTGGCGCTGTAGAAGGCCCCGTCATTTTCGATGAAGGAGCAGGCGGCGGCCATGCCGCTCTTGACCTCCTCCGGGTTGGGTCCGGCCAGGATGCCGATAAACTCACCAGCCAGCTTGGTGGAAGCATTGCTTGCCCCGGCATACATGCTGCGGGCATAGACCACCTTCACCTCGGCCTTTTTGGTGGCCTCATCCAGGGCCGCGTAGGAGACATCGTCGCTGTCGGTGGTGAGAATCCCCAGGCTGTTGTAGCCCTTGGGCACCTTGAGGGCCTTGAGCAAAAAGTCATCCGCGTTGGGGATATAGCGCACGCTCAGGATGTGGACGGGAATTCTGTCGCCTTTCAATTGCTCTTCCCCTCCCTCTCTATTTCAAATTCTGGAGGGCCACGCCGCTGACCTTCTTCTCCAGAATGGTACGGATGAGTTCCGCCACGTGGGCCCCCGCCTCCACTGGAGGGATGCCCCCCTTGTGGATGTTGGAGACCACCGTGCGGTTGGCCTCTGGCATACCCACCTTGGGCCGGTAGGCGATGTAGGCGCTCATGCTGTCGGCGGTTGCAAGGCCGGGGCGCTCCCCCAACAGCACACAGACCACCTGGGCGTCCAGGGTCTCCCCAATGACGTCCATGGCCGGCACCCGGCCATATTTGACAAAGAAGGGGGTCCCCACCTGAATGCCAAAGCCCTTGAGCCCATCGGTGAGGGCGGGCAGAATATCTCGAGCGTTGGCGTCCACCGCGGTGCTGCTCAGCCCGTCGGAGAGGTAGATCTGCACCTGGGGGCTGGGAGTACATTTGCTGCGCAGCTCGTTGAGGGTCTCCGGATCGAACTTACGGCCCAAATCCGGGCGGGTCAGGTGCTCGTTGCGGTCCTTGCACATGGTCTTTACTTCAAAGAGGTTCAAACTTTGGAGAACCTCCGGGTTCACATCTTTAAAGACGGCGTCTCTGGCCTTGGCGTGGTCCGCCCGCAGGGCCAGCAGGGTCCGGGTCTTGAGCCGGGGGCCCGCCCGCCCCACACCGATGCGGGCCGGCGTCTTGCGGCGCATCTGGGCCAGGGCCTCCGGGTCCAGGGGGTTGTCCACCAGGATCTGGCGTTTGACCTCCTCATCGGAGATGTCCACCAGGGGGCCGTCATAGTCGTTCCCCTCCTGGGGGGCAGCCTGTCCCTGGCCGGAGGGCGCCATCTGCTGCAGGATCTGTTGGACAATCGCTTGAATCATCGCCTCATTGAACTCTGCCATGGTCTAACCCCTCCTTTTGGTGAAGATGGTGGGATCCCCCGCCCGCTCGGTGAGTTTGCCGTTCTCCATAATGCCCATCTTTTCCAGCCACTGTTCAAAGGCCCGGATGGGACGCAGGCCCAGGACTTCCCGGATGGCGGCGGCGTCGTGATAGGCGTTGGACTGGTAGTTGAGCATCACATCGTCACTGGACGGGACGCCCAAGATATAGGTGACACCGGCCGCTCCCAACAGCACAGAGAGGTTCTCCAGGTCGTTCTGATCGGCCATCATGTGGTTGGTGTAGCAGCAGTCGCACCCCATGGGGATGCCGGTGAGTTTGGCCATAAAGTGGTCCTCCAGCCCGGCCCGGATCACCTGGCGGCTGTCATAGAGGTACTCCGGGCCGATGAAGCCCACCACCGTGTTGACCATAAAGGGGCTGAAGCGCTTGGCATAGCCGTAGCATCTCGCCTCCATGGTCACCTGATCCGCCCCGTAGTGGGCGTCGGAGCTCAGCTCCGAACCCTGGCCCGTCTCAAAGTACAGCAGGTTGGGGCCGGTGGCGGTACCCTGCTTCTTGAGCAGGTCTATGGCCTCCAACACCGTATCGGTGGTAAAGCCAAAGGCCTCGTTTCCCTTTTGGCTCCCTGCGATGCTCTGGAAGATCAGGTCTGTGGGGGCGCCCTGTTTGACCGCCTGGATCTGGGTGGTGATGTGGGCCAGCACCACGCACTGGGTGGGGATCTCCCACTCGGTCTTGACCTCATAGAAGCGCTTGAGGATCTCCGAGGCGCTGCTGACAGAGTCGTTCACCGGGTTCAGACCGATGCAGGCGTCTCCGATGCCATAGCTCAGGCCCTCAAAGAGGGAGGCGGTGATGCCGTCCACGTTGTCCGTGGGGTGGTTGGGCTGCAGGCGGGTGGAAAAGGTCCCCCGCAGGCCCATGGTGGTGTTGCAGGTGGTGTGGATGCGGATCTTGCTGGCCGCATAGATCAGGTCCAGGTTGGACATGATCTTGCAGACCCCGGCGATCATCTCGCTGGTCAGGCCCCGGCTGATGCGCTTGATGTCCGCTTCGCTGGTCTTGTAGCTCAGGAGCCACTCCCGCAGGTCGCTGACGGTCCAGTTTTTGATCTCGTCATAGATGCGCTCGTTGACCGCATCCTGGATGATGCGGGTCACATCGTCCGTCTCGTAATCCACCACCGGGTGGTTGCGCAGATCGCTCAAAAGGAGGTTGGAGAGCACCTCTTTGGCGGCGATGCGCTCGGTGTCGCTGCTGGCTGCAATGCCCGCCAGCACGTCGCCGGATTTTTGTTCGTTGGCCTTGGCGAGTACCTCCTTGACGGATTGGAACTCGTACACTTGGCCGGCCAACAGTGTTTTCAGTCTCAATTGTGGGTCCTCCTTTGCTGTGTTCCTATCCAAAGATCAGGGTTTTGACCACCACAGGGATGGCCATGCCGCCCATGAGGGGTTTGCCCATGTCCAAATAATCCCCCGGACGCGCCCTGACACTGTCGATACAGATGAGATCCCGCCCCGGGGCCACCAACCGTTTCATGGCCTGGCCCAGGGACTTTGCAAAGTCGTGCTCCGTGAGCACCAGGATGGGTCTGTTTGCTGGAATATAGATCTCCCCCGTCTTGGCAAGGCCCTGTGCCAGGTTGCACAGCTGCCCATAGCTGGGGTTTTTGGTGTGGGTCAGGCAGAAGAGCAGGTTCTCGGTCTGATTCTGCTGCAGGAACCAGGCGGTGGCCTCCTCCAGGGGCCGGGGATCCCCGGCCGCCAGGGCCTCCTCCACCCTGGTCTCCAGCACAAAGGCCGGGACATTCTTGATGGGGAAGACCTCCTCCCGGCTGTAGGTAATGGTGCTGCCGCTCAAGGTGGTGGTGTAGGAGCCCGCCCCCACCACCGTGGCCCGGATGGTCTCCTTGGCCGGGAGCACCTTGCTCCTGATATACAGGTCGCTGCCCCGGATGGCGTCGGCCAGAAACACGCCGATGTCTCCGTACCGGTACAGATCACCTCCCGCGTGGTAGATATAGTCGGCCACTCCGCCGGAGAAGGAGATGTTCGGCGCCGGCTGTTCCAGCTGTAGGGGGCTGCTGCCGGCAGTCTGCATCGTCTGGCAGAGGGAATCCTGAGGCTCCAGGGCCATGGCCTGGGTGAGAACCTGGGCCATGCGCTTGGTCAAAATATGGATGTCGTCCTCCTGGATGCGGTCCCCTACCTTCAGTTGGACCTTACAGTCCTGGGCAATGACCTGCATCCGGGGGCTGATGTAGGTGATGCGGCGCTCCCCGTCCAGTTTGATGAGGCGCCCGCCAATGTCGTAACAGCCCTTGGACACCAGTTCCCCACAGTGGAACACGGCAATGTTGGTGGTGCCCCCGCCGATGTCCAGGTTGGCCACCGTGCAGTTATACTCCTCTGAGTACTGCTGGGCCCCGGCCCCCTTGGCGGCGATGATGGACTCCAGATCCGGCCCGGCGGTGGCCACCACAAAATCCCCTGCCAGCTGGCTCAGGGTCTGGGTCACCAGGGCGGCGTTCTCCTTGCGGGCGGACTCTCCCGTGATGATCACCGCCCCGGTCTGGATCATGCTGGGGGTGATGCCCGCCTTCTGGTATTCCTTTTCTAGGATCTTTTGGACCTGATCGATGTCAATTTTGATCCCATCCACCAGGGGGGTCAGGTAAATATCGCTGCGGTAGATGATCTCCTGCTCCACAATGGCCACCCGAGGGACCGAAAAGCAGGAGGCAGTATTTTCAATTTCAAACCGGCTGACCACCATGCTAGTGGTGGAGGTTCCAATGTCGATGCCGACGCTCAAAATTTCGCTCATTGGTGCTGTTCTCCTGTCCCAATGTTCCACTGTCCCTAGGGGACATCCGGCATGGACTGGTGGCTCATAATGATCAGCTGGGCAATCTGCCCCATGGGAACCCGCTTGTTCATACTGAGCATACGGATATAGTCATAGGCGTCTGCCTCACTGATTTTGCGCTTTTCCATGAGCAGGCCCTTGGCCTTTTCCACCAGTTTGCGGTCCTCCATCTTCTTTTCCCGCTCCTCAATATCCCGCTTCAGGCTCTGGAACTCCCGGCTGCGGGCCACCGCCACCTCAATGGCGGGGATGAGGGATTTGGAATCAATGGGCTTTACAATATAGCCCATGATCCCCAGGTATTTGGCCTGTTGGATGAAGGCGTCGTCGCTGTAGGCGGTGGTCAAAATGACACAGGGGGCAAGGTTCTCCTCCGTGATGACCTTGGCCGCTGACAAGCCATCCAATATGGGCATCTTGATGTCCAACAGAATCACGTCCGGGGAGAGGGTCTTGCAGAGGTTGATGGCGTCAAAGCCGTCGGAGGCCTCCCCCACCACCTCATAGCCATGCCCCTGCAATTGCTCCCGAATGTCCAGGCGGATGATGGTCTCATCGTCCGCTATGACCACCTTCAGCCCCATATTCTTCTCCTCCCTCTGTCCGGTACGTATCCCGCCGCAAAATGGATAAAGGGCCCCAAGCCATGGCCTCGCCATAGCCTGAGCCCCTTTGCTCCTTTATGCGGAAAACGCCGTTGTAGTCCGCTGATCAATTAACTTTATGATACCGAATCCATCAGGGAATGTCAAGAATTCTTTTGGGCACGCGGCCGAAAATCTGGGCCTATTCCCCAAATTTCCAGGAGGGCTGCCCGGATCCCTATTTTCGAGAGGGCCGAACTTGGCCAGCAAATATAGATGACAGAAAAGCCTTGAGAAAATTTAGTTGGAAGTTGCCTCTCCCCCTTGCAAAGCACACCATGATCTGATATGATATCAATTAATTTCCATATCACTCTTTGACATAGAGTCAAAACTTGAGCTAGACCAGAAAGGAAGAACGGTAACACACAGATGGACGAAGACGCTGGCCCTACACGGCCCTTTTCTATCCCCGCCCAGTGTGACAGCTTTGAATCATAAGAGCATGACCTGCTTTTCCGCCCTTGCGGCAGAAAAGAACGGGGCATGCTTTTTTGCTTATTTTTCACTCACAATTTTCATCACAGAAAGGAAGCAAGGAATTTTTCTATGGCCAGTTCACTCATTCTGCTGGTGATCCTCACCGCCCTCAACGCAGTGTTTGCCAGCGCCGAAATCGCAGTTCTCTCCACCAATGAGGGCCACCTCAAAATGATGCAATCCCATGGAGACAAGCGGGCCCGCCGCCTGCTGGCTCTCACAAAACAGCCTGCCCGTTTTTTGGCCACCATTCAGGTCGCCATCACTCTGGCCGGCCTTCTCAGCAGTGCCTTTGCCGCTGAAAATTTTGCCGGTCCTTTGACCAACTGGTTGCTGGGGATGGGGGTTCCCATCTCGGAAGGGGTGCTGCGGCCCATCTCCCTACTGGTCATCACGGTGATCCTGGCCTATTTTAACCTGATCTTCGGTGAACTGGTGCCCAAACGTGTGGCCATGAAAAAGGCAGAAAGCCTTTCACTGAAACTGTCCGGCCTGTTGTATTTTGTCTCCAAATGCGCCGCTCCTCTGGTGGCCCTGCTGACTGCCTCCACCAATGGAGTGCTACGCCTCATGGGACTGGACCCCAACCAGAATGAGGAGGAGGTCTCTGAGGAGGATATCCTCTTGATGCTCTCCCAAGGGCGGGCCCAGGGCGTCATCAAACAGCATGAGGATGAGCTGATCCAAAATATCTTTGAGTTTGACGACACCACGGCTGAGCAGCTCTGCACCCATCGTACCGATCTGATGATGCTGGATTTAGAGGACTTTGACCAGTGGGAAGAGACCATTCGTAGCAGCCGCTACACCTATTACCCCATTTACCAGGAGGAAAAAGACGATGTCATCGGCATCCTCAGCGCCAAAAAGTATTTCCGATTGGACAACCGGAACGATCGCGCCGCCGTCCTGGAACAGACAGTCACCAAGCCCCTTTTCCTTCTAAAGAGCATGAAAGCGGACCGGGTGTTTGCCGCGCTGCAGCAGGCCCATCAGGGCCTGGCCCTGTTGGTAGATGAGCATGGCGGGCTCTATGGCATGGTCACCCTCCATGACCTGCTGGAGGCCCTTGTTGGGCAGTTGAACTATGAGGCTTTGGCTGAAGAGCCAGTTCGGCGAGTGGGCGACAACCTGTGGAGAGTCCACGGAATGAGCAGCCTCACTGACCTGGAGCGGGCTCTGGAGATGGAACTTCCCACAGAGGAGCACGAGACGCTCAATGGTATGATCTATGAGCTCATCAAGCGCATCCCTGAGGATGGGGAACAGTTTGAGTGCGATGGTTACGGCCTGCACATCAAGGTGGAACAGGTCAAACACCGCCGGGTGGTGAGCTGTCTCGTGAGCAAAGCGCCACTTGCTTCTGCCCAGGCACAGGAACAGCCAGAGGATTGATTGTCGCATAGATCCCATCGAAAAGATCTCCCGAGGGCAAAGTAAAACCACTAGCAGACGAGCGGTTTGTTCAGGCTCCAGATGGATCCGTACTTGTTGAACCTCTGGAAGGGATGCTGAAAAATATCATCGCAGCCCTTGCGCTGCAACTGGCAAACCATTCACACGTGTCTATTTACCCTTTATTTGCCAAGGCTTTGTTATTGATCCCTGGTAGAACCAGGGGTAGCCTAACGGCACGAAAAACACCGGGAACAAAGCGGTTGCTTTGTTCCCGGTGTTACTTTTTATTCAAATACCTTGACCCCGCTATGCACCCAAGTATGCTTTACGGACATTGTCATCGTTCATCAGATCCTTGGCGTCCCCGCTCATGGCAATGCGCCCGGTCTCAATGACATAGGCCCGGTTGGCAATGGAGAGGGCCATGCGTGCATTCTGCTCCACCAAAAGAATGGTCACGCCGCCTGCGTTGACCTCCTGGATGATGTGGAAGATCTCTTTGACCAGTAGGGGGGACAGGCCCATGGAAGGCTCATCCATCAATAGAATCTTGGGCTTGGACATAAGTGCCCTGCCCATGGCCAACATCTGCTGCTCACCGCCGCTTAGGGTTCCGGCAGCCTGGCGGTAGCGCTCCTTCAGGCGCGGGAAGCGGGCGTACACCTTTTCCAGGTCCTCCTGGATCCCGGCCCGGTCTTTGCGGGAGAATGCTCCCATCTCCAGATTCTCCTGCACTGTCATGGAGGCAAAGATCCGCCGACCTTCGGGCACATGGGCCACTCCCAATCGGATGATTTTGGACGGGTCGGTGGAAAGCAGGTTGTGGTCATTCCAAAGTACCTGCCCGCTGGTGGCCTTTTTCATGCCCGTAATGGTCTGTAAGACAGTGGTCTTGCCAGCACCATTGGACCCAATGAGAGAGACAATCTCCCCATCCCGCACCTCCAGGCTCACATTCCGGATGGCATGGATGGCGCCATAGTGCACATTCAAATCCTTCACTTGCAGCATTGTTTCCCCTCCTACTCATCGTCGCCCAAATAGGCTGCAATCACTTTGGGGTTGTTGGCCACCTCAAAGGGCGTTCCACTGGCGATGATGTTGCCATAATCCAGCACAATGATCCGCTCACAGATGCCCATGACCAGGCTCATGTCGTGCTCAATGAGCAGGATGGAAAGCTGAAATTGCTCCCGGATGGTGGCAATGGCATCCATCAATTCCGCCGTTTCCGTAGGATTCATGCCTGCTGCCGGTTCATCCAACAATAGCACTTTGGCTCCCGTGGCCATAGCGCGCACAATCTCCAGCTTACGTTGTTTGCCGTAGGGCAGGTTGGCGGCCAGGCTATCTGCCTCCCCCTCCATATGGAAGATGGCAAGCAGTTCTCTGGCCTTTCGATCGATCTCCTGCTCCTCCCGCCAATAGGAGCCAATGCGCAGAATGCTGGAGAGAACAGAATATTTCATATGTTGGTTAAAGGCCACCTTCACATTGTCCAGCACGGTCAGATTCTTAAACAGCCGGATGTTTTGGAAGGTCCGGGCAATGCCCTGGGCGGTCATCTGGTGGGGCTTTTTGCTATGAACCACCTTGCCATTGATATAGATTGCCCCCTCTGTGGGCTGATAGACCCCCGTCAGCAGGTTAAACACGGTGGTCTTGCCAGCGCCGTTGGGCCCGATGAGGCCCACCAGTTCGCTGGCCCCCAGTTCAATGTTGAAGTCAGAGACCGCCTTGAGTCCTCCAAAGGAGATCCCCAGGTGCTCTGCCTTGAGCACTGCCTGACTGCTACTCATGTTCCTCACCCCCTGACGTGGAAACTGCCGGTTGTTTGGCAGCCTTGCCCTTTTTTCCCTGCTTTTTCTGCCAACCCCAAGGCTCCTTCCCTGTGAGTTTGCGCAGCAGCCGGGTCAGGGAGAACTCATAGTGGCCCAACAAGCCGCTGGGGCGGAAGATCATAACCACAATTAGCACCACCGAGTAGACCACCATGCGGTAGTCTGCCACCTCGCGCAGCACCTCCGGGAGGATGGTCAGACCCACAGCCGCCACGATGGAGCCAGTGAGGGAGCCCATGCCGCCCAGCACCACAATAACCAGAATGTCAATGGATTTCATAAAATTGAAGGTGCTTGCACCCAGCACGGAATAGTAGTGGGCATAGATGCCGCCGGCCACACCAGCAAAAAAGGCCGCCACGACAAATGCCAGGACTTTATAATAGGTATTGGGGATTCCAGCCGCCTCGGAGGCGATGTCATCCTCTCGAATGGCGGTGATGGCCCGTCCATGGCGGGAGCGAATAAACAAAAACAGAATGGTCACAGACGCCACTGTCACCCAGAAGACCACCGGGAAGGTCGCAATGCGGGGAATGCTCCGCAAGCCCTGGGCACCGCCGGTGATGGAGAGATTTTCAATGATGACACGGATAATTTCACCGAAGCCCAAGGTGATGATGGCCAGATAGTCCCCCTTCAGCCGCAGGGCCGGAATGCCAATGAGCAGGCCAAATACAGCTGCAAAGAGGCCGCCAACCACAAGAACCAATATTAAATGCAACCAGTTGGGAAGATCCAAATCCACCATTGACTTGGACAAAATTCCCGCAGTGTAGGCTCCTACAGACATGAAGCCCGCATGACCCAGGGCGATCTCTCCCAAAAAGCCAGTGGTGATGTTCAAAGAGGTGGCGAGAATCACATTGATCATCACCAACATCAGGATCCCTTGGATATAGCCGCTCAACACCTTGCCTTCAATCAGACCCATGAGCACCGCAAACAGGGCCACCACAGCAACAGCGTTGATCAAATAGGCCTGTAAGGTCTTTTTCTTGCTGTTCATCGCTGTCACCTACACTTTCTCGCCAACATTTTTGCCCAGAATCCCTGTGGGTTTTACCAGCAAAACAAGGATCAGGATGCCAAAAACCACAGCATCTGCCAATTGGGAAGAGATGTACATCTTGGTCAAACTCTCTGCAATACCGATGACAAAACCGCCCAACATGGCGCCAGGGATGATGCCAATTCCCCCCAGAACTGCTGCGATAAAGGCTTTTAAGCCCAACATAGACCCCATGTATGGTTCCACCACTGGGTAGGCGGAGCAGTACATGATGGCCGCCACCGCCGCCAGAGCAGAACCGATGGCAAAGGTGACAGAGATGGTGGTGTTGGCATTGATGCCCATAAGAACCGCTGCCTGGGTGTCCTCTGACACGGCCCGCATAGCCTTGCCCATCTTGGTGCCCTTGACAAAGAGCTGCAACAAAATCATCAAAACAACAGAAAGCGCAATGGTGAGCACGGTTTTGCCCTCTACCTGAATGGAACCCACTGTGACCGCCGGAATATTGAAGATGGTGGGAACCGACCGGGGAGAAGAAGTAAATAACAACAGGAACAGATTCTCCAGGAACAAACTCATGGCGATGGCCGTGATGAGAACGCAGATCCTAGGGGCCTGACGCAGAGGTTTGTAGGCTACGCGCTCTGTTACAACGCCGATCAAGGCACATACGGCAACTGCAAGAAATACGCAGAGCCAGGCGGGAAGCCCAGCCGATACCAGTACCGGGATGCTGAATACCGCCATATATCCGCCCACCATGATGAAGTCACCGTGGGCAAAGTTGATCAGCTTTATAATTCCATAGACCATGGTATATCCCAGGGCCACCAGGGCGTAGACACTACCGATCTGCAAGCCATTGATGACCTGTTTGATAAAGATGATAAATTGGTCCATCGCTTTGCACCAAGCCTTTCCTCCCCCATGCTATGAGTCTCTCCTGGGGATCACATTCTGCAAATTAATTGCGGTTGAAAAAGGCGGTGGGGCAGTGCCCATGGTTGGACTGCCCCGCCGGTTTTGGGAACTGGGTCCCAGGTTTTTTTATTCGTCGCCCACCTTGCCAGCAACCACTGCCTGACCATTTTCGATCTTCTGAATGGTGGCCTCTTTGATGGGATCGCCCTGTTCGTCAAACTGGATATGACCGGTGACGCCCTGGAAATCCAGGTTCTTCAGAGCTTCCACAATGGCTGTGGCATCGGTGGAACCAGCCTCCTGAATGGCCTGCACCATCATATAGGCGGAGTCGTAACCCAGGCCAGCAAAGGAGGTGGGATCCGTGCCGTATTTCTCACGGTAGCTGTTCACAAAGTTGGAGACCTTCTCGTCGGTATCGGTCATGGAGTAGTGGCATGCAAAGTAGCAATTCTCTGCATCGCTGACCCGGTCGCCCAAGGTTTGAATGACGCCATCCCAGCCGTCGCCACCCAGCATGGGCTTGTCAAAGCCGACCTCTCTGGCCTGTTGAATGATCAGGGAGACGGTGCCATAGTAGTCAGGCAGGAACAGAACGTCCGGATCTGCCGCCTGGATCTTGGTCAGCTGGCTCTTGAAGTCCTTGTCATCGGCGCCATAGGCCTCTTGGGCCACAACTTCCATTCCCAGCTCGCCGGCACGCTCCACAAAGGCCTGTGCCAGACCATTGGAGTAGTCATCCGAGGTGTTGTAAAGAACCGCCACCTTGGTAGCGCCCAGATCTTCAGAAGCAAAGGTAGCCATGACACGGCCCTGGAAGGGGTCGATGAAGCAGGTGCGGAAGACATTCTCACCATAGGTGGTGATATCTGCTCCGGTGCCAGTGGGAGTCAGCATGGGCACGCCGTTGCCCGCCTCATAGTCAGATCCAGCAACCTCGGCCACTGCGATGCAGGGCTTTGTGGTCACATCACCCAGCAGGGCGACAATGCCGTCGCTCATCAGTCTCTGGTAAGCAGTCACAGCCTCGGTCACATCGCCCTTCTCATCCAGGATGTTCAGAGAGATCTGCTGGCCGTTGACGCCGCCTGCAGCATTGATTTCATCAATGGCCAATTGAATCCCATTCTTTGTTGCATTTCCATAGTCCGAAACTTCGCCGCTCAGGGGAGCCAGAACCCCAATGCTCAAGGTATCCCCACTGCCGCTTCCACTGTTGTCGCCGCATCCAGCGAAGAATGGAACCACCATAGATGCTGCCAGCGCACATGCCAGTAGTTTTTTCTTCATACTCTCTTCCTCCGTTTCCAATGTTGTGTACCGGGCCAGTGCCCTACATTACCGCTCTATGCTGCAAGTTTCTACCTCTCCTTCTTGCAGTTCCGTTATTGACAGCTTGCATTGGATCTGTAATATAGCGGTATAAAGCGTTAATGTTTGAAATTCATTATAGAGAAATCAACTTGAAAATACAATTGACGTTTTTGCCAAGGTATTCCTTCTTTTTTGCCTCGTTTTTATAAATATACACAGTCAAGGTTCTTTCTCTTTTAAAATCCGCTCAATTTTTCCCTTTTTATTCCAAATTATTATACTATTAGTATTAATTTGGAATATGGAATCAGATGCGTCAAAGTACAAATGGCTTTCAGAAACTGTGTGAAAAAAATAAAAAAAGGGGCTAGACAAACATCTGCAAATGTTATATAATAGAGTTGTTCCGTTTGGAGGCATAGCTCAGCTGGTTAGAGTGCCTGCTTCACACGCAGGAGGTCGCAGGTTCGAGCCCCGCTGTCTCCACCAAAACTCCGCAAGTGTGATCACTTGCGGAGTTTTTCTGTGTTTCATACTTACCAATGATCTGTATTTTGAGGTCAAGTTCACTTCCATCGGTAAAAATCGCTTGACCTTTCCTTTATCGCCTATCGTTCCAGCCAGGACAGAGGGGTGGGCATCCCTCTGTCCTTTTTCTTTTGTCCATGGAGCGCCGCCGTTTGCAAACCCCAGCTTTTGTGCTATGATGGAGGAGAAACCTACGGATCAGCGGGGGGGATCAGGGCCCCCGTCTACCAAAATCCAAATGGAGGGAATGATACCAATGAAACTGGAAACCCAATGCCTCCACGAAGGCTACACTCCCGGCAACGGGGACACCCGCACCCTACCCATCTACCAGAGTACCACCTACACCTATGATTCCACCGATCACATTGGCGCGCTCTTTGATCTGACTGCTCCGGGGCACATGTATTCCCGGATCTCCAACCCCACGGTGGATGCGGTGGAGCAGAAAATCGCCGCCCTGGAGGGGGGCGTGGGCGCTCTGTGCACCTCCTCCGGCCAGGCTGCCACCCTCATCGCCGTGCTGAATATCCTCAACGCGGGGGATCATCTGGTGAGCACCGGCACCATCTATGGCGGCACCATCAACCTGTTGGCCGTGACCCTCAAACGCCTGGGGATCGAAACCACCTTTGTGGACGCCGATGCCAGTGAGGAGGAGCTGCAGAAGGCTTTCCAGCCCAACACCAAGGCGGTCTTTGGCGAGACCATTGCAAACCCCGCCATTGCAGTGCTGGACATTGAAAAATTTGCCCGCCTGGCCCACAAAAATGGGGTTCCTCTCATTGTGGACAACACCTTTGCAACCCCCTTCCTCTGCCGCCCCTTTGAATATGGGGCAGATATTGTGCTGCACTCCACCACCAAATATATGGATGGCCACGCGGTGCAGATGGGCGGCGTCATTGTGGACAGCGGCAACTTCGACTGGACCAACGGGAAGTTCCCCGCCTTCACCCAGCCGGATGACTCCTATCATGGGCTGATCTACACCCAGTCCTTTGGCAAGGCCGCCTACATCACCAAGGCCCGTGTCCAGCTGATGCGGGACTTCGGCGCCTGCCAGAGCGCCTTTGGCGCCTTTTTGCTGAACCTGGGTCTGGAGACCCTGCCCCTGCGCATGGAGCGCCACTGCCAGAATGCCGACCGGGTGGCCCACTTTTTGGCCCAGTCCGAAAAGGTGGAGTCGGTCAGCTACCCCACTTTGGAGGGCAACCCCTACCGGGAGCTGGCCCAAAAATACCTGCCCAAGGGCTCCAGCGGCGTGGTATCTTTCACCATCCGGGGTGGACGGGATGCTGCTGTGCGCTTTATGGACAGCCTGAAGCTGGCCTCCCTGGTGGTCCATGTGGCGGACATCCGTACCTGTGCCCTCCACCCGGCCAGTGCAACCCACCGCCAGCTCACCGATGCGCAGCTGGTGGCCGCCGGCATCAACCCCGGTCTGATCCGCCTGTCGGTGGGTCTGGAACACATTGACGACATTTTGGAGGACCTGAGCCAGGCCCTGGCAAAGGTATAGACGAATATAGAAAGGGCGCGGTCGTTTGCCGCGCCCTTTGATTCAGGAGGTTTTCAAATGGATCAACTTCTTGCCCTCTCCTCCCCCATCACCTTCTCCCAGGTGTGGAACACCTTTTTGGACTTTTTGCCCCACTTGGCCTTTGCCCTGGTCATCTTTGGAGTTGGCATGCTCCTGATCCGGTTTGTGGTTGGGCTAGTGGGCAAATGGCTCGCCCGCTCCAAGATCGATGTGACCCTCCACGCCTTTATCCGCACTGCCATTAAAATCGCTCTGTGGGTGGTGCTGGCCATCATCTGTATGGAGCTGTTGGGCATTCCCACAGCCCCGGTTATCGCCTCCTTCAGCGTTATCGGCGTAGCCTTCTCCCTGGCCGCTCAGGACAGCTTGGCCAACGTGGCCAGCGGGCTCATGCTTCTGGTGTCCAAGCCTTTCTCTGTGGGGGACTATGTCCAGATCGACGCCCTGGAGGGAACCGTCTCTGAGGTAGGCTTTGTACACACCATCCTCACTACCATTGACAACAAACACATCTGCATTCCCAATTCAGATATCACCACCGACCGGATCATCAACTACTCCTCGGAGCCCTACCGCCGGCTGGATATCATCTATCACATCGGCTACGAAGATGATTTTGACCTGGCCCGTTCCCTCCTGCTACAGGCCATCGAAAGCAGTCAGATGGCCCAAAAGGATCCCCCGCCGCTGGTGCGTATGAACCAACACGGGGACAGTGCCATCGACATCATTTGCCAGGTCTGGGTACCCAGCGGCCAATATTTGGAGCTAAAATATTACCTCAACGAGGAGGTCAAGCGTCAGTTTGACGCCCACCACATTTCGATTCCCTATCAGCAGGTGGAAGTCCATCTGCACTCCTAGTCATCTTTTACAGTGCACTTCTAACAAAGGGAGGGCGGTTTTACCGCCTGCACTTGTCAAGAGAAAGTAGACAGTAAAAAGAATATTTATCAGAAGCCCCGTTCGGTTTTGTGAGCCGCCCCAGTAAAAACGGACAATAGACAAAATTCCCCTGATGTAGGAAAATAGAAGTACTACATCAGGGGGATTTTTATA
>CAJFOV010000016.1 GCA_904397835.1 Candidatus Aristotella avistercoris
AATAATTTGTCAAATGCAGCCCATAATACAATGCGCCCCCTAAAGTCAAAGGGGGTGCATTGTATCAAAATAAGGGTTATTAGCCAGCGGCAAGTTGCCGCTCCCAAGACGCGCACCTCATTTTCGTGGGGTGCGTTGTTTTTTGTGCCCGCGTTTGGGGCAGGTATCTTTTTTGTTAACGCTTCCCAGATGGACATTACACGAACACCTGCCTTTTCAAAGGCGGCTTTGCCGTAATGGTGTGGATGTAATGTCAAAACAGGATCCGAGGGCCAAGGTACGATGTACCTTGGCCCTCAATTTTTTATAATGGTATCCCCAAATTCCTTTGAACACAGAAATTCCCTTTATAGAGAGATATGTTTGACTTGAAAACAGGATGTAGAAAGGTGGTATCCCCTAAAGCATAATTTTCCCCATGAGCGTTGCAGCAAATCATTGCGCCATATGGAAAAATGGCGATGCAATGTACATCTTGCCTTTCACCACGACCATGAAATATCTCGTGGCATAGCCAAAAGATATTAAACAAATAATTGCAATGTACGCTGGTTATTTGCTTGTATGGATGTGGTGGCACAGACGACAGGGATGGTGCGGCGGAATCCAGCTCAAATGCAGAGACAACCCCCAACGTGGAACCAGAATCATCTTCCGAGGCTGGGGATACTTCTCAGGCAAGTACAGAATCTAATTCGCTGGATTCCTATTTCACTGTAAACGAAGACGGTGTACGTGAGATAGATCTGAAGGCCTACATCTCGGATAATCATCCCGGTATCACTGAGGATCATATCGCTTTCGCGCCCCATCTGAGTCTTTTTTGTGGAGAGGGGACTGAGTATCGACATCTGTACATTTCCGCCAATGTCAACTATGAGGTGCTGACTACGATTAGCGAAGATGGTTCCTATGAAGGCTATCGTTACCTTGCCATTTACTCGGGCGATGATGATGACGCCGCAACGGAAATGTGCCAGGCCGTCTATGGCGACAGGATTATTGGTCAATATGAGTATCGCAAGATCGAAGATTTTTGTCGGGCACTTGCGGCATTTGAAGCGGGCAGCACCGACAATCCGTTTTCGTCCGCCAATACATGGTTTCTCTATAACTACCAGCGAGTAGAGATGAACAGAACTTCTCTGTCTGGCGTGCCATATTATTACTACTCGGGCGACAGCGAAGTCATGTGATGTTCACTTGTGTGGGTAAAAATGTATATGAGCGGACTTTCCGAGGTACCAAGGCCAGAGAGTTTGTACCGGCGAAGAGCAATATAAAGATTCTGTCCAATAGCCAAAATATCCAAAGGGCAAACCATCAAAAAATTTGATGGTTTGCCCTTTATAATTTAAAAGGATGAGAACCTAAGTGAATGCGGAACGGACAAAAAACGGCCAGAAAGTGAGTCTACGCTCCGTAGAGAGGCAAAACTCTACAGTTGCGGTGTGGCTATCAAAGCAGAAATGATCTACAATGTAAAATAGAGAGGGGGAACACCATGGATCAAATCCGAATCGGTCAATTTATTGCCGAAACCAGAAAATCCCGAAATCTCACACAGAGGCAGCTTGCAGATTCCCTTGCCATCAGTGATAAGACTATTTCCAAATGGGAAAATGGAAGAGGTCTTCCCGATGCGTCCCTTCTGTTGCCGCTGTGTGAGGCCCTGCACATCACCGTCAACGACCTGCTTTCAGGAGAGGTGGTCTCTACCACAGACTATCCAAAGCAGGCAGAAAGAAATTTGATGGATCTGATGAAAATAAATGAGGAGAACCGACGGAAAATGACGGTATCCATCATCTGCAGTGTCATCACAATCATCGCTGTTGGCGCCCTGACTGCCATTGCATCCTTCTTGGACCTGCCAACGGTTGCACGGGTGATCCTGTTGATTTTTTCCACCGCAACAGCAGCGGCAGGTATCTGGGCGGCTGTAGTCCTCGCCTGTACAGCGGGTTATTTTGAATGCCCCTATTGCCAAGCACTCTTTGTCCCAAGCACGAAGGAATATATAAAAAGTTACCACACCTTTACCAGGCGCAGGCTGACCTGCCCTGTGTGCGGCAACACTGGAATGTGCAGACATCGCCTCATTGTGCGTCCGTAAATTGTTCCAATTCCTCATTGAGCTGGAGCCAGCGGTCCATTTCTCCCTCCAGCTGATGTTGTTTTTGCTCCAACTCCCTTGTTGCCTCTGTCAACTTTTCGTAGTCGCTGCAAAACTCTGGTAACGTGAGCTTTTCCTGCAGATCTTCAATTTCCTGCTCCAGATGGTTCACCAACTGTTCCTGCTCTGCCAGATGCTTCTTTAGAGAGACCATCTGGCTGCGCTGCTTTTTGGAGCGGTAAAAATTGGTCTGCTGTACACTGGGCGCCTTCTCCTCCCTGATGGGGGCAACAGGCGGTGTGCGGCGCTTCTCCATATAGTAATCATAGTTGCCCTCATAGACCTCCAGGTGATCGGGGAACATCTCAATGATTTTTGTGGGCACCTTATTGAGGAGATACCGGTCGTGGGAGACCAGCAGCACCGTGCCAGTGAACTCCTGCAGGCTGTCATCCAGCGCCTCTTTGGAGTTGATGTCCAAGTGGTTGGTGGGCTCGTCCATCAGCAGCACATTGCCCCGCTCCAACATGAGGATGGCAAAGGCCAACTTTGCCCGCTCCCCGCCGGAGAGGACCTTCACCTGTTTTTTGACAGCCTCCCCCGAAAGAAGCACCGCGCCAAGGGCGCCGCGAATGTCCTGCTCATAGGCATTGGGAAAGCGGTCCCACAGCTCGTCCAACGCCGTTTTCTCCGGGTGCAGCTGCCGGTTTTCCTGTTCATAGTACCCGATGCGCACATTGCGCCCCCACTGTAAAAAGCGGTAGCGGCTGGGAATAAGCCTCTGGATGGCCTTGAGCAGGGTGGATTTTCCCACACCGTTGGCGCCAATGAGGGCGATCTTTTCTCCCCGCCGGATGGAGAGATTGATGTGGGCGGCCAGCTGTTTATATTGATCCCCCTCGCCGACATACAGCTGCAGATCCTCCACCTGTAAAACATCCAACACAGGCTCCCTGTCATAGGAAAAGCGCAGTTTGGGCGGGCGGGCTTCCGCGGTGGGCTTCTCCAAGATCTCCATGCGTTCCAACGCATTCCGCCGGCTCTGGGCCCGCTTGGTGGTGGTGGCCCGGACGATGTTGCGGGCCACAAAATCCTGGATCGCCGCGATCTCCTGTTGCTGAGCCTCATAGCGCTTGCGCTGGGCTTCCCGGCGCTCCTGGCGGAGCAGGACATACTTTGAGTAATTGCCGGGATAGGTCAACAGGTGATGGTTCTCAACCTCCCAGATCTTCCCCACCAATTTGTCCAAGAAGTACCGGTCGTGGGAGACCACCAACAGGGCCCCACGGTAGCTGGAGAGATACTCCTCCAACCAGGTGAGAGTGCGGAAGTCCAAGTGGTTGGTTGGCTCATCCAGAATGAGAAGCTTTGGCTCCTCCAGCAGCAGGCGGGCCATGGCCAGGCGGGTCTTCTCCCCACCGCTGAGGTTTTCGATGCACTGGCCGCGGTCATAGTCCTGGAACCCCATGCCGTTGAGGATGGTATTGATCTTGACGTCGATCAGATAGCCCTCCCTCTGCTCAAAGTCTGTCTGCAGCCGGGCATACTGGTCGGTCAGCCGGTTTCTGGCTTCCTCCGCCTCCTCTGGAAGGGCGCTAAGCGCCTGTTCCAGGCGCTCCATCTCTGCCTTTTGGTCCAGCAGGTCGCGGAAGACCTCGTGCATCTCCCGGTCGATGGTGCTGCTCCGCTCCAATCCACTGTTTTGGCGCAAAAATCCAATGGTCAGGCCATTGAGACGGGAGATCACCCCCTCGTCACACTCCAGATCACCCACAATGAGGTTGAGCAGTGTGGATTTGCCTGCGCCGTTGACTCCAATGAGACCGATGCGGTCCTCGTCCTCAATGGCGGCAGTGACCTCTTCCAAAATGGTCTGAGCTCCAAAGCTCTTTTTAACTTGTTCCAACGATATCAACATGACAGCAAACCTCAATTGACCCACAGAATGGGGCTGGCACGCAGCGCTCTGATCTGCTCCCAGTCCACAGGCCTCTCACATTTTAAAATAGTTTGGCCAGCAACGGCCAGATTGAAAATTGAAACACTAGGACAACAACCCCTTTAGAAGGTTGCGATAGGCTTGGAAGGCACCAGGCACCGCATACCCGGCGGAAAGCTCCAAAGAGTTTGCCCACACATACCCCTCACCGGTGATGGATCCTTCCGCTACAACCAGCAGCCCGTGTATCTGCCACTCCACATGGGTGAAAATATGTTTTGCCTCTGGCAAGGGCTCGGTGTGGATAGCAGAGAGGCCCAGCCCTTCCAAAAATTCATGGAAAGCACGGGAATCCCCAGGGATATCCCCTTCCAAGTTGGGGAACTCCCAAAGACCCGCCAGCAGTCCCTTAGGGGGACGCTTGTGCAGAAGCACCTTTCCCTGCTGGATCAGTAGGAACACCGTTTTCTGCTGGATTTTGCGGGACTTTTTGGCCCCCTTGAAGGGATAGTCCATGGGATTACCCTGGGCACAGGATTGACAATATTCCTTTACAGGGCAGCGGTCACAGAGGGGAGCGCCATTGGGCAGGCAGACCGTGGCCCCCAGTTCCATAAGCGCCTGGGTGAGAATGGCCGGATCTTGGCAGCTGTCCATCAGCCTCTGGGCGGCCCGGCGGAATTGCTGCTTGACCTTTCCATTGGAAATATCCGCACCACAGGCTGCAACCCGAGAGAGCACCCGCAGCACATTGCCATCCACGGCTGGAACCCGCTGACCAAAGGCGATGGAGGCCACCGCGCCGGCGGTATAATCTCCGATTCCTGCCAAAGTGCGCAGAGACTCATAGTCCTTTGGAAGCTTGCTCCCGCAATCCCGGCAGATCTGCTGGGCGGCCGTTTGCAGGTTCCGCGCGCGGGAATAGTAGCCCAGCCCCTCCCACAGCTTCAGCAGGATCTCCTCCGGCACCTGGGCCAGGGCCTGCACTGTGGGCAGCACGGACATAAACCGCTCGTAGTAGGGGATCACTGCCTCCACCCGGGTCTGCTGAAGCATGATCTCAGAGACCCACACGCGATAGGGGTCCCGGTCCCGGCGCCAGGGCAACGTGCGGGCATGGGCCGGATACCACGCCTCCAATGCGGCAGAAAGCTCTGTCTCCTGCCCCTGGAGCATCGATTCTCCAAAGTCCATATTCTGTTCCTTGGAACTGCTCAAATATGCCCGCCCTCTCTTCCGTTGCTGTCTGTCGTCCTTGTTCCCACCTATCAATGATACCAGCCCTCCATCGAGCGGAAGGGCCAAACCTCATCTGACGGATCCAAAATACGATCAAAGGGACTTTGCCAAAATTTTAATTTTTCTCTTGACAGATATATCATAGAATGATATATTCAAGAAGCAATATATCGAGCTTTGATATATTTATTTCTCATCCATCAGGAGCAGCCCCACCGGACAGTGGTCGCTGCCAAACACATCCGTCAGGATCTTTGCATCCTGCACCCTGCTCACCAGGCGCTGGGATACCAAGAAGTAATCGATGCGCCACCCGGCGTTTTTCTCCCGGGCATGGAAGCGGTAGCTCCACCAGGAGTAAACCCCCTCCAGCTGGGGATATTGGTTGCGGAAGGTATCCACAAAACCGGATGAGAGCAGTTGGGTCATCTTCTCCCGCTCCTGGTCGGTAAAACCGGCATTTTTGCGGTTGGTCTTAGGGTTCTTCAGATCGATCTCCTGGTGAGCCACATTCATATCCCCGCAGATGATCACCGCTTTCTTCTCATCCAGGCCCATGACATAGGCCCGGAAAGCATCCTCCCATGTCATGCGGTAGTCCAGGCGTTTGAGCTCCTCCTGGGAATTGGGGGTGTAGACGGTTACCAGATAGAACTCTGGATATTCTGCCGTGATGACCCGTCCCTCATGGTCGTGCTCTTCAATGCCCAGGCCAAAGGTCACCTGCAGCGGCTCCTCCTTGGAGAAGAGCGCCGTGCCGGAATACCCCTTCTTCTCGGCACAGTTCCAGTACTCCCAGTAGCCTTCAATTTTAGGCGCCTGCTCTGGCTGAAGTTTGGTCTCCTGCAGACAGAGGATGTCCGGTTCCTCCGCCTGTAAGAAGTCGTAAAACCCCTTTCCCACACAGGCCCTGAGGCCATTGACATTCCAAGAGAGCAATTTCATATCCATCGTTCCTTTCTGGCGGAAAATATGATCTCAAGCTTGTGTCATTTTCTTTCAAAAGGCCGCTCACTAGGTGTCACATAAAGACATAGGCACATATCTGATAACATTTTCAGCATTCATTCCGCCACCCGACCAACGAAGTTATTATAGCATATAATTTCTGTTCAAAAAACCTTTGTATAAAAAATTGAAGGTTTTCATGATAAGTTTCCATCTCAACTGGAAGCAAATGAGATGTCAAAGGAGTGGTTTTTTCCAATGTTGCGCATCAATCATTTTACCAAGTCCTACAAGGGCGGGAAAAAGGCAGTGGATGACCTTTCCCTGCAGGTTCTGCCCGGGGATATCTACGGTTTTATTGGCCACAATGGCGCCGGTAAGACCACCACCATCCGCGCTGTGGTGGGAATTTTGGATTTTGAGCAGGGGGATATTGAGATCAATGGCATCTCCATCAAAAAGGACCCCATCGCCTGTAAGTCCGTCACCGCCTACATCCCGGACAATCCAGATCTCTATGAGTACCTGACAGGCATCCAGTACTTAAACTTTGTGGGGGACATCTTCCGCATCTCCAAGGAGGCACGGGAGGAGCGCATCGCCCGCTATGGGGATGCCTTTGAGATCACCAAAAGTTTGGGAGATCCCCTCTCCTCCTACTCCCACGGTATGAAGCAAAAGCTGGCCATTATTTCCGCACTGATCCACACGCCAAAGCTCCTGGTGTTGGATGAGCCCTTTGTGGGGCTGGACCCCAAGGCCAGCCACACCCTCAAGGAGATTATGAAGGAGCTGTGTGCCACTGGGAGCGCCATTTTCTTTTCCACCCATGTGCTGGATGTGGCAGAAAAGCTCTGTAACAAGGTGGCCATTATCAAGGACGGCCGTCTGGTGGAGAGCGGCACCATCGAGGAGATCAAGGGGAACAGCAGTCTGGAAGACGTATTTATGGAGTTGATCGATCATGAGTAACTTGAGCATCCTGTTAAAGAATCAACTGCGCTCCTACTTTGGCATCAACAAGGCGCTGCATCAAAGGGGCGGAATGGCCCGGGCAAAGGGCATCGGCCTGCTGGTGCTGATGGGGGCCGGTGCGATTGCCATTTTGGCCTATATCTATCTGTATGTCTGGCTGCTGGCCACCGGCCTTGCATCCGTAGGAATGATTGAATATCTTCTGCCCCTGGTCATGGCCCTCTGTTGCGTGGTGGTGCTGTATTTCAGCATTATGCGGCCCAATGGAATCCTGTTCGGATTTAAGGACTACGATCTGCTCATGTCCCTGCCCATCCGTACCAGTACCATTGTGGCCAGCAGGATCATCACCATGTATTTGAGCAACCTGTTTTTTACGGTGCTTCTCATGCTGCCAACCCTTGTCATCTACCTACAGTTTGCCAGCGTCACATGGGTGTTCTATCCCATATTTGTGCTGACATTTCTGTTTATCCCATTGATCCCAATTCTCATCGGCTCCTTTGTAGGCTCCCTGGTGACCATTGTCTCCGCCCGGTTCCGCTACAAAAATGCACTGAATATTCTGCTGACCCTGGCTCTCATGGGTGCGGTGATCTACTTTTCCACCACCCTTGATACCTCGGAGATGGATATGGGCGACTTTGGAGCAATGGTCATGGAGCAGATCAATGGCATCTACCCCCTGGCAGGGTTGTATTACCGCGCTGTGAGCAACTACGACTGGCTCGCGACGCTGCTCTTCCTGGGAATCTCATTGGCATTTTTTTTGCTGGTATCATTTCTCTTTGGATGGAAGTTCAAGGCGATCAACACGCTGCTCACCACCACAAAGGCGCGCTCCAACTTTAAAATGCGTTCCCTAAAAACTGCCTCCCCCAGCAGCGCTCTGCTGCGCCGGGAGATCCGCCGCTATCTCTCCTGCCCGGTGTATCTGATGAACACCATCACCAGTGTTCTCATGGGCATTGTCCTGTGCGTACTCCTGTTGTTCTTCGGCGGAGAACAGTTGGAGACCTTCCTTCAGCTGCCAGGTTTTGCAGAGATGGTACTTCCCATCGCGCCCTTTGGAGTCTCGCTCTTTGTGGCTCTGACCTGCACCACGGCGCCCTCTATCTCACTGGAGGGGAAAAATCTTTGGATCGTGCGCTCTCTTCCTGTGCCGTCCCGAAGTGTACTGTGGGCAAAGATCAATCTCAATTTGATCTTGGTGGTACCGGCCTCCCTCATCTGCGGAGGAATCCTCACCTTTGCCCTGCGTGCCGGCTGGAAAGATTGTTTGATGCTCTTTGCACTCCCCCTCGCCTATGGCGTCTTTATCGCCCTGTTTGGCCTGATCACCAATTTGAAGTTTCCAAACTTCAATTGGAAGACAGAGAGCCGAGCGGTCAAACAGAGCATGTCCACCTTTATTGCCACCATGGTCGGCATGTTGGTGGCTGCCGCGCCTGTGGTGCTCCTGATGGTTCTGGAGCTCTCCGGCACACTGGTGACACTGGCCACGCTGGGCATTCTTGTCCTGCTGAACCTGCTGATGGTTCTTTGGATCAACACCAAAGGCGCCAAGGTCTTCGATTCCTTGGCCTAACAAATACGTTGCAATCCGTACAGAAACGGAGCACCTTCACTTGGTGAGGTGCTCCGTTTCTTTCTTTTAAGGGATGAGTGCCTTCATTCGATCGAACCTGCATTTATCGATAATAATAGTCCCGGTAACGGTCGCGCCCATCTCTGCGCCCATAGCGGTCTCCCCGGTTTCCTTGACGCGCGCCGAAATCCAACAGCACCGTCAAAATCACAAGACCCGCCAACAGGAACCCGGCAATCATCATCCCCCGCTCTGTATGCAATAGATTGTAGACCATCCCCAGATAGGGGATGGTGAAGGCCCCCCTGCCCCACACCTCCTGATAGGGCAGATTCTCCTGTTCCAAGGGTTGATCGGTTCCCTTGCCGATCAGAAGGGTCTGGCTGGCGTCATCCTTGGACAGAACCTTGCCCAGGGCGATCCGGCTGTCCCTGTGGTAAATGACCACATCGTCTGTCTCTAGATCCTGGGCCTGCTGTGCTTTGCCGAGGACCAAGCTGCCCTGTTGGATCCGTGGGGCCATCTCTTGATCCTCTACAGAGAATAGCTCATAGCCAAAAAAGCCAGGAATTAAAAAAATCCCAGCACACAAAACCATTCCAATCAACAACAGCGTGACTGCAAAGCTCAACAGTTTTCTCATGGTTTATCCTCCTCATTTCGACCGCTGCAAGGCATGGACCAAAGGGCCCTTCTCTATATCATAATGCCGCTGTCCACAGAATATTCCAAAACATCAGTTCCTAGCTTCCATGCAGTTTGATACAGACGGCCAATGGAGAGGGCAAAAAGAAGGGAGGGATCTCTTCGATCCCTCCCGGATACAATCCCCTCGGTGCAATTAATAGGCCAGGCGCTCCTGTGCATGGATCTCTCCCTCAATATAGGTCTTGAGGAACTCTGTCATGCAGTTGATGCTGTAACGGTGCCCGTGGACGATCTGGGCAAAGCGGCTGATGGCCTTTTCCACCGTATCATTGACAATGATGTAGTCATATTGGTCGGCCATGGCAATCTCCTCTTTGGCGATTTCCAGCCGCTCCTGGATGGCCTCCTCTGTTTCTGTGTTGCGCTCCCGGAGGCGGCGCTCCAGCTCCTTCCAGGAGGGGGGCATAATAAACACCAGCGTGGCATCTGGACAGAGCTTTTTCACCTGCATGGCGCCGTTGACTTCAATTTCCAAAATGACGTTCCGGCCGGCGGCCCTGGCGTCCTCCACGCCCTTTTTGGGCGTACCATAGCAGTGATGGTTGTAATAGGCGTATTCGAGCATCTGGTTGGTCCGAATTTGACGGTCAAACTCCTCAAAAGAGAGGAAAAAGTAATCCACACCATCCACCTCATTGGGACGCGGATCCCTTGTGGTGGCTGAAACAGAGTGGCAGGCACGCGGATGCTCCGCCATATATTTGCGCAGAACAGTGCGCTTGCCCACGCCGCTGGGACCTGATACAACAATCAATTGCCCCCTTGGAGCGATTTTGTCATAATAATCCTGACGCATGGAAGGATTCTCCTTTCAATCTGTGTGGTGAAATAGTGACCTGTTTCTTGTACCGTTTCCGGTACAGGGCCCCAACTTTTTGGTAGAAAGGAGGACGCTTTCTCCGTTTGGAGGAAGGTCCTCCTTCTCCCTACATTCCATCCTCATGGCTTTCATTATACACTTTCGTTTTTTTATAAGTCAATGGTTCATAATCCAAAAATAATCCAAAATTATATTTAAATTTTACAAGTTTGATCGTTAAATATCTATCAATATTTACTTTTCATCCAAAGAAATTGATAAAAATATAACTTTAACAATAAGTTATGGTTTTGCGATCAATCCAATCCAAAAAACAAAAGAAAGCCCTCGGAAAATCCGAGGGCTTCGCCTTATGCGGGATATTTTTCAAAGGGGGCCAGATTTGCCAAAGTGGAGTGGAATTCTATTCCGCCTTTAGCCCTTCAATCACCCGAATCAAATGGGCCATCAGGTGATCATGATAAATCTTTCCCTTAGCGGCATCGGATTTGGAGGGCTCCCCTGTGGTTCCGCCTGCTACTTTTCCATTGTGACGGGTGTGTTCCACTGTAGCCGGTACATAGCACAGCGTGTCGTGGGGGTAGGCGGGGTCAACAGAATAGAGCGGCTGATCCGCCACAGGGTTGTCCACAGCCTTTTCCAGATGGACCAATTCCGGCAGGAGATGCATCATATGGGAGGTTTCAATCTCCTCTGAGTGCCCCACTGGACCAAAACCCAAGGAGTCCGTCAAATCCTTGGACATATAGGCGGGATCAAAGATCTTCACCTTGACCTTCAGTTTCTCCTGGGCCCGCTGCGCAGCAATCTGCATCCAGGGAATGTTGACAATCCGGTGCCCATTGATGATGACAAACTTGCGGTAGCCGTGGATGGACAGGGACTCCATCACATCATAGAGGTATTCAATCAAAACCTCCGCGCGGATGGTCACAGTGCCAGGCAGGGCCATGTGGTGGGGACACCAACCGAACCAGAGCGGTGGGGTGACAATGGCGCCTGTCTTTTCAGCGGCCTCCTCCCCCAAGAATTTTGCCACATAGCTGTCGGTTCCCAAGGGGAGGTGATATCCATGCTGCTCCACACTCCCCACAGGGATGATGGCCACATCACAGGCCTTGCATTTTTCTGCCAACTCGCTCCAACTGTTTTCTTGTAGACGATAACTCATGAATATTCCTCCTACTGCATCCAAGTGTTTCTGACTATAGTATAACATAAAAACCTTGAAAGGACGATCCCCTTGCATCGGTCCATCAAAAAATCTCCTCAGACAACCAAACGGGCAGAGTTTAAAAACTCTGCCCGTTTGGGGATTGCTTATCATTTGAATTTTCTGTGGAATAGGTCATTGTGTTCCAAACATTGGATCACAGGGCTGCACGCCGAGGTTTGATTTACGCCGCTGCCTTCTTGCTGTGTCCATGGCCCTTCCAAACTGCCCAAAGGGGCCCCACAATACAGGTGCTTGTGTAGAGGGTTGCGGCCACGCCCATGAGCAAAGGAAGCAGGATCAATGCCACAACGGCCATCTGGTTGACCCACGCCATGACACACACGGCAGCCAGGGCCACCATGACCACAACATTGCTTACAACCATACCCCGCAGAGATTGGTTGATGCTGTTGTTCACCAGCTCACAGGCCGAAATCTTTTTGCCGTAGATCTGCTGATTCTCCCGAATCCGGTCAAAGAGGAAGGCCGTGGAACCCGCAGTATACGCCAGCACCGCCAAGATCGCCGCAAAAGAATAGAGGTTAAGAGGACCTCTGCAGAGCACAAGGATCCCCAGTGCCACAACTCCATTGTGAAGAGCCGCAAGCACTGCGGTAAGTCCAGCCGACCAGCCGCCGATCTTTCGAAACCGCAGGGCAAAATAGAGGATCACCAACAGGCAGGCAACGGCCACTGCTGCCAGACCTTTGACAAAGAAGGTCGTATCAAAGGCGGCATTCACCGCGTGGACTTCCTCCAAGGTGAACTGGTGGTCTGAAAACTGGCTGTTCAGCGTATCCACCAGACTGTTGAAACGATCCGCCGCCACCGTGGTAGCGGAAGAGATGGAAATGCTTCTGGTACCGGCTTCAGCATCCTGCAAATCCCGCAGGGCAATCCGGCCTCCCAGGGACTCCTCAATGGCCCCTTGGAGCTCCACATGATCCACATCGCCCTCATAGGTGATGGTGGCAATGGTTCCACCCTGGAACTGAAGATCCCACGGGATCCCTCCCACCAGGGCAAAAAGGCAAATTCCCAAAACCAGAACAATGGAGATCACAAAGAAGATCTTTTTCTTTCCAACAAAATTAATCATTCTTTTTCCCTCCATACAGCCAAGGATTGCGCATGGCCTTAAAACCAGCCAGGGATCTGAGCATCCAGCGGGGGATCAACGTGCCCATCAGGATATTCACAAGGGCCCCAATCAACAGCGGATAGCAGAGAGAGTAGATCACACCTGCCGTTGTGGAACTGACAAAGCGGAAAATCCACCCCAACAGCACAGAGAAGACCCCATTTGTGGGGCCAAAGGCACCCATCAGCACAGCAGACACCAGAATGACGGCGATGCTGCCATCGAGAACGCCCTTGAAGGATCTGGAGAATCCAGCGAACAGTGCGCTGTCCAGCGTCTTCCCTGCATCAAACTCTTCACGGATGCGTTCCGCAGACACCACATTTGCATATACGCACATCCCCACTGCCAAAAGCATTCCCATGATGCCGGGCAGAGTCAGCACTGTGGACTGTGTATTGGGGAAGAATCCAGAGATAGCGGCAACCATCAGTGCGACCTGCCCCAGGATGCTGATGCAGGCCACCAGACCGGGCAGACGGTAGACAACGATCAAGATGATCCCCACGGCCAAAAGGGCCACGCCCACCGCCAGAACAATGGTGCTCTTGGCGTTCATGCCCAAAGTGGGAGAGATGGCGCTGTATCCATCGTTTGTCAGAGCAAAGGGCAAAGAGCCCGTATTGATCTGATCGGCCATCTCCTTGGCAGTTTCCACGGTGAAATTGCCCGAAATGGCAGCTTCCCCATTGTCGATGGCAGTGGAGATCCGAACATTGGACAGAAGGGTGTCATCCATCCAGATGCTGATGGTCTGTCCCACCAAGTCCGCCGTGGCCTGGGCAAATTTTTCCCGTCCACTGGCCTCACCGTTGACGCCGGTGTCTGTAAACTTGATAGACACACCAGGCTCATTGGTCTGGCTGTTGATGATGGCGGTGGCAGATTCCACATCATCCCCTGTCAAAAGGACATCCCCAGTGGGGTTTCCATCGGAATCGGTGGATGAACCCTCATGGAAGGTCAGGACGGCCTGCTGGCCCAGATCCCTGATGGCCTCTTGAATGTCCAGGTCGGTCCAGCCCTCGCCCTGGGGGAAGCGTACGATAATACGGTCCGTACTGGCATCCACATAGACCTCGCCGTCTGTGATGTTCTGATTCAGCAGACGCGTCCTGAGAACCTCTTCAGCAGTGGCCATCTCCTCTTCGGTGGCATCATATTCATCGGCCGGATAGAAGATAACCTCTATGCCGCCCTGGATGTCAATTCCCCACTGTACGTCGCCGAGCCCCTTGAAATAGGTACGGGTCACGTCGCCATAGGTGGTGGAGATTCCGAAGAAGGACGCAAAACTGATGAGAGCGATCAGTAGGACGAGAATAAAAACTACTGGTTTTCCTACTCGTTTCATGTCCAATCCTCCAACGATTCTGATAGAACATGACTGCGGGATTCTCAGAGCACCTCTAGCAGAAATTCCCCAAGGTCCCATGTACGCATGTCCAAAATATTACCTATCAATTATAGGAGAAAGCCCACAAAAAGTCAATCGAACCTTTTGTGTGTTCCTCCAACTGACCACAAAACCGGTAAAAAATTGACCCCCTTTCGGAGGTCAATTTTCATTGTCACCTAGTTTGTTAACACGCCGAGGTGTGGATGGCCCCAGTGGGACACTGCTCCACACAGGTGTTGCAGTTGGTGCAAAGGCTGTAGTCGATGCGGGCCAGGTTATCCGTCACCTTGATGGCGCCGCTGGGACAGCTGCGCTCACACTTTTTACAGCCGATACAGCTATTTTTACAGACTTTACGGGAGATGGCGCCCTTATCCTTGTTGGAGCAAAGGACAGCCACTGTTTTGCTCACAGATACCATAGCAATCAGGCCATGGGGGCAAGCTTTGGCGCACATACCGCAGCCCACACAGAGGGTGCGATCCACCTGGGCAACGCCATTGACCAGGTCGATGGCATTGTACTGGCATGCCGCCACACAGTCTCCATATCCCATGCAGCCAAATTTACAAGCGCCGCTCCCTTGGAAAAAGGTGGCGCAGGCTGCACAGGTTTTGGGGCCCTGGTAATCCATGACCGTATCCGTAGCACTGGAACAGCCATTGCATTGCACCACGGCACACTGGGCTTCCACGTTATCGACGGCCACCCCCAAAATTTCGCCAATCCTTTGGGCGACAGCGGCACCGCCGGGCACACACTGGTTGGCCTCGGCTTCCCCTGCCGCCAATTTTGCCGCATATTCATCACAGCCAGCAAAGCCGCAGGCACCGCAGTTGGCGCCAGGCAGTGCTTCTCTCAGGTCCAATTGCTTTTGATCCACCTTGACCGCCATGAATTTTGCGGCGACGACCAACACAATGGAGGAGATCAGGCCAGTGACGACCAAGATTATGACAGGCGTAAAAATTGCTTCCATCCATTCATCATCCTTTCGGTTCTTTGCCGCTGTGGCAAATCTCTGGAACTGCGGGGACCCCTGCCCCCGGCTCGATTACGCAAAGAGGTTCTCCACAATGCCACCAAAGCCCAAGAAACTCACTGCCACAATGGCAGCAGAGACCAGGGTGATGGGGATGCCTTGGAACGATTTCGGAGGATCGCTCACCTCCACCCGGCTGCGCACACCGGCAAACAGCACCATGGCCAGCAGGAAGCCAACACCAGTTCCCACAGCGTTGACCATGGACTCCAAAAAGTTGTACTGATTGTCGATGTTCAAAATGGTTACGCCCAGCACGGCGCAGTTGGTAGTGATCAAAGGCAGATAGATGCCCAGTGCACGGTACAGGGCGGGAACATACTTTTTCAAAACAATCTCCACCAGCTGGACCAGCGCTGCAATGACCAGAATGAAGACGATGGTCTGCATATATTCCAGCCCATTTGGCGCCAACAGGAAGGTGTAGATGGGCCAGGTGACTGCAGTGGCCATAGCCATCACAAAGATAACCGCCACACTCATGCCGACGGCGGAGTCCAATTTTTTGGAGACACCCAAAAAGGGGCAGATCCCCAAAAACTTACTCAGACATGCATTTTGGGTCAAGATGACCGTAAAGAGAATGACCAGGATCTCTTTCATTTACTGGCACCCTCCTTCCGAGGCCTGCGCGCAGGCGGATGCGTTGGGGCATCCGGCGCAGCCCATCTCTTTCTTCTTTATGGCTTTGCCCTTGGTGATCATACCCACCAGAGCAATCAGGCAGCCGAAGACAAAGAAGCCACCGGGGGCCTGGGCAAAAATACGGATGGGGGTAAAGCCCAGGTCAATGCCAAAGAAGGAGGCAGATCCCAGCACCTCACGGATGGTCCCCATTAAAAAGAGCGCCAATGTGAAGCCCAATCCCATGCCAAGACCATCCAGAATGGAGTCGACAACCTTGTTCTTGCTGGCGAACATCTCCGCACGGCCAAGGATGATGCAGTTCACAACAATCAGCGGCAGATAGATACCCAGTGCATCGTAGACAGACTTGGCATAGGCCTGTACCAGCATCTGCACCACCGTCACAAATCCGGCGATGATGACAATGTATGCGGGAATGCGTACCTTATCCGGAATCACTTTGCGCAGCATGGAAATCACCATATTGGACCCGATCAGCACCAGGGTGGTGGCTGCGCCCATACCAATTCCGTTCATGGCCATGGTGGTCACTGCCAAAGTGGGGCAGGTGCCAAGAACCAGTACCAGAGAGGGATTCTCTTTTAAAATCCCATTGGTGAGAATACTCAATTTGCTCATTGGGCCAACGCTCCTTTCACCAGTTCATAGCCTTGGAAGGCAGCCTGAATATTGCGGATCAGACTGGAGCTGGAGACGGTGGCACCGCCGATGGTGGAAACCCCCTCCAAGCTGGAGTCCTTGCCGATAAAGGTTTGATAGAAGGACTCATCCTGAATCTGGTCGCCGATGCCCACCGTATCAGAGAAGGTCAGCAGCGTCCAACCGGTGATCTTGCCATTGGCATCGATGCCGGTCATGGTCTCCATCTCACCGCCATAGCTGTTGGTGGTGGAGGTGACCACCACACCCACGCCGTTGTCCGCAATGTAAATCTCGGTGACACCATCGGGCAGCTCCCCCTCATACTGGGTGAAGCCATCCGCCTCGGGCAGCACCTGCTGCCGGCCCTGTTCTGCGGCCAGACGCTCCTGCTCCGCAATGATTGGAGCAACCGTCTGGTTGGTAAAGGCCAAAGCGAAGGATATCACCAGACAGATCACTGTGAGCACCACAATGGGTGCGCCATACTCTTTATAAGAAGCACTGCTCATCCCTTGACACCTCCAAACACCTTGTGACGGGTCAGATTGTTGATATGGGGGGTCACAATATTCATCAGCAGAATGGCAAAGGACACACCCTCTGGGTAGGAGCCATAGACACGGATCATCATGGTGATCAAGCCGCAGCCAATGCCAAAGATCAGTTTGCCCGTCTCAGTCATGGGGCTGGTCACATAATCGGTTGCCATAAAGAACGCTCCCAGAATGGCGCCGCCGCTCAGGAGATGGATCAGCGGATCCTGGCCGGTGATCCAGCTCATGATCACCATGGTGCCCAAGAATGCCAGAGGGATGGTTGGGGTGATGACTCTCCGGGCAATCAAAAAGATTCCGCCGATGAGCAGCGCCAGAGCACAGGTCTCACCCATGGAGCCGCCCCGCACACCCAGAAACAGCTCCAGGAGGGAGGGCATCTCCCCTTCCCCGCCATTGAGGATGGCCAGGGGGGTTGCACCAGCCACCTGATCCACCTGCAGGCCATTGACCTGGGGGACCACCCAAGTGGTCATAGCAGTTCCAAAGGAGACCAGCAGAATAATTCTGCCCACAATGGCAGGGTTGGCAAAATTTTTGCCAATGCCGCCAAAGAGTTGTTTGACCACCACAATGGCCGCAAGGCAGCCCACCATGGCCATCCAAAGGGGCAAAGTCGAAGGCAGGTTAAAGGCCAACAACAGGCCCGTGACCACCGCACTCAGATCCCCGACGGTGCTCTCCTTTTTCATCAAAATACAGTAAAGATACTCAAAGACCACACAGCTGACCACACACACTGCCGTCAAAAGCAGTGCACGCAGGCCAAACAGATAGACGGTGGCCACCAAATTTGGCATCAGTGCCAGAATCACTGTCCCCATAATGGAAGAGGTGCTGGCCCGGTCCCTCACATGAGGGGATGCGTTGACAATCAGTTTCTGTTCCACGATTCTTCTCCCCTCCCTATTTCTTCTGCATCATGCGCTTGGCCATGCGGTTGGTCATAACAATGGGCTTTTTAGCCGGACAGACATAGGAACAGCAGCCACACTCCATGCAGAGGTTGGCCTTGAGTTTTTTCAGCTGCTCTACATCCCCCTGTTTGTAGGCGGTCTCAATATCCGGCGGCGTCAGCTGAAAGGGGCAGGCCCGTACACAGCGGCCGCAGCGGATGCAGGCGCTCTCCTTGGGGGGCTGCGCCTCCTGCTGGTTGAAGGCCAGCAGTGCGTTGGTATTTTTTAGTACAGGGTAACTGTCATCGGCCATGGCAAGACCCATCATGGGGCCACCCATGATCAACTTTGCAGGAGGCTCCTTGTACCCGCCGCAAAAATCAATCACGTCTTTGATGGAGGCACCAATGGGGACCTGCAACACCTTTGCCTGGGCCACCGCGCCGCCGTCCACCGTGACCCGCTTATTGACCAGGGGCATCCCCGTCTTCAAGTACTGATCCAAGGTGATCACGGTGCCCACATTGCACACAATGACCCCTGCATCCGCTGGCAGTTTTCCTTCTTGGACCACCCGGCCAGTGGTTGTATAGATCAAAACCTTTTCTGCACCCTGGGGATACTGGCAGGGCAGCACCTGAACCTGAACGCTTGGATCGTCCTTTACCAGCTCGCGGAGTTTTTCCACCGCATCCATCTTGTTGGATTCAATGCCAATGATCACCTGCTTGATTCCCAAATACTTTTGGATGGCCTTTGCGCCAGAGATCAGGCTCTCACTGTTTTCCATCATCTCATGGTAGTCACTGGTGATATAGGGCTCGCACTCGGCGCCGTTGACCACCAGAGTATCCACCTCATCCAGATTTTTGGGGTTGAGCTTGACATGGGTGGGGAAACCGGCGCCGCCCAAGCCCACCAAGCCACAGTCCCGCACCGCAGCGAGAAACTGCTCAAAGCTGTCCACCTGAGGTGGCGCCAGATTGGGGTCAGGGGTCTGCGCCTTATCCGTCTCGATGACCACACAGGACACCTGAGAACCATTGGGGTTCAACAGGGTTTCCAACGCCACAACCTTGCCCGAGACACTGGAGTGGATGGGGGCGCTCACATATCCAGTGGGCTGGCCAATGACCTGGCCCACCAGTACGGGATCTCCCACCTTGACTGTTGGCTCACAGGGTGCGCCAATGTGCATGCTCATAGGGATACGCACCCGGTCTGGCACCGGGAGTATTTCCGTCTGGGCATGCAGGGTGTTTTTGCAGTGGCGTACTTTGACGCCGCTGAGCACTTTTCGTGTAAGTTTCACTGCAGCTTCCTCCTGAAAAGATTGATCAAAAGAACTGAAAAACAAACTAAAAGGAACGGTGGTTTTGAACGGTACGCCACAGAATTCCTGTGATACAGCCCATCAAAATACCAGCCAGCAATAAAATGGGCAGGTAGATCCACAGGACAGACATCCGCAGCAGCAGCATGGCGCCCAACAGTTGCCCCAAATTGTGGGCCATACCTCCAAAGGCACTGATCAACACCACCGATAGGCGCTTGCCTCCCATTGAGAGAAGGAGAAACATGACCCAAACGGAGCACAGCCCGCCGCACAGGCTCAAAAGTGCTCCGGTGAACCCACGCACCAAAAAGGTAAACAGCGCCTTGACCAGAAGCAACAACAGGGCCTCCCGCAGGTGCAGGCAATATAGGGTATACATGGTAACAATGTTGGAAAGCCCCAATTTGATGCCCGGTGGAAGCCCCGGCGCCGGTGGAATCAGCCACTCCACATAGGAGAGGGCCATGGCCAGGGCAAATAATAGACCCAGCTGAGCCACCCGTTTGGCAGAGGTTTGATGAGAACTGGCCATGACATCCTCCTTGTGGGCGATTGTTCTACGCCGCTTAGGCAGCACTCTCCTCCGCCAGGGGTGTCGCATCACTGCCATAAAAATAGGTGTACGCCGACCCTTCCCGTGGGATAAACCGGTCCTTTAGATTGGAAGAACAGTAGACATGTCCCTCCTGGTCCACCAAAATCAGCGAGAGATCCTCCCGGTCCAGCAATTCCATGGCAGATTCTTTGCCTGCCACAAAGAGCACCGTGGACAAGAAGTCACAGAGGGTTCCATATGTTCCAATGACCGTCACGGAGATCAAATCCGATTGACAGGGAGCACCTGTGCGCGGGTCCATCACATGGTGATAGCGGACCCCATCCTGTATAAAATAGCGCTCATAGTCGCCGGTGGTGGCCATAATTTGGTTGGGGACGGTGACGACTCCCAAGTATTCGCTGGCGGAACCACGCGGATCCCGCACACCGATGTCAAAATCCTCTCCCTCAGGTTTGGTTCCCAGCACAAGGACGTTCCCTCCTACAGAGAGGTATCCCTCATTGATCCCGCAATCCTCATAGATCTCCCACGCCAAATCCACCGCATATCCCTTGGCAATCCCGCCAAGGTCGATGGATTGGCCTGTCCTGCGCAGTCCCACAGACCGGGTCTGAGAATCCAGCAGCAGGTCCTGCCAATTGACCAGAGACTGGGCCTGTTGAATGGCCTGGTCATCGGGCACCTGCGGGGAGGCGCCTGTCACGTTCCATAAGGTGCTCACCGGGCCGATGGTGATGTCAAAGAGCCCCTGAGATTGGCCGCACAATTCCTTTGCACGGGTGAGCAGATCAAATGTCTCTTGGGAGACTGGAACCATCCCAATTCCAGCCTGGGCGTTGATCTGGGCGATCTCGCTCTCCTCCACATAGAGGGACATCTCGCCCTCCAACCTGGCCAACATCTGGCTCACACGCTCTGCCGCCTGCTGGGCGTTGTCGCCATAGAGACGCTGTTCCACCACCGTGTCCATCACAAAGTCAATCTGCGTGATTGCTTGATCCGGTTCCTGGGGCCTCTCCGCCCAAAGGCTGTAGAAAAATACCCCCAACAAAAGGAAAAGCAGCGCAAGTGCTGCCTTTGAGCGATGTTTTCCCAAGCAATCACCCCACGCCTGCAAAACACTTTAACAACTAAAATAAACTAAAAACATTATAGTTTCATTTTATAAGATTTACAAGTGTTTTTCAAGGAAAGAGGAATTCTTTTGCAAGACTTTGGTTTCCTTAGAAAATTTTTTCGATTTTATACCCTCTCTTTATGAATTTAAGACAAAATAGGGGCGAATCTTCTCCAGGGTTTTTTGCCCAATTCCCTTGACCTGTATCAGCTCATCAATCGAGGAGAAACCGCCCTGGCTCTGCCGGTAGGCTACAATTCGCTGGGAGAGTACCGGCCCAATGCCTGGTACCTGTTGGAGCTGTTCTACTGTAGCGATGTTGAGATCCAGAGGAAATGAGACATTGGCTGACTGCCCACCGCTTACACCTGTTGTCGTTGTTGAGGATGAGCCTTCGTTGGCAGTGTTGGAGTGATCCTGGGATGAAAGCAGGGTGATCTGTGCGGGAACATCATCTGGCAAGGAGAATAACTGATACCCCACCAAAACCATGGACAGCGCCAAAGCGAGAACCAGCAGCATGCGAAAGGTTTTACGAAAATCCATTCCTCTCCCTCCTTCTCTTCACCAGGTTTATCGCCCCACCAAGTAGTCTTTTCTCCTTGGCGGTGGCCAAATTTGTGGGATCCCAATCCAATAAAATATGGCATCCCTATGAAAACGGATGTTCAAAAAGTCTCATCTAGGGCCTTTTTCTCCTTTTTATTCCCTTGATGCTATTTTTCCCCAACCACAGGGAAAAGAAGGATATACTAACTATAATACCTGATTTCTCCCAAGTGAAAACCATTTGAAAAAACTATAGGGTCGCAACAAAATAACATATTGTTTGAAGAGGATGAGTGTCTATGAGTTTAATTGGCAATTTAGCAGAAAACCTACATCGCCTGCGCAAAACACAGCAAATGACACTGGAAGAGTTTTCTGAAAAACTTGGAATTAGCAAGACCGCTCTTCAGCAATTGGAAGCCGGAACCGGCAACCCGACCTTAAAAACTTTGGAACACATTGCAGAGCGCGTAGACTCCTCGCCTGCGGCGTTGCTTTCCCTTCCGACCGGGGAACAATTGGTCTATGCCCAGATTCTTGAGATCATGAGACAATTTCCAGCCATTCCAACTGAGCGGCAAGTTGTGGCTGCAGTCCTGTTCTACTACGCGCTACATATCATTTTGGAGGGGGAGCTTATGGAGCCCATGGAATTTTAGGCCCTTACAATTGGCCCTGCCGGACCAGGCCTTGGTTCAGCAGGACCTTTTTGAACATGGTATTACTCCATCAATGCGTTACTGGGTGGGATGTAGCAGACACATTCCTCCCCCAGCAATTTTTTTAGTTCCCGTTCCAACACTGGATTTGGATCCACCCAGAGGGATTGGGGAGCGCGCATCATCTTTTTGGTGTCGGCAAACCGGATATAGACCGGGATCAGCCCGTCAAAAATCTGCAGCAGGTTGCTGACCCGCTGAAATTGCTCCGACTCCTTGGACGACACCTTTAAATAGAGTCCCGCGGGCGCCTTGGACCTTCGCTGCTCCTTCTGTGCTGGAACCGTGTGCTCCCCAGAACCTGGGGCGGGACGCTCCGCTTGCTGGGGAGTGAGCACCCGGTCACAAAGGAGCTTTGGTGCCTCCTCCTCCCGTACAGAGATGCGCCCCTCCAGCACCACAATGCTGTTCTCCTGGAGCAAAGCATTGTTGCGCACCAACACTTTTGGGAACACCACCATCTCCATGGAGCCTGTGCGGTCCTCCACATGGACAAAGGCCATGGTCTCATCCTTTTTGGTGGTGAGCAGCCGCTTGTGGCCCACAATGGATAAAAACCGCACCTGGCGGCCATCCCAGCGGGCCTGCTCCTGGCTGTCCTCGTTGACAACCTCGCCCATGTGCTGGACCTTCAACCGCTTCTCCAAATCCCGATATTTTTGCAGCGGATGCCCGGAGAGGAACAGTCCTGTGGTCTCCTTCTCCATATTCAGCAGCTGGTCATAGGGGAACTCCTCCTGCTGAGGCAGGCGATAGGTGGGCTTTTTCCCCTCGGAGGCGGTGTCAAAGAGGTTGATCTGCCCCTCGATGTTGTTTTTCCGCTGGTCGTCGATGTCCTCCATCACCGCTTCAAATCCCTGGAGCATCTCCCGGCGGTTGTAACCCAGGTGATCCAGTGCACCACACTTGATAAAGCTCTCCATGGTCCGCTTGTTCAGCTCCCGTCCATAGAGGCGCTCACAGAAATCCCCAAAGCTGGTAAAGGGCCCATCCTGCTCCCGCGTCTGCACCAGGAGAGAGATGAGCTGTTTGCCCACCCCTTTGACCGCCAACAGGCCAAAACGGATGGCATCGCCGCTGACGGTAAAACCTGCCTGGCTCTCATTGACATGGGGCGGGAGGACCTGGATGCCCAGGTGCTCACATTCGTCGATATACTCCGCCACCTTGTCCGTGTTGTCCAGCACGGAGGTGAGCAGCGCAGCCATGTATTCCTTGGGATAGTGGGCCTTGAGATAGGCGGTCTCATAGGCTACATAGGCATAGGCCGCCGCATGGGACTTGTTGAAGGCGTAGGAGGCAAAGGAACTCATCTCATCAAAGATCTCCTTGGCCACATCCTCCGGCACGCCGTTGGCAATGCAGCCGACGCACTCCACACTCCCGTCCTCTTTTTTGGCCCCATAGATGAAGTTGTTGCGCTCCTGGGCCATAATATCCTTTTTCTTTTTGGACATGGCCCGGCGCACCAGGTCGGCGCGGCCATAGGAATAGCCCGCCAGCTGCCGGCAGATCTGCATCACCTGCTCCTGGTAGACGATGCAGCCATAGGTGACATCCAAAATGGGCTTGAGCAGGGGGGTCGAGTAGGTGACCAGCTGCGGGTTGTGCCGGTTTTTGATGTACTTGGGGATGGACTCCATGGGGCCGGGCCGGTACAGGGAGATCACAGCGATGATATCCTCCAAGCTCTCCGGTTTGAGCTGCACAAGCACCTGTTTCATCCCGGCAGATTCCAATTGAAAGACGCCGTTGGTCTGACCGCTGGAGAAGAGTTCATAGACCTTTGGATCATCCAATGGCATGTTCTTCATGGAAAAGTTCGGGTCGTGGCGTTGGATCATCTTTTCTGCATCACCGATGACCGTCAGGTTCCGCAGGCCCAAAAAATCCATCTTCAGCAGACCCAGTTCCTCCAAAGTGGTCATGGTAAACTGGGTGACAATGGCCTCGTCGTTCTTGGCCAGGGGCACATAGCTGCCCACTGGATCCCGGGTGATGACAACTCCCGCCGCATGGGTGGAGGCATGGCGGGGCATCCCCTCCACCTTGAGGGCCATATCCATCAATTCCCCGATCTTGGGGTCCTCTTGACACAGTTCCCGCAACTCCGGGGTGGTATCCAGGGCCTTTTGCAGCGTCATGTGCAGGGTGTTGGGCACCAGCTTTGCCACCGCATCCACCTGTTGGTAGCTCAGGCCCAGGGCACGTCCCACATCCCGCAGGGAGCCCCTGGCGGCCATGGTGCCAAATGTGATAATCTGGGCCACATGGTCCCACCCATACCTGCGCACCACATAGTCAATGACCTCCTGGCGGCGCTCGTAGCAGAAGTCAATGTCAAAATCGGGCATACTCACCCGCTCCGGGTTCAAAAAGCGCTCAAACAGCAGGTTGTAGCGCATGGGGTCGATGCTGGTGATGCCGATGCAGTAGGCGATGATGCTCCCAGCGCCGGAGCCTCTCCCCGGCCCCACGGCAATGCCCTGGGTGCGGGCATAGTTGATAAAATCCCAGACAATGAGGTAATAATCCACATATCCCATGCGGGTGACCACGCCAATCTCATATTGCAGACGCTCCACATAGGACTGAGGCGGATTTTCCCCATACCTGCGGTGGAGGCCCTCCCAGCACATGTCCTCAAAAAAGGTCTGGTTGTCCCGCTGATCGTCCGCCTTAAAGTAGGGCAGCTTGTGCACGCCAAACTCAAACTCCACATGGCAGCGGTCGGCAATCTTCTGCGTGTTGACGAGCGCCTCTGGCACATCAGAGAACAGGTCATACATCTCCTGGGGGGATTTGATGTAGAACTCATCTGTCGCAAATTCCATGTCGCTGGGGTTGTCCACCGTCCGGTTGGTCTGGATGCAGACCAGGACCTTCTGCATCTTGCTGTCCTCGCGGTCGATGTAGTGGGCGTCATTGGTTGCCACCAGGCCAATCCCAGTCTCCTTTGCCAGGCGCTTAAGCTGGGGCAAAATGCGCTGCTGCTCCTGGATGCCGTGGTCCTGCAGCTCTATAAAGTAATTTCCCTTGCCAAAGATGTCCTGGTACTCCAGCGCAACCCGCTTGGCCTCCTCATAATCTCCGGCGGTCAGGCGGCGAGGGACCTCCCCCGCCAGGCAGGCAGACAGGGCAATGAGCCCCTTGCTGTGCTGGCGCAGCAACTCCTTGTCCACCCTGGGCTTGGAGTAAAACCCCTCCAGAAAACCGGCGGACACCAGCGTGATGAGATTCTGATACCCCTCATTGTTCTCACACAGAAGTACCAGGTGATAGGGAGCATTGTCAATGCGGTGGACCTTGTCAAAGCGGGTGCGGGGGGCCACATAGACCTCACAGCCGATGATGGGGTTGATCCCCAACTTTTTGGCCTTTTTGTAAAACTCCACCACACCATACATGACCCCGTGGTCTGTGATGGCCACTGCATTTTGGCCCAAAGCCTTGGTCTTTTCCAACAGCCGGTCCATGCGGCAGGCCCCATCCAAAAGGCTGTATTCGGTATGTACATGCAGGTGTATAAAATCCACGTTGGACTCCTTTCTAAAGGGACATGGGAATGTGGGGCTACCGCTCCTGGGCCAGGGAGATCAGCTTTTTCAGCCGCCGGTCCACGGCGGAGCGGGATAGGTTCATCTCCTCTGCCAGTTCCCGCAGGGAAAACTCCGGGTGTGCCAGGCGCAGATGCGCCAGTTTTTGCATTTCCTCAGGAAGCCCCTGCAGGAGCCCCTGTTGATCCAGCTTGCGGATGGCCTCCCCCTGGGCAGTGGCAGCGGCCACAGTCTTGTCCAGGTTGGCCGTTTCACAGTTCGTCTCCCGGTTGGCCTTGTTGCGCACAGATTTGAAAATCTTCACATTCATCAGTTCCAAGGCGCTAGTGCCTGCGCCAATGAGGGCCAGGGTGTCCTCAATCATCTGGCTGTCCTTGGTGTAGAGGAGAATCAGGCCCCGGCGGTCGGTGAAGTTCATCTCAATCTCAAATTCCAACAGCAGCTGCGAGAGTTCATCGGCCATCTCCTCGGTGGGACAGACATATTCCAACCGGTAGGTCTTGACCGGATCGGAGACACTGCCGGCGGCCAAAAATGCCCCGCAGATGCGCGCTATGCGCTCCTCAGGGCTTTCCATGTCCACCTGTGGACCAAAGCCGGCCTCAGGCGGGAATCGTTCCAGAATCTTCTGGCGATCCCGCTCATCGTCCACCGTCAACGTATAGAGCAAATGTCCTCCCCGCCGCTGGGTCCTTGTGGTCACGGAGGACTGCAGCGCCATCACGTCATAGAGAAGTGTGCTGTAGAGCTTGGCCACACCCCGGCATTCAGTGGTCAGGGAGATCTCATCCCGGTAGTAACTCCTGCTGAAGAGTAGCAGGCCATGGAGCATCTGCTCCTTGTGCCGGAGGGTCAAGGAGCGGTTTTTGGTGATCTCCCGTTTGATTTGGTGGGTAAAGGACTCCCTGCGGTCGGGCTTTGCCTCAGTGCTTTCGTTCGATGTCACGATGATTGACCACCACCTTCATGGACTTTTCCCGCAGATGCGCTGCGATCTGCTCGGTAAACACAACCGACCGGTGCTTACCCCCAGTACAGCCGATGGCGATAACCAGCTGGCTCTTCCCCTCGGCCTGATACAGGGGCATCAAATAGTCCAACAGACCGGTCAGATGGGTCAAGAGCCCCTGGGATTGGGGGAACTTCAGCACATAGTCCCGCACCGGCTCATCCAGTCCGGTGAGGGATTTGAGCTCATCCACATAGAAGGGATTGGGCAGGCAGCGCACGTCAAACATCAGGTCCGCCTCCTGGGGCGTGCCGAATTTGAAGCCAAAGGACATGCAGTTGACCACCATGGAATCCCCCTGGTTGGCCAAAAACAGTTTGCGCATGGACTCTTTGAGCTGTGCGTTGGACAGGAGGGTGGTGTCAACCACATAGTCCGCCCGCACTCGGGCTGTGTGCAGGAGCTTGCGCTCCTTGGTAATGGCCTCCTGGATGGTGGTCTTGCCATCCAGGGCCAGGGGGTGGCGCCTGCGGGTCTCCTTGTAGCGGCGGATGATGGTCTGGTCCTGGGCATCCAAAAAGAGAATCTTGTAGTCGTAGTTTTTGCGGTTCAACTCTTGGAGGCTGTCAAACAGATCGGAGAACATCTTTTTGCTGCGCACGTCAATGGCCACGGCCACCCGCTCAATGTCGTCAGTGGCCTGGTGGGAGAGCTCTGCAAACTTGGTCATAAGTTTGGGCGGCATGTTGTCAATACAAAAAAAGTCCAGATCCTCTAACGCATGCATGGCCTGGGACTTTCCAGCACCGGAAAGGCCGGTCACAATCAAAAATTTCATCCTTCTCCTCCCCCTTTCTGGGTGCTCCTCTACCGCAGCTTGGGATAGAGGGGGATCATCTCACATTCCAGGAGGTATCCAGTCTGCGCCTGGACCTCCTGCTGGATCTGCCGGACCAACTCCAGCACATCGGCACTGGTGGCATTGCCGGCATTGACAACAAATCCGGCGTGTTTCGGGCTCACCATGGCCCCGCCGACCTGGCGCCCCTTCAGACCACACTGGTCGATCAAAGCGGAGGCATAGGCCCCTTCGGGGCGCTTAAAGGTGCTGCCAGCACTGGGAAAATCCAACGGCTGTTTTTCCACCCGCCGCTTCCCGATCTCCTCCATTTTGGCCTTAATCTGGCTCTGCTCCCCCTGCTGTAGCCGCACAATGCCCCCCAGGATACAGTCCTTGCCGCCGGTGTACCGGCTGTGCCGGTAGGAGAGCTCCAACTGCTCCACGGGAAGATAGGTAAACCGATTCTGTTCGTCCAAATGGCAGCTGCCCAAGAGCACATCCTTCATTTCGCTCCCATAGGCGCCGGCATTCATATAGATGGCCCCGCCCACGCTGCCGGGGATGCCCCAGGCAAACTCCAGGCCTGTCAGAGACTGTTCCATGGCAAAGGAACAGAGTTTGCTCAGAGCCACGCCAGCAGGGGCAAAAATGGTACATTCATCCAGCAGGTGGATCTCCTCGGGACTGTGCTCCACGCAGAGAACCAACCCCTGGACTCCCTCATCTGGGACCAACAGGTTGGTTCCCCTGCCCACAATGGCCAGGGGGATTCCCTCCCTCTGGGCCAATGTCAAAATATGGGCCAGATCCCGGGGACTGCCCACCTTGACAAACAGGCCGGCCGGCCCTCCAATTTGGAAGGAGGTGTGTCGCTTCATGGGCTCCCCTTCCACACAGAAGAGCCCCCGTTCCTGGCAATACTGCCGGATGGCTTGATAGGAATACATCCGTTTTCCTCCATTGATTCGAAAAATTTAGGGCTTCCCTTGCCCCTTAGCGGTCATAGGCGTTAGCTCCGGACATTTTGCCCAGCAGCGCGGCCCCAATGACACCTGCATCATTCCCAAGCTGGGCGGCACAGATCTTGGTGCGGGGCTTGAGATCCCGGCTGTAGCAGTGTCTTGCCACATAGTCATTGACCGGTCGAATGAGGGCCTCCCCCTCCCGGGAGATGCCTCCGCCAACGATGAGCACCTCCGGGACAAAGATGTTGATGAGGCCACTGATGCCATATCCCAGATAGTCCACATACTGATCCACCACCTGCTGGGCCACAGGATCCCCCTGGCGGGCGGCATCAAAGGAGGTGCGGCCGCTGACCTTCTCCAAGCTGCCCTGGGTAAGCTCCCACATCTTGGATTGGGGATTTGCCTGCATGGCCTCTCTGGTCTGCCGGATCAGAGCGGTGACGGAACAGTACATCTCCATGCAGCCGTCCAACCCGCAGGTACAGTGCAGCCCCTTGTAGATCATACAGTTGTGGCCCAGCTCTCCGCCAGCGTGGCGAAATCCCCGGTAGATCTTGCCGTCAATGACAATGCCACCCCCCACGCCGGTGCCGAGGGTGACCATAATCACGTCACGGAACCCTTTCCCCGCGCCGGCCATGGCCTCCCCAAAGGTTGCGGCGCTGGCGTCATTGTCCATATAGACTGGCTTGTGCAGGCGCTCCTCCAGCAGTGCGCGAATGGGCGCCTGCCAGAGATCCAAATTGTTGGAGTAACGGATCAGACCTAGATCCGGATCCACCATTCCCGGTGTCCCGATGCCGATCCACTGCAGAGACTCCACCGCCAGCCCCGCTTGTTCTGCCGCCTGACGCACCCCCTGAGCCATATCGTCGCAGAGATCCTCTGCAGGACGGGGGGCGTTGGTTTTTCGCACAGTGCTTGAAACAATCCGTCCCTCTCCTGTGACAATTCCGATGGCGATGTTGGTTCCGCCCAGGTCGATGCCCGCATAGTACGCTTCCATGGTGAACTCCCTTCCATGATGTGACATGCTGTAATAAATATCCAGGTTTGAAAGCAGGCTAAAACACTTCCCAGTCGGTGCCCTTTTGTTCCGAATCTTTAGGCCCATCCAGCATGCCGAGGCGTTCCAACAGCTCCTGTGCCGCATTGTAGCCCATCTTCTTTTGGCGGTTGTTCATAGCTGCAACCTCTAAAATAATTGCCAAATTCCTTCCAGGCTTGATGGGAATGGTGTAGGAGGGCACTTTGATACCCAAAATATCGGTGTATTCACTGTCTAACCCCATACGGTCATAGACTTTTGTTCTTTCCCAGGACTCCAGCATAACCACCATATCAATCTTCTCTGTGACCTTGATGGCCCCCATGCCGAACAACCGCCGGGCGTTGATGATGCCAATACCCCGCAGTTCAATAAAGTGGCGGATATTCTCCGGAGAGCTTCCCACCAAGGTCCGGCTGGAGACACGGCGGATCTCCACTGCGTCATCGGCAATGAGCCGGTGACCGCGCTTGATAAGCTCGATGGCGGTCTCGCTCTTGCCCACACCGCTCTCCCCCAGCAGCAGCACACCCTCACCATAGATCTCCACAAGGACACCGTGGCGGGTGATGCGGGGTGCAAGCTCCAGGTTCAGTGTGGCAATGAGGGACGCCAGCAGGTCGCTGGTGCGCTCTTCCGTGCTCAAAAGGGCCACACCATTGGCGCGGGCCAGCGCAACGACAAAGTCTGGGACCTCAGCGGAGGAGGTAAAAATCACCACCTGGGGATGGTGTGCAAAGAACGTCTCCAAAGATTTTTGCCGCTGCTCTGGAGACATACTCAGAAGGTAGGCGAACTCACTTTTGCCCACCAGCTGGATGCGGTGTTCGTCAAAGTAGTCGTAAAAGCCAGTAAAAAGCAGGCCGGTGCGGTTGATCTCATTGCTGACAATACGGATCTGTGAGGCTTCGCAGGGGAGGTGCAGGGCGTGCAGGTTGAGCTCCTGAATGAGCTTTTCCAGGGAGACGTGAAACATCGATGCCATTGTAAACCCACCTTATTTTTCCTGTCGTTTCAGTTCTTGTATCTTCTATATTATAACCTACCTCAAAGGTATATTCAAACCCTTTCCGGCGGAATTTATAACAGGGACTCTTTACACTCCAGCATCGAGTCAATTTCTGTTGGGAATGGTTTATTTTTAAGTATTCCTTACTTTTTTGGAAATTGATTGCGCAACGCTGAGCGGCGTTTTATAATGTAAATTGATCTTTTGGGGTATGGCACTCCTGCGGTTGGAATGCCAGTTGATGGCCTGAATCCCCGTGTCTCTGCGTACAAAATAAACCTTTTTCCAGCCAAGAACCTCCCCAAAAGCAACGGGCACAACCAAACATTTGCCCTTAGAGGAAAGGTGTACAAAAGCCATGCGCATTGCACTGTTTGTTGAAACATATGTCCCCTACATCAACGGAGTCGTTACCCATGTGAAAATTCTAAAAGAGGGCTTGGAGCAGCAGGGCCATCAGGTGTTGGTGGTCTGCTCTGACGGACAGGCCAAGGAACACTACATAAAGGATGGCATTCTCCACTGTCCGGGCCATATATCCAAAAAGTTCTACGGCTACAGCCTATCCCTGCCCTTCAGTTCCCGGCGGATGGAACTTCTGCGGGAATTTGACCCGGATGTCTGCCACATCCATACGGAATTTGGCATTGGCCTGTTTGGCGCCCATGCGGCCAAAAAATTGGGCAAGCCACTGGTATATACCCTGCACACCATGTACGATGACTATCTCTATTACGTCAGCCCCAAGGCGTTCTTAGGCCTGACCAAAAAGTTTTCCCGCTGGTATGTCCGGCGCCTGGCAGAGCGCTCCAGCGCCGTGCTGGGGCCATCCAAAAAATGTGTGGAATACTTCCGCTCCTGCGGGCTGCAGAAGGAGGTTCATGTGATCCCCAACTCGGTGGAGCTGGACCTGTTCCACCCCAGTGCCACCAGCGAGGAGCAGCGCAACGCCGTGCGGGAACAGTACCACATTCCTGCCGGCGACATGGTGGCCTGTTTTGTAGGCCGCATGGGCCGGGAAAAGAGCGTGGACGTGCTGCTGGACTACTGGAAGGAGACCATCACTCCGGAGGACCACATCCACCTCCTGCTCATTGGAGATGGCCCCCAGCTGCCGGAGTGGCGGGTGCGGGCCCAAGAGGAGGGGCTTGAGGATCGGGTCACCTTCTGTGGCAAGGTGATGCACAAGGACATTCCCCCCTATTTTGCCATCTGTGATGCCTATGTCACCGCCTCCCTGTCTGAGGCACATTCCATCTCCATGTTGGAGGGGATGGCCAGCGGCCTGCCGGTGCTTCAGCGGTTGGATCCCCTCAACGCTTATCAGGTCCAGCAGGGGGGCAATGGCTACCTCTTTGAAACGGCCCAGGAGATGGCGGCCCATCTGCGGGAGATCCGGGATCTTTCCCCACAGGAAAAGCAGGCCCTCAAGGAGCGCGTGATCGACTCCGTCAAGGAGAGTGGCGCCAAGCAGATTGCCAATTGCCTGCTAAAGGTCTACCAGGAGGTTGTCAACAGCAGGCCTACAGAAGAGATGTAACTGAAATCTTCCATTGGAGAGCTGTGGAATTTCCATGGCTCTCTTTTTCTGTCCCCGCTCAACTGAAAGCCAACCCCAGAGCCAGCTTGCAGTTTCCAATTTTTCTGCCTCAGGTTGGCCCGCCGGCATCTCCCATCCTGTTGGGAACCTGGCGGGGTGGAAAATAATTTGAAGAAAGAACAAATTTTCCTTGCAAATTCAATGAAATCATCGTATGTTTATAAGGGGAAATCATTGCCCAGGATTTGAAAAGGAAACTGCCCCATGTGACAGAATTCCTTCTGGGGATATTCATAAAAATTGGAGGAATTGTTATGCCAAAACGGACTCACTACGATGTTGCCATTGTGGGCGGCGGCCCCGGCGGCATTATGGCGGCCTATCGCCTGGCCCAGCGCTGCCCGGAGCTCCACATCTGCCTGCTGGAGAAGGGCAACCCCATTGAAAAACGGATCTGCCCCATAGTATCCGGCAAGGTCAAACACTGCATCCACTGCAAATCCTGCGCCATTATGGAGGGCATGGCTGGCGCTGGCGCCTTTTCCGATGGAAAATATGTCATCTCCACCGAGTACGGCGGTTGGCTCACGGATTTTTTGCCCAAGGAGACGGTCATTGACTACATTGAACAGGCGGATGAAATTTTGGTCTCCTTTGGCGCCACCACAGAGCGGTTTATGCCCAATGATGAGCTGAAAAAACTCTGCCTACAGCACGATCTTCACATGGCCCAGGCTCAACTCAAGCACCTGGGCACCGATTCCAACTTTGAGACCATGCGTAAACTCATTGAGGACCTCTCCCACCGGGTGGAGATCTGCACCAACACGGAGGTCACCGAGGTGGAGCGGGAGAGCCATCTCCTGACCCTGGTGACCAGTCAAGGGGAGAGCCGCATCACCGCAGACCAGGTCATCTTTGCCGTTGGCCGGGTGGGGAGCAAGTTCTTCTCCCGCTGGTGTGAACAGCACCAGATTCCCCTGCACAACAACCAGGTGGACATCGGTGTGCGGGTGGAGCTGCCGGCCATGATCTGGGAAGATTTTTCCAAGAAAATCTACGAACCAAAGATCTGGTACCGCTCCAAGCAGTACGGGGACACCACCCGCATGTTCTGCTTCAACGAGCGGGGCAGCGTGGTGACCGAGAACACCGACGGCGTACTGACGGTCAACGGCCACTCCTACCGGGATGCGGCCCGCAAGACGGAGAACAGCAACTTTGCACTTTTGTCCACCATCCGCTTCACCCAGCCCTTCCGCAACCCCATTGAATATGCCCGCCATGTGGCGAGCCTTGCCAATCTCATCAGCGGCCAGAGCGTGCTGGTACAGCGGTTTGGAGACCTGATCGCCGGCCGCCGCACCGATGAGAAGCGGCTCAAGCAGTCCACCACCCGCCCCACACTGGATGCGGTGCCGGGGGATCTGAGCCTGTGCATGCCCAAACGGCAGCTGGACAACATTGTGGAGACCCTCTACTCCCTGGACAGCATCGCTCCGGGCACGGCCAACTATGACACCCTGCTCTACGGCATCGAGTGCAAGTACTACTCCGCACGGCCCCAGTGCGAGGAATTTGAAATTGTCGGATGCCCCGGGTTTTATGCCATTGGGGATGGGGCGGGCTTTACCCGTTCCCTCTCCCAAGCCTGCGCCAATGGCCTGTATGTGGCAGACCGCATTCTGAAGCAGAACAATGTGCCGGGCCGGTAACGGTACGGAATGTACCACGTAAAATTGAGCCAGCGTCTTTTGACGCTGGCTCTTCCCATGTGTCCCCTTTCCGACGGAGGGATCTATTTTGCGATGCTACAAAAATTTGTCCTCTCACAGGCGGAGTGTAAATCCTTTTATGCCCCTGGCGCGTTTCTATCTGTGTAAGGACCTTACGGCAGGAAGTAGGTGAACCCCATCGAGGACCATATGTTGATCCGGCGCATTCAGGCTGGGGACCCCCAGGCCTTTGAGCGGCTGGTTGAAAAGTACTATGACAACATCTTTCAGTTCTGTGTGCGCCGCTGCAACGGGGACCGGGTCCTTGCCAGCGATCTGACACAGGAGACCTTTTTAAAGCTGGTGGAGCACATCCAGCAGTACCGGCCAACGGGAAAATTTATCAATTTTTTGCTGACCATTAACGCCACCTTTCAACCTGGCATCTATGGGCTCTTGGGAGCCAACGGTGCGGGGAAAACCACCCTGATGCGGCTGATCTGCGATATCTTGCCGCCAACTTCCGGGGAGATCACATTGGATGGGATCCCCATCCGCACCCTTGGGGCCAATTACCGTGCCCTATTGGGGTATCTCCCGCAGAATTTTGGATATTACCCCGGATTTACCGCCACACGGTTCCTCCAATACTTTGCCACCCTCAAGGGGCTGGAGGCCGGATTCGCCAAACGGCGGGTCCAGGAGCTGTTGGATCTGGTCGGATTGAAGGAGGCCGCCCATCAAAAGATCCGGACGTTCTCTGGGGGGATGCGCCAGCGTCTGGGCATCGCACAGGCGCTGCTCAATGACCCCAAGGTGCTCATTCTGGATGAGCCCACTGCCGGGCTGGATCCCAAGGAGCGGGTGCGGTTCCGGAACCTTATCGCCTCCTTTGCACAGGACAAAATCGTCCTCCTGTCCACCCACATTGTGACGGATGTGGAATACATTGCAGATCGGCTGATGATTTTAAAAGATGGAACCCTCATCAGAAGGGGGACGCCACAGGAGATCCTTGCAGAGATTGCTGGCTGTGTCTGGGAGTGCCATGTGACCAGGCAGGAGGCCTCAGAGCTGGCACAGTATTTCCCCATCTGCAACCAACGGGGGGAGGGGGATACTGTCATACTGCGCATTGTCTCCCCCCAGATGCCATGCCCCGGGGCATTGACTGCCACACCGTGTCTGGAGGATCTCTATCTGTACCATTTCTATGGGGAGGGACATTAGATGCTGCGGATGATTGGGTTTGAACTGCAAAAAATCCTTGGGCGAGGCATCACCAAAGGGGCCATCGCCGCACTGCTTGTCAGCTGCTTGTTCCTGCTGCAGGCCTTTTGTTGGAACAACCCCTACGATACTGTCCGTCTGCCGGATGGCGCCATTCTCTCCGGAAGGGATGCCATTGCTTACAACCAATCGGTGGCTGCCCGCTATGAGGGGGATCTGACCGATGAAACCCTGCAGCAAATCGCAGAGGACTTTGCACGGGAATATCCCCAGGACTATCAGCAGGTGGTTCAGGCGTCCCAGGTCTCCTCCGACCTCCCCGCCCCCTATCGCTATCTGTCCCAGTTTGTTCCGGGGCCTGCATACCAACAGGAGATCCAGCGGGCCCAAGAGGCTGGTATTGCCATCCCTTCCCTGACCTCCGCTGGCCTGATCCGCCTGCAGGATCTGGAGATCTCCTTTGTGGAAAAGCCGCTTCAATACGGCTATGGAGACAGTTGGTCCCTGTTTTTTCAGAGTTTTTGCGGTCCAGCCTTCTCTGCCGCCCTCCTCATCCTGTTGGTCAGTGTCATCGGGGTCTCCACCCTCTTGGCTGGGGAGTATGACAGAGGGACAGATGCCCTGATCCTCACAACAAAATACGGCAAAAACCGGGTGATTCTTGCCAAACTGCTGGCGGGCATCCTCTTTGCCACCTTTCTGACAGCGGGTGTATTTTTGCTATTCTGTGCTGCTTTTGGGCTGCAGTTTGGCGTGGCCGGTTGGAGTGCAGACATGCAGACGGTGCCCTGGATCTCCCTTTTTAATGTAAACATCCCCCTCAACAATTTGGAACTGCTACTCCTTGGGTTTCTGATTGTCTGGGTGTCGGCAGTGGTTTCTGCAGTCATCACGGCCATGATCTCTGCACTGGCCAAAACCTCTGTCGCATCCCTGCTGATCGCCATCTGCCTTGCCATAGCCCCCTATTTTTTACACACCAATGGGGAGAGCCCATGGTGTGTCTGCTGGGATCTATGGATGTGGGCATGGCCCATCAATGCTGTCAATCTGCAGCACCTGCTGCGCCTGCCCATCGCCTACAACCTGGGGGCCTATGATACACTTCTCCTGTTTGGAGGCACTGCTATCATTCTTTTTTTGCTCTCCGTTGTCATTGCATACCATGCCTTTCGCAGGCACAGGATTGGCGGATGATTTTCTGTCTCTTCCCCCATAACCCTACAAAAATGGCAGGTACGCTTGTACCTGCCATCTATTTTATTTATGGTTCCGTATTTTGGCTCTGTGATCGGATACCCGCCGGAAGCCCCCCTTCAACCGCAAGTCATCTCCTGGGTTCAGAAATCCTCTGACGGCGCCTTTTCCCAAGATACAGCCATCCCCCTATTCCTGGGATTGGGCCATGTCATGTTGACGGGCCAGCTCATCCAGCTGACCACGTTCACAGCGCAGCGGCCCAGCCTTCTGGGTCTTGAGCTCCGCTGCCGCCACTGCATAGGCCAGGCTCTCCTGGGGGGAACGGCCCTCACACCGGGCGGCCAGATAGGCGCCAAAGGCGGTCTCCCCCCGGCCAATGCGGCCCACGGATCCCAAGTCATCCAGAGGGACCTCTGTAATCTGCCCCTCTTGACGCAGGTAAAATCCGTGGGAGGAGGTGAGCAGAATCTCCCGCGCCCCCCACTTGGCCATGCGCTCCAACGCCAAGGCCGGATTGGAGCTCCCAGTGAGCACCTCAGCCTCTGTGATCCCCACCTTTAGGTAGTCAATGTAGGGGAAGTATTGGTTTTTTTCCTCCCAATCCAAATAGTTGAGCTCCCCTGTGCGCCGGTCTGGCACCCGTACAAAGCCCTTCATATCCACTGCAATTTTACCGGACTTGGAAAGGTAGCGCAGCATGGCGGTCTCAAAGTCCCCCAGCACAATGCCGGAAAATAGATAGGTCTTGACGCCGATTCCACTTGGTACACTTCCAAGTTCCAGTGGGGAGCACCGGTTCGTTAGGCAGACCTGGATCCGCTCCCGATCCTCTGTCAGATAATGATTCTCCAGCATACAGGTGTTGGTGTCCTCCAGCCAGAAAATATCCTCCCACCGCAGGGGAAGGACCTGCAATTTCTCTTTCAGGGTCTTGGATGTTCTGGTCAGCATTCCAAAGGGCCTCCCCATGGAGGAAAGGGCAAAGGCGCTGTAGATGGCGGGCCCGCCCAGGGGAAAATCCGGTTGATGGTCGGGGGAGGTGGAGCATTCCAGGGCCACAGAGCCCATCAAAAACAGATCATATTCTTTCATACAGCCTGTCCTTTCTATTGCAGTGGCGGCTCTTTGGCCGCGATTCTTTATATGGATCTTGCAAAGCATCGCTGGATTGTTGCCGTACATTTGCATGAGATCTTCCCTATTGTAGCACAAACTACGAGATTCGACAAATTTGAGGTGAAATCTCCCACCAACCGGGAAAGCATGAATCATTTCATGTGCCATTACATGCGTCGCAGATGGGTAATTCCTACCGCAAGACCAGCATTCGGATCTCAGTCCATTCATTACAGGAAGGGAGCACCTTTTTACACTATCCAGTTCTGAGAGAGAGTATCTTAAAAGGTTTGTAAAATAAATATCCCCCGGCGAAGCCGGGGGTTTTGCCCAGACGGGTGAAACCCTGGAATACTAGCGCACGCGTCACGTCGCGTTGGTAC
>CAJFOV010000017.1 GCA_904397835.1 Candidatus Aristotella avistercoris
TGCCGCTGGTACGCCCGATGCGATTCGAACGCACGACCTTCAGAGTCGGAGTCTGACACTCTATCCAGCTGAGCTACGGGCGCATATTTTTTGGAACGGATCTATCATACCACATTTTTAAAGAAAAAGGAAGGCCCTTTTGAAAAATTTCAGTTTCATCCCGAGAATGCGCGGCCTGGGCTGATTTTTATAGGGCAATGGGGTATAATGGGGAAAAGCGTTTTGCGGCAGAGAAATACCGGAAAATTGGATATAGGGCGTGTTTGCCTTGTACCACAGTGCGGGGAGGACAACATGAAAAAAGAGGGCTATACCATCGGCGAAATTGCAAAATTGCTGCGGATACCGGCGCAGACGATCCGCTACTATGAAAAAGAGGGGCTGATCCAACCGAAGAAGGACCCTGACAATGGATACCGGCTGTACACCTTCCGGGACATTGAACTGTTGTTGGATATCCTCTTCTACCGCAGAGCGGAGGTGCCCATCAAGGATATTCATGCCATCATCCACGGCGGCGGGCTGCGGGAGGTCAAGCGCCAGATCGACCGGCAGGAGGCCATTGCCCGCAAAGAACTCATCAACCAGAAATTGCTGGTGAAAAAGCTACAGGCCATCCAGCGGATCATTCAAGATGTGGAAACGGGCCTGAACCGCTACACCATTGAGGCCATGGCACCCTTTTATGTTCTTTTCAGCAGCGCCACCCCCAACATTCCACTGGAAATGAGCAGTTCTCTCTGGGCCATGGAGCACTTTGACCTGTGCAGCACCATGGAGGAATGCCATCTACATGGCGATGGCACGCTGGAAAAGTTGCGGACCTTTTTGATCCTGGAGGAGTCCATTGCCCAGGACTTCTCCATGGACCTGTCCCAATTCCCACGGGTGGCATACTCCCGATGCATGTACAATGTGGCCAAGGTATCTACCCCGCAACAGGAGCAGCAGGCGGTGCAGCGGGCCATGGAACACCTCCAGGCCAGCGGAGAGGCCTTTGCAGGAACACTCTACCTGAACCACCTATTCCCCGTCAATGACATTCAAAAAACTGTAGATTATTACGAAATAATCCTACCAATTTTATAAATATTTACTATTTTTGCCTTCGCCCCTTGACCTTATAGTAACTTTATACTTTACAATAAATGGTGTCAAGGGGGTAGTGGGAGCCCCCACGGACAGAAACGGAGGCAATCATGAATCATCTCAAACCCATCGAAAATCAATTCTCAAAATTCGTCGTTCCATCCATGTTCACCATGCTTCTGGCAGGCTTCTATGAGATTGTAGACGGCTTTTTTGTGGGGCGTGCCCTGGGGGATGTGGGCCTTGCAGCCATCAACATTGCCTGGCCGCTGGCTGCTCTGATTTTAGCGGTGGGCACTGGCATTGGAGTTGGCGGTTCGGTGATTATGTCCACCTTCCGTGGAAGAGGAGATCCAGAGCGCGCAAAGGCTGCGGAGGGCACCACCATTACACTGCTGGCCATGGTCTCCCTGTTGTTGACCACAGTGCTGCTCCTAAGTGCAGAGCCTCTCCTGATCTTTCTGGGGGCCGAGGGGGAGACGCTGGCCCTTGGTAAGACCTATATTCAGGTGATTTTTGCCGGCACTGCACTACAGATGTTTGGCACGGGCCTTACCCCGTTGCTGCGCAACCACGGCAGATCTGTGATGGTGATGGTCGTCATGGTGGCGGGCCTAATCACCAATATTGTGTTGGATGCGGTGTTCATCATGGTCTTTCAGTGGGGGATCTTTGGCGCGGCCTTTGCCACCATTCTGGCCCAAGGGGTCACGGCCATTGGAGGCCTGGCTGGTCTTCTCAAACAGAAGAGAGAGGACCGTGTAACATTCAAACACCTAAAGCCACAGTGGAACTTTGTGGGGGAGAGCCTGAAAATTGGCCTGAGTCCCTTTGGCCTGTCCTTCTCCCCGTCGCTTATTGTGATCTTCTGCAACTGGCAGTGCCTGCGCTATGGCGGCGAGGTGGCGGTGGCCGCCTACTCGGTGATCGCCTATGTGCTGGCTCCTGCACAGAACCTGATGCAAGGTGTGGGAGATGGGATCCAACCCCTCATCAGCTTCTGCCGCGGGGGTGAACTGTATCGGAGCATGCGGGTTCTCCTTCGCAAGGCGGTGGTTCTGGTGCTGGCCATCAGTGGGGCTCTGTTCCTCGCCATGATCCCCGGCAGCTGGCTGCTGCCCATCATCTTTGGCACATCCCCTGAGGCGGGGGCCATTGTGGAACATGCCATGCTCATCTTCAGTGTGGCCTTCCCGCTTATTGGATTGGCCCGGCTCTTTTCCGCCTACTTCTATGCGGTCAAAGAGTCCCGCTTTTCTACCCTGCTGGTCTATTTGGATCCCCTGGTGCTGACCCCGCTCTTTGTCTTTACCCTGCCCATGGGTTTGGACCTGGATGGGGTGTGGTTCTCTATCCCAGCTGCCCAGGGGGTGCTGGCACTGGTGGCGGTACTGCTGTTCTGGAACTACCAGCGCGCACTGCCTGCTAAAAATTGTAAAAAACTTAAAGCACACACAGAACCGGCCTCTATGGCTCTGCAGCCTGTGGAGCAGGAATAAGAAAATGGCCCACCGGCCCCCAAGGCCGGTGGGCTTTTTGCTGCGGGCATGGCAATCCGCTGAAGAACCTGGTATAATACAACAAAAGGACAAATTCAATCAATGGGAGGATGAGTCTGTTGACACCTTTTACTGTTTTGGTTGTGGACGATGATAAGGAGATTGTCAACGCCGTGGGCATTTATCTGACGGCGGAGGGGTATCGCGTGCTCAAGGCCTACGATGGCCAACAGGCTCTGGACCTTCTGTCCAAGGAGGAAGTGCACCTGATTCTCATGGATATTATGATGCCCCAGATGGACGGTCTGCAGGCCACCATGAAGATCCGGGAAGAACACAATATCCCCATCATTCTTCTCTCTGCCAAGGGGGAGGACAATGACAAAATTTTAGGACTCAACGTGGGGGCGGATGACTATGTCAGCAAGCCCTTTAACCCCCTGGAGCTGGTGGCCCGGGTAAAATCTCAGCTCAGGCGGTACACCCAGCTGGGGAACCTCTCTCCAGAGAACCAGAATGTCCTCTCCACCGGGGGGCTGACCATGGATACGGAGAAAAAGGTGGTCACAGTGGATGGGGAGGAGGTTCGCCTGACTCCCACAGAATTCCACATTTTGGAACTGTTCCTGCGCAATCTGGGCCGGGTCTTCTCCATCGATGAGATCTATGAGCGGGTGTGGAACGAGCCCAGCTTCAACGCCATGAACACCGTGGCTGTGCACATCCGGCGTATCCGGGAAAAGATTGAGATCAACCCAAAGGAGCCCAAGTATCTGAAGGTGGTGTGGGGCATTGGATACAAAGTCGACAAAATTGAAGCGGATCGCTAGCTTTTGCTGTATCCTGCTCTCCATTGCCCTGTTCTCCATCACTGCCACCACCGGAGGCCTGCTGCGGGGAACGGAGCTGCACAATGGCAACTTCTATGCCACCGAGTATTTCCGCAGCCAGCTGTATGGATACGTCTCAACCCTAGCCGACTGTGTCTGGACCCAGGACGAGCTTATGCTCCGGCAGCTGGAGAAGTCCTTGGCGGGCGTGACGGAGATCTATTTCAACTGCCGCAACAACACCACCGGCTACCAGATCAAAAACACCAACACGGCGGACCCTGAGACCATGTACACCGTCTACCGCTCCCAGTCGGTCTATCCGGTGGGGCTCTACTACACCCGGGAGGGCTATCAGGTGATCTACGATGGGATGGAGTACAATGACCTGCCCGCCTATGAGGCCACGGAGCTGCTCTTTGGGGACTACTATGCCCTGAGTAACGAGTATTCGGACAGCGATGCGGACATTGAGATCACCGTCTTTGTTCCCGATGCCTCCACTCTGTCTGCAGATGGTCCCTTGGGGGAGGGTTATCAGCGTTGGAAATGGGCCCGGCGGTACTATAGCTATTGGATTGCACTGTTTGGTTCGGCCTTCCTGATGCTGGCAGCGGCCTTTTTGATGCGCCGCTCCCTCCATGCGGCCCACCGCTGGGTGGCCCACCATCTGGCCAAGGTGCCAGCAGAGATCGGTGTGGTGGGCTTTATCCTGTCCCTGTATATCAACTCCCAGTTGGTGGTGCGTTTCCACGATTTCTCCTCTCTGCTGATGGGGGTGTTGGTGGGAATTTTCTCCGCCTGGTGGGTTTACGGTTTTTTGGTGGCCCTCTTTTTTGCTCCCCGGGATCTGGCCCACAACAGTTACTTCTACCGCCTAGGGCAAAAGCTCAATGCGATCATGGGGATTCAATCCTCCTATCAAGCAAAACTAGCCAGCCGTTTTTTGGTGTTTGTACTGGTGGAAGTTGTGTGCGTGATCGGTTTTGTGCTGCTGGTGATCATGGGCCTTGCCTCAGATATTAAATTGCTGCTCTACTCCCTATTTTTTGCATTCATCGGGCTGGTGGCTCTGGCCATCTACTACTTCCGGGTGCGCCGGGTGGGCCAGGACTTGGACAGCGTCATGGATCAGATCGACCTGCTGCGCACAGGGGACATGTCCTCCCCCCTGGAGCTGCGCAAAAACAGCGACCTGCGCAGGCTAGCGGATAACCTCAACTCCATCCGGGACGGCCTGCGCCAACTGGTGGAGGAGCAGACGGTCAGCGAAAAGAATAAGCTGGCCCTGATCACCAATGTCTCCCATGACCTGAAGACCCCCTTGACCTCCATCATCAACTACATTGATCTGCTGAAGATACCGGATCTGTCAGAGGCGGAGCGCAAGGAGTACCTTTCCATTTTGGACACCAAGGCACACCGGCTCAGCACCCTGGTGGAGGACCTTTTCACCGTCTCCAAGGCCTCCTCTGGCGCCCTAAAGGCAAATATCGAGGTGCTGGATCTGGCGGGCCTCCTCAACCAGACCCTTGGGGAACAGGTGGACCTGTTGGAGGAGGCGCCTCTGGACTTTAAAGTGACCATTCCACCTGGCAAACAGTGGGTGTTGGGGGATGGAGGCATGATGTACCGGGTCTTTGAGAACCTTATTGGGAACATCATCAAATATTCCCAAAAGGGTACCCGGGTGTACATCGACATTGTGCCCAAGGAGGCCTCCGTCCAAGCAGTGTTCCGCAACATCTCCGCCTATGAGATGAACTTTACCCCCCAGGACATTGTGGGGCGGTTTTTCCGAGGGGACGCCTCCCGCTCCACGCCGGGTTCCGGGCTGGGCCTCTCTATTGCCCAGAGCTTTATGAGCATCCAGGGGGGCTTTTTGGACATCACCTTGGACGGGGATCTCTTCAAAGCCACCGTCTCCCTGCCCAAGGCGCCCCAGCAGGAGGAGCCCGCCCAGCAGCTGCAGCCTCCCGAGGGGAGTCGGCCGCAGCCGGAGACCCCAGCGGCAGAGCCGCAGGCGTAGCAACTTTTCAAACAGAACCGGGGGAGGAACTTGTCCAGAGCGACAGGTTCCTCTCCTTTTGCTGTTGGTGTGGGATGGTGCAGGAGCCCCAGGAGTGGATTGCTTGCAAAACGGAACATTTTGGTAAAAATGGATTAAATTTTTTATAAAAGTTCCCCACATTTCTCCAAATAAATTTGGAAAAGGGTGGAGAGAACCCTTGCATTTTCCCGTTGGGTCTGGTATGCTAGGGGAGAAAAGAGCGTTAAAAATATAACAATCTTGCTATCCCCAACTTTTGCGATACATTGTCAACTCTGGGCGAAGGGCCTGCGGTACGCCGCAGGCCCTTCGCCTATTCAGATACAGGGTGTAAAAGTCTGCGCCGCGCTGACAGGGTGGATTTGATTCTAAGCGATCTGCAGCCGGGAACCATGGAATAGACATGGAAACAGCACAAACCCTTGGAGGAGCCGCAACCTTTGCCCATTTCAATCCCCTTGAACACTCATGAGGAAGAACAAATCAAGAGATGGCGCCGGTGGCCCGGTGTGATAGAAGAGCAACGCCTGTACAACGGAACACAGTGCCGCTTCCAGGTGTTTTCCTGGCCATCCCACGAAAAACTTGCCGATTGACAGCGGGTGAAAAATATGGTACCGTTAATCCATGGGAATTAGCATAGACTAACACTTGGCAAATATTAGCTATCGCTAACAAAAGAGATCCATCCCCGGATTGTCCAGAGCCTGAAGGGACGGCAATGCCGATACCCTACAAAGCAAGCAGTGCAAACAACGGAATGGGAGCGTGTATGTATGAGAGACAAAATTTTTCAACCCTTTCAGGTGAAGGACGTGGTCTTTTTGGCCATCATCTCCGCCGTGACATTGTGCACCTGCGCAGTGATGCCGCTGGTGGCCAGCTTACAGACGGTGATCTTTGGCATTGCCCAGGTGGTGACGGGGCTGCAGATCTCCATCTTCTTTGCCATTGGCCTGATGAAGATCCGCAAGGTGGGCTCTCTGTTTATTATGGCGCTGCTCACCGGTCTGTTCCAGCTGCTCATGGCCCCGCCCATGTTCTTTTCCAACCTGGTGGTGGGGCTGCTCATCGAGGTGCTGGTGGTTCTGATCTTCCGAGGCTACCAGAGGGACAGCGCCGTCTTTTTTGCAGTGCTGCTTTACAACCCCCTCTCCCTGCCCTTTAACTATGTGTACAACCTGCTCTTTGGCCGGGAGGCTATGGCCCAGGTGGCCACTAGAGCGCCCTGGATCACTGTGGGCATGACTTTGGCGGTGGTTGCCCTGTCCGCCCTGGGGGGCTGGATCGGGATCAAGATCTCCAAGGAGTTGAAGAAGTCGGGGGCGTTGAAGAAGTGAGCGAAAAACTGTTGGTCAAACGGCCCATCTATCCGGTGATTGGCCTGGCGGCGTCCCTGCTGATCCTGATCTTTGGACTGGTGACCGCCAAACATGGGGCCTGTATCTGGTTCTTAACGGGCGTGTGGCTGCTCCTGTTGGTCTATGGCTACTGGCGGGCCTGCCTGGCGGTGATTCCTGTGGCGGCGGCGCTGTGTGTGGTGTTGGCGGGGCTGACCTATGCCATCTCCCGGGACTGGGGGGCCACTGCCGCGGCCATCAACCGGGTGCTGGCGGTGTGTATTGCGGTGGTTCCCTCCCTGGCCCTCTCGCCCATCTATCTGGTGCGCAACTTTTCTACCCTGCGCCTGCCCCGGATGCTCACCTTGGGCATGATGATCACCCTGACCTTTTTCCCCCTGCTGCGGGGAGAGGTGCGCCAGGTGCGGGAGGCTATGCAGACCCGGGGGGCCGGGAGCTTTTTGAGCCCCCAGATCTTCTACCGGGCCTTTTTGATCCCACTGGTCATGCGGCTGGTGAACATCTCGGATACGCTGGCCCTGTCGGTGGAGACCCGTGGTTTTTCCAAGGCAGGCGGAAGCTACACCGTCTATAAGACGGTGCAGGTTTCCCCCCTGGATGTTCTATTTTTGGCCCTTGTGCTGGCGGGAGGAATTTTGGTGGTTGTGAGATGAGTGCCATTGTATTGAAAGATGTCTCCTTCTCCTATGAGGAGGGGGGATCCCAGGTTCTCTCCCATGGGGAACTTACGGTGGAATATGGAGAGGTGGCCCTGCTCTGTGGCCTGTCCGGAGAGGGGAAGAGCACGGTGCTCTCCCTGATTGCGGGGATCATCCCCCATGTGACCCCGGGACAGATCCAGGGGGAGGTGTACATTGACGGGGAGTCCACCGCCGGCCAGAGCATGGGCCAGATCTGCCGGAAGGTGGGGGTGGTGCTGCAGAACGCGGAGTCCCAGATCATCCAGCAGCTGGTGGAGGATGAGATTGCCTTTGGGTGTGAGAACTTTGCCTTGTCCCCCCAGGAGATTGCCCAGCGGATTCAGGAGTCCTGCCAGGTGATGAAGCTGAGTCCCCAGTGGCGGACCCGCACCCTCTCCGGCGGGCAGAAGCAGCGGCTCATGACGGCGGCCACCCTGGCCACAGGCCAGCGGATCCTGGTGCTGGACGAACCTTTGGCCAACTTGGACCGGGCGGGGGCCCACCTGCTCATGGGGGCGCTGCGGCGTCTGGCCAGCAGTGGCTACGCCGTGCTGGTGGTGGAGCACCGGCTGGATATGGTGCTGCCCTATGTGGACCGGGTGTGGAACATCCGGCAGGGGCAGATCACCAGGGTGGAGAACAAGGAGGCCTACCTCACCGCCCAGGCGCGGTATATTGCGGACACCTGCCCCGCCTCCCAGAGCCGGGAGCCCCTTCTGGAGCTGCAGCAGATGGGCTTTGCCGTCAAAGACCGGGAGATTTTGCGGGAGATTGACCTGACCCTTTATCGGGGGGAACGGCTGCTCCTGCTGGGGGAGAACGGCTGTGGGAAGACGACGCTTCTGCGGCTGATGGCCCGGCTCTACCGGCCCACCAGGGGGAGGATCTTACAGCGGATCGATCCCGCCCTGGGACAGGGCCCTAAGGGGGACCGGAACTGGTTCCAACGGGTGGGTGTGGTGTACCAGAACCCCAACTACCAGCTGTTTATGCCCACGGTGGAGCAGGAGATCGCCTTTGGCGCCGCCCGACCGGAGGACGCCCGAGAGATGATGGCCCGCTTTGGGCTGGAGCATCTGGCCCAGCGGCACCCCCACTCCCTTTCTGAGGGGCAGAAGCGGCGGGTCTCCATTGCGGCAGTGGTGGCCAGCAGGCCCGACCTGCTGCTGTTGGATGAACCCACCGTGGGGCAGGACTACCAGGGCCTCAAGGAGATGGTGGAGATTCTCAATGACCTCCACCGGCAGACGGGGAACACGGTGGTCACCATCACCCATGACATGCGCTGCGCCGAGGCCCTCTGTGACCATGCCGCCCTGGTGGAACAGGGGGTCATCGCCCAGGAGGGTGGGAAGGAGCTGGCCCACCGATACTTTTACCAGCAGGGCCCAGTGGTGACACCGGCACCCTAGGAAAACGGTGCCGGCCCGGTTCTCATCATTCCATCAAAAGGGCCCGCCCCTCCAACTGGAGAGACGGGCGTATCTGTTCAAAGGGCAGGATCCCAAAGGAATTTGTCCCGTCGCCGGACATGCGGCAGCGGCGATCCGTTGGACCGGTGGGGAACAGTGGGAAATCCCTCTGTGTAGTTGCTTCTGAAATACATGACCCGATCCCTTTGAGCAAAGGACGGGGCTCCTTTCATGGGCCCCAGGGACACGGCTGTCACCGGCCTCATCAGCGGGCCAGCAGGCTGTACTTGAGCAGGGCCACCTGGGTCTTGGCGTCAGGGAGCTGGTTGTTCCGCACCAGATCCAGGGCCTCCTGAAGGGGCATGGGGACCACATCCAAAAACTCATCCTCGTCCAAATGCTGCTGGGTTCGGGTCAGGCCCAGGGCGGCATAGATGTGGATGACCTCCCCACAGTAGCCGGGGGAGGGGTAGAGGGCGCCCAGGTCGATGTACTCTTGGGCCACGCAGCCGGTCTCCTCCTCCAGCTCCCGGATGCCGCAGGCCAGGGGCTCCTCCCCCGGGTTGCGCTTGCCGGCGGGAGCCTCCAGCACCACCTCCTGGTAGGGGTGGCGGTATTGGCGCACCAGCAGCACCCGGCCCTCCTGATCCACAGGCAGCACACAGACGCCGCCGGAGTGCTCCACCACCTCCCGCAGGGCCTGGTGGCCGTTGGAGAGCTCCACCACGTCCCGGCGGAGGTTGAGGATCTTACCCCGGTAGAGCCACTCCTGATGGAGCGTTTTTTCTGACAATTTCATGCTGATCCCTCCAAAGTCCACAGCCGCGGCCATGGATAATGAGACAAATTTGCTGCATATATAGATTCTGTGGGCGTTGGCCGCCTGGCAAATGCTGCCCACGGGAAAGGGGTCGCTATGGAACACGCGCTGTTGGAGCGGGGGCTTCTGGAACCGGAGCGCTCCGCCTTTTTGCAGGCTCTGCCGCAGGAGTACCCCTGCAGCCGCCACCAGATTCTGGGCTTTAGCCGGGAGGGCCGGCCCATCCACCTGCTGCAAATTGGGGAGGGGCCTTATGGCAAACTGCTGCTGTCTGGGCTGCAGGGCAGGGACTGGCCCGCCGGGGCGCTGCTGCTGTATTTCTGTCAGAAGCTGCTGCAGGCGGTTCAGACGGGGGTTCCGTTGGGGGAGGTGTCTGTGGAGCGGGTGCTGGAGCGCCGCAGCCTCTGGGTGGTACCCAGTTTGAGCCCGGACGGGGAGGCCCGGGTGCTGGGCGGCCTGGGGCCCTGGCCGGGCAATGCCAACCAGGTGGATCTGGAACGGAATTTCCCTGGGCAGTGGACCTGGAACGGCGCCAAGGGAAGCCGCCGGGGCCCGCGCCCCTTGAGCGAACCGGAGAGCCAGGCTCTGTTCCGCCTGTGTCAACGGCCCTTCCGCCAGTGCTTTGTCTTCTCCTGGGGGGAGGGCCGCATCCGACAGGGGACGGGTGGCATCCCCCTGCCCCAGGGGGATCTCATTGGGCAGATGTTGGCCCACTCCGGCCCTTACGGTCTGACCAAGGAGCGGGAGGGCCAGTCCCTGGCCAGCTGGTTCTGCCGCACCTTCCACAGGCCTGCCTTCACCCTCTCCCTGGGCAGCGCCGGGGTGGCGCCGGAGGAACAGGGGCTGGGGGACCTCTATGAGCAGCTGCTGGAGCTGTTCCTCATGCTGCTTTTGGTTTAGGGGGCTGTGGGATCCGGCGCCTCTGCCGCAGGGGGCGGGAGGGCCCGTCCGCCGGGATGGTTGCGCCGGTAGGCAAGATAACTCTCCAGAATGATGGTGGCCGCCACGGCGTCCACCACATTTTTGCGCTTTTTGCCCCGGGTGTCGGTGGTGTTGAGCACCTGAATGGCGGAGACGGTGGTGCTGCGCTCATCCCACATGCCCACGGGCACCTCCACCAGCTGCTGCAGGGCGCGGGCAAAGTCCTGGCAGCGCTGGGCCCGCTCCCCCAGGGAGTTGTTCATATTTTTGGGCAGGCCCACCACAATCTCCTGGACCCCCTGTTCCCGGGCGGCCTGGGCGGTCTTCTCCAGCACCCGCTGGAAGTTGTGGTCGTGGAGCACCCCTGCCGGAGAGGCCAGCAGTTCCATCTGGTCACAGACGGCAAGGCCTGTGCGGGCCTCGCCAAAGTCTACCGCTAAAATTTTCATGCCTCGTCCTCCATCAGGTTGCGGCTCAGGACAATGGATTTGGCCTGGGGAGACAGGTGGGAGCTGTCGTTCTCATAGACCACCTGGGGATGGCCCCCCTGGTCAAATTCCACCTTGGTTACGCCCGTGTTTTCACACCAGGGCATCTCCTGCAGATGTTCCAGAGGCAGGTTGTGGCAGTAGCAGAGGGCCGTTTTGATGGAGCAGCCGTGGCCCACCAGCACAACGGTTTTGCCCGGGTGGGTGCTCAGCAGGCGCTGGATGGTGGCCTGAACCCGGTCATAGACCTGGCGGAAGGACTCCCCGCCCGGGGCCTGGAAGTCCTGGAGGTGGTGCATCCAGGCATCCATCAGTTCCGGGCTGCTCTGGGCCAGTTGGGAGAGATGAACCCCCTCCCACCGGCCGCCGTCCAGCTCGATGATGCCCTCCTCCAAATGGATGGGCAGGTGGTGGTAGGTGTTGACCGCCTGGGCGGTCTCATAGGCCCGCTGCAGGGGACTGGAATAGATGGCGTCAAAGGCCACGGTGCGAAAACGCTCCGCCAGGTCCCGCAGCTGCAGGCGGCCGTGGTCGGTGAGGGGGGCGTCGGTGCGCCCCTGGAAGGTGCGGTTCTTGTTGCCTGCCGCTTCGGCATGGCGGATCAGATAGAGGGTGGTGGTCATAGGGGTCCTTTCTGCGGGGCTTTGCCCGGTCATGGTGTGGTCGTTTGATCCCTTCTATTGTAGAACAAGCCGGGAGCAAACTCAAGAAAAACCTTGCAAAACCCCGGCGGATGGGGTATGCTGGTACAAGCCCCTGCCCAAGCCCACCTGTGGCAGGGGTCAGTCAGTCGCAAGTTCCTGACTCTAAAACACACTACGAAAGGACAACCGAATATGAAACAACAAAACAAGACCGCCGCCCTGGTGACGGGGGCCATGATTGCGGCCCTGTACACGGCCCTGTGTATCGCCCTGGCGCCCATCAGCTTTGGGCTGGTGCAGTTCCGTGTGGCGGAAACCCTCACCATTCTGCCGGTGTTCACCCCCCTGGCCATCCCCGGCCTGACGGTGGGGTGCGCCCTGTCCAACCTCATCGGCTTTGCCATGGGGACCAACATCATTGGATTTATGGATGTGATCTTTGGCACCCTTGCCACCTTTCTCAGCGCCATTCTGAGCCGTTGGCTGCGGAAGGTGAAGGTGAAGGGCCTGCCCATCCTTGCCCCGCTGCCGCCGGTGCTCATCAACGCCCTCATTGTGGGTGCGGAACTGACCTACGCCACAACGGGTACCCTGAACACCCCAGTCTATTTTGCCATCGCCCTGCAGACGGGGGTGGAGCAGTTTGTCCCCTGTTATCTGTTGGGGCTGCTTCTCTACTGGGTGCTGGAGCGCACCTGTGCCCAGCGGATTTTTCCCCAGGGGGATGGTCTTGCCAGAATATAGGGCCGCTGTTTACAAAAACATCACAAATTCCTGCCCCTGTGGCCTAGGATTTATTGCAGATTGGTGATATAATAGGGACAGGAGCATCCAATCGACATCTTCCTGCTGGAACATGTGAAACCCATGGAGCGTTGCTCCCGGCAGACTGCACCGCCCGCTTTGGGGAATTGTGTCCCTGGCCGGCACTGCCGTGGCCCGTTGAGGCAAAGGATAAGGAGGATCATATGAAAGCAATTTGTAAAATCTTGACTTGCTTGGTTGCAATTGCAGGTGGGCTGTACCTTCTGGATCGGCTGATTGGTTCCTTGGGCTGGAACAGCGACAAAAAATATATTGTATTAGAGGACGGGGAGGATCCGTACGAATCCTTCTGATCCCGAGATGCATCGGGCCCCTGCGCCATATGGCGCAGGGGCCCTTTTTGCTGTGCAATGTTAGGGTGAGGCTAAGAGGGGAGCTGTTCCAAATACTCCTCCAGGCAGATGCCCTGGGACATGATGGCCTGGGCGGCCTCCTGCCCCACATAGCGGAAGTGCCAAGGCTCGTACATATAGCCGGTGATGTCCACCTTGTCCTCGGGGTAGCGCAGGATAAAGCCATACTCGGCACAGTGTTCCGCCAGCCACTGGAACTCCGGCAGCTCCTTCATCTGTTGGGCGTCCAGGTCCATGCCGTTGTAGTAGTGGCTGGAGACAATGTCCACAGCAAGGCCGGCGTTGTGTTCGCTGGCAAAGGGCGGGGCGATGCCCTCAGTGGCCCTGTCATAGGCCTCCTGCCGGGTCATCCCCAGGTCCATGTTGGCCTGGATCTCCTTGTTGAGGAGGGTCTCAGAGTTCTGCACCGGGCGGTAGCCGCAGAGCACTGCAATGGCCAATCCATTGCGGGAGGCCGCTGCCATCATCTCGTTGAGGGGTTCCACAATCCGCTCGTCCACCAGCTGGCCGGTGGATGACTCCTCCACCAGCTCCCCCGGAAAGTTTTTGGGCATGAGATGGGTCTTGTTGATGAGCACCAGGTTCCAGGGCCCGCTCTGGGTCTCGGGGCGTGTGAGAACCTCTGTCTGACTGGTCACGCCGCTGGGGTCCGAGGTGGATGAGGGCTCTTCTGAGGATCCCTGCGGCAGGGAGGAGGAACTGCTCCCCTGGCTGGAACCTGGCGGCTCGTACCAATCTCCCAAGAAGGAGGCCCGGTAGAACCCCCACAGGGAGATGCCCACCAGGCCCACAATGACCAGGGCCAGGGTGGACACCCTGCCCCAGTGAATCTTTTTGGAAAAACGTCCCTTGGACATTGCGCACCGCTCCCTTCAGACCGGCCTGTGGCCCAAAGGGCCTGTCCAGTCTGTCCCCATGGTAGCACAGGGAGGGGGGCGGAATTTGCCGAACCCTGCCTAAGCCTGGCCCAGGTACTCCTCCAGGCAGATGCCCTGGGACATGATGGCCTGGGCAGCCTCCTGCCCTACATAGCGGAAGTGCCAGGGTTCAAACTGGTACTGGGTCACAGCCACCTTGTCCTTGGGGTAGCGCAGGATAAAGCCATACTCGGCGCAGTGCTCCTTGAACCAGCTGTAGTCCGCCTGGTTCTCCAGCGCGGGGCTAAAGCCGTACACCGAGTAGGAGGGGGCGTAGATGTCCACGGCGATGCCGGCGTTGTGCTCACTGGTGTAGGGGGGAGCAATGGCCTGAATGACCTCCTCATAGGCGGCCTGCTCATCCATGCCCTGGTTGACCCGGATCTGAACCTCTTTGTCAATGAGGGCTTGGGAGAGGGCAGGCGTGCGGTAGCCGGACATGACATAGACACCACTGTATCCCGCCTGGCGGGCGGCGTTGAGCATATCCGTAAGGGGCTCCACAATGCGGGCATCCACCCGCTGGCCTCCCGACACCGTCACCAGATCCACGGTATAATCCTCCGGCAGCAGGTTCTGCTTGTTGATGAGGATCAGGTTCCAATCCTGCGTGGGATAGTTCCCCACTTGGCCACCGGAGGGCTTCGATGAGGTGGGCTCCGATGAGGTGGGCTCCGATGAGGTGGACTCCGGTTCGGAGATCCCTTCTGTGGAGGAGGGGGTGCTCAGCTGCCCCTCCTGCTCCGACAGGGTGGTGGAGATGGGCTCCTGGGTCTCACTCTGCCGGCGGTCCATGGCCACCAGTATGCCGATGACGGCGGCCACAACAATCAGTACAACTGCCAGAAGTAGGAGCAGCAGCTGCCGCCTCTGACGGATAGGTAATCTCTTTCTGCTGGGGCCAGAACTGCCCCGTCCACTTTGGGTCATTGGATTCGCCTCCCTGGGGTTGCAGCCCGGTCCCTTGGGATCGGGCATAGAATGGGTGTCGGATTATGCCCCCATTATAGCACGGGGGAGGCGGTTTTTCCACTGCAAATCCTTTCTTTTTGCTCACAGTTTGCTTACGGCTGCAAGGTGGTTCCCCTTTGGCGGGGGTTCATCGGCTGCCCCAGCGGGGGATAGGACGCCTTGACGCCATTGAGACGCCCCAGAGAGACGGGGGCCATGCCGCCGGCTATGTGTGCAGGAGGCTGCCCCCGACGGATCTGGGGATTGTCATCGGTGCGCACAAAATATTCCCCAGTGGCGGTGTTCAGCAGGCAAGTGTATTGGGTGTAGTCATCGCTGCCCCTGGCGGTGGTGACAGCCCCCATGGGCAGCGCGGCAGCGCCCAAAATGGCAAAGCCCGCCGCAACCGCCTCGTCCCGTCCGGCCGGCTGGGGCAGGTGGCTCTTGAGGTAGGCGGTGCGCACAAACCGGGCGGGGGGCGTAAAATCCCCGGGGAGCCCCACAGTGCCCGCTCCCTGGCCAAAGGGTGTCAGTTCCACCGGTCCCCAGGTGCTGCCCTCCGGCTGCTGTGGGGAGAGGGAGACATAGTTGCGCAGGTTGGCCAGCTGCCAGGGGAAGTCGGGGCTGTTGCTCAGCACCCCCAGGGGGTTGTGCCAGAACTGCGGGCCCGCCGCCGTCTGTTCCAGCACCTGACAGTCCCCGGACTGGTCGGTGAGAATCCAGTGCAGAGGGGCCACGGAGCGAGTCAAAGGGTCCTCCACCCCCACAATTGCCAGCTGGCTGCAGGCCTCCCGGGCCTGGGACACATCGGCGCACCGGGCGAGGAGAAGGTTGACCAGCTCCAGAGCTGGGACCTCCTCCTTGTCTCGGCAGGAGCCTGCCGGAGGGAAGTGGGCAAACCCCGGGAAATACAGCGCCGCCATCGCCAGCCCCGCCTCATTGACCCCATCGGCCAGGATGACCTTGCCCAAATTCTGCCCTATTCCCCAGATGTGATAGCGGCTTTGGTTCCGTCCCTGATACCCCCTGGGAAACCAGAAGAGTTCAGGGTCCAACGGATGAGAAAAATCCATGTTCCGCCCCAAAAACACCTCCCCTTGGGCCGTTTGTAGGGTAATTGCTGTGCACATTTCAATCAACACTCCTCTCCAGCTTATGGCCAGCGGCCTGCCCATCTCCCTTTACCATATTCCTGGAGGGTGGGATTGATGCCTGGCGGGGATCCTCCGTCCAAGACACAAAGAAAATGGAAAGTATACTTGACATTTAGGCCGGAAATGCTATACTGAAGACAGAGAAGGGAAAGGAAACTTTCCGTGCGGAGGTGGTGCCATGAAGAATCGCCTGGAGGAGCTGCGCCGGGCCCGGGGCATCAAGCAGGAGGATCTGGCCAGGGATCTGGAGGTGAGCCGGCAGACCATCGGCTCCCTGGAGAATGGACGCTACAACCCCTCCATCCTGCTGGCCTTTAAGATTGCCCGGTATTTTGGCCTGACCATTGAGGAGATTTTTCTGTATGAGGAGGAGGATTCCAAATGAAGAAGCGCCAATCCCTGTTGCTGCTGATTGTTGGCATCTGCCTGACGGTGGTGTATCTCATTGCCAGAGGGTTTGACCTGGTCTCCTGGGAGTGGACGGCCCTCTGCGCCGGTTTAGGGGGCGGCCTATTTGGGGCGGGCTTCTCAGGTCTGGTCAACGCCCACCTCTACCGCCAATATCCGGAACTGGCCCGGGAAAAGCGGATCCAGGAGGAGGACGAACGCAACGTCTCCCTAAAAAACCAGGCCAAGGCCAAGGGGTACGATCTGATGACCTCTCTCTTTGGAGGGCTGCTGCTGGTGATGGCCATCTTCCGAGTATCCCTGTGGGTGGTGCTGCTGGGCGTCGGCGTCTATTTGGCGGTGCAGGGGTATGCCCTCTATTGGCGGTTCCGCCTGGACCGGGAACAGTAGCAGGCTCCCTCTGCAGCGGCAGCTTGGGCCTGTGGGATCCCTAGAGGATGCCACTGGTCCGCCCGAGCGGACCGGAATAAAAGAGACAACGGCATCTCCAGCTGGAGATGCCGTTTTTTTCGGTAGGGATCATTGGAGGATCAGCTTCCGATGCGGGCGGCGATGGCGTCCCCCATCTGGCTGCAGGAGACCAGGGTGCACCCCGGCGCCATGCTGTCCCCCGTGCGCAGGCCGTCGCCCAATACCTGTGCCACAGCCTGTTCGACAGCGGCAGCCTCCTGCGGCAGGTCAAAGGAATAGAGGAGCATCATGGCTGCAGACAGAATGGTGCCAATGGGATTGGCCTTATCCTGGCCGGCAATGTCCGGCGCGGAGCCGTGGATGGGCTCATAGAGCCCCCGGGTGCCCTCCCCCAGACTGGAGGAGGGGATCATGCCGATGCTGCCGGTGACCATGCTGGCCTCGTCGGAGAGGATATCCCCAAACATATTCTCGGTGACAATGACGTCAAACTGGCTGGGGCAGCGGACAATCTGCATGGCGGCGTTGTCCACCAGCATGTCCTGGTAGGTCACATCCGGGTACTCCGCCTGCAGCTGGTGCATCACCTTCCGCCACAGGCGGCTGGTGTCCAGGACGTTGGCCTTGTCCACGCTGGTGACCTTGCCCCGGCGCTTGCGGGCAGCCTGAAAGGCAATGTGGCCGATGCGGCGGATCTCCTCCTCGGAGTAGGGCATCACATCGGTGGCCACCTGCTGGCCATGGACCGTCTCGGTGCGGTGTTGGCCAAAGTAGACCCCGCCGATGAGCTCCCGAACCACCACAAAATCGATGCCCTGTTCCACAATGGCGTCCTTCAGCGGACTGGCCTCCCGCAGCTGGGGCCACAGTTTGGCCGGGCGCAGGTTGGAGTACAGGCCCATGGCCTTGCGCAGGGCCAGCAGGCCCTTCTCCGGCCGCCGGTCCCCTGGAAGCGTATCCCACTTTGGCCCGCCCACGGCGCCAAGGAGCACGCTGTCACTGGCAAGGCACTTCTCCAGCATGGCCTGGGGGAGGGGCTCCCCCCATTTGTCAATGGCAACGCCCCCCATATCCACCTCCTCATAGGTGAAGGTGTGGGCATATTTGGCCCCCACGGCGTCCAGTACCTTCAGGGCCTGGTTGACAATCTCCGGGCCGATGCCGTCCCCCGGAATCACTGCAATGTGCTTTTCCATAACCTGCCCCTCCCTTAAGCCTGGATGGCCTTCATCAGGCCGCCCTTTTGAATGATATTTTGGATAAACGGTGGGAAAGGCTGGGCCTGGTAGGTCTCCCCCCGGGTCAGGTTGGTGATGACGCCGGTGTCAAAGTCCACCGCCACCTGATCCCCCGCCTGAATGGCGTCGGCGGCCTGCTCACACTCCAGAATGGCAAGGCCGATGTTGATGGCGTTGCGGTAGAAGATGCGGGCAAAGGTTTTGGCAATGACGCAGCTGACCCCGCAGGTCTTGATGGCCAGAGGCGCGTGCTCCCGGGAGGAGCCGCAGCCGAAATTAAAACCCCCCACAATGATGTCCCCCGGCTGAACCCGGCGGACAAAATCCGGGTCAATGTCCTCCATGCAGTGGGAGGCCAGCTCCTTGGCGTCAGGGGTGTTGAGATACCGGGCGGGGATGATCACATCCGTATCCACGTTGTCGGAATATTTGTGTACCGTTCCTTTGACAATCATTGTTATGCCTCCTCCTCTGGTGCGCAGACGAACCCGGCCACGGCGCTGGCGGCGGCCACCGCGGGGCTTGCCAGGTAGACTTCACTTTTGACGTGGCCCATGCGGCCCACAAAGTTGCGGTTGGTGGTGGAGACGCACCGCTCCCCCTCGGCCAGAATGCCCATGTATCCTCCGAGGCAGGGCCCGCAGGTCGGGGTGGAGACCACACAGCCCGCCTCCACGAAGGTCTGCATCCAGCCCTTTTGGACACACTCTAAAAAGATTTTTTGGGTGGCGGGGATCACAATGGTGCGCACATGTTTGGCCACCTTTTTGCCCTTGAGAATCTTGGCCGCCGTCTCCATATCGCTGCTGCGGCCGTTGGTGCAGCTGCCGATGACCACCTGGTCGATGGGGATGTTCCGCCCCTCGCTGGCCGGGTGGGTGTTCTCTGGCAGGTGGGGGTAGGCCACCGTGGGCACAATGGCGGACAGATCGATGGTGTACTCCTGGTCATAGGATGCGTCCGGATCCGCCTCATAGACCTGGTAGGGGCGGTGGACCCGCTCGTCCAGGTAGGCCCGGGTGATGTCATCCACGGGGAAGATGCCGTTTTTGGCCCCCGCCTCAATGGCCATGTTGGCCATACAGAGCCGGTCATCCATGGAGAGGCTCTGGACCCCAGGGCCGCAGAACTCCATGCTCTTGTACAGGGCTCCATCCACGCCGATTTTACCGATGATGGTCAAAATCACGTCCTTGCCGCTGGCCCAGCCCTGCAGGGAGCCCACCAGGTTGAACTTGATGGCGCCAGGGACCTTAAACCAGCAGCTGCCTGTGGCCATGGCGGCGGCCATGTCGGTGCTGCCCACCCCGGTGGAGAAGGCCCCCAGGGCCCCATAGGTGCAGGTGTGGCTGTCGGCGCCGATGACACAGTCTCCAGCGGCCACCAGGCCCCGCTCCGGCAGGAGGGCGTGCTCGATGCCCATGGATCCCACATCGTAGAAGTTCAAAATGTCATATTTGTTGGCAAAGGTGCGGCTCACCTTGGCCTGCTGGGCGGCCTTGATGTCCTTGTTGGGGACAAAGTGGTCCATGACCAGGCTGATTTTGGTGCGGTCGAACACCGAGGAAAAGCCCGCCTTCTCAAACTCCCGGATGGCCACGGGGCTGGTGATATCATTGCCCAGGACCATGTCCAGGTTTGCCTGAATCAGCTGCCCGGCATGGACCTCCGGAAGGCCCGCGTGGGCGGCAAGGATCTTCTGTGTCATTGTCATTCCCATCTTGTGATCGCTCCTCTCAAAATATCCATGGGACTTGCCCTAGTTGGCAAAGGCGGCATCCGCCCGCCGGTGGTTGTTGATGGCGCTGGCCAGGGCGTGGATGCTGGCGGTGGAGATGTCTGGGTCGGTACCGGCCCCCCAGGTGATCCGGCCATCCCCCCACTGCAGGCCCACATAGGCCGCGGCCAGGCTGGAGGAACCGGTCTCCAGGGCGTGTTCCGTGTAGGTCAAAAGGGTATAATCCAGATCCAGTCCCTGGCGGATGGCGTTGGACACCGCGTCCAACCGGCCGTTGCCCTGGCCGGTGAAGGTGTGCGCCTCCCCCTGGTAGCGGACGGTGACGGCAACCTGGATGCCGTCCCGCTGCTGGTAGTGGGATTCGGTGATGTGCAGCGGCTCCCGGATGTCCACATACTCCCGCTGGAAGATGCGGTACACCTCCTGGACCGAGAGTTCCTTGTGGGCGTGGTCGGACACCCCCTTGACCCGGTAGCCAAAGTCCTCCCGCATCTTGGCAGGGAGGTTGTAGCCGAAGTTCTTCTCCAGCAGGTAGCCGATGCCCCCCTTGCCGCTCTGGCTGTTGATGCGGATGACGTCCGTCTCGTACTGGCGGCCCACGTCGGTGGGGTCGATGGGCAGGTAGGGTACCGTCCACTGGTACAGGCCCCGCTCCTCCCGGTAGTTCATCCCCTTGGCAATGGCGTCCTGGTGGCTGCCGGAGAAGGCGGCGAACACCAGGGCCCCCGCGTAGGGCGTGCGCTCATAGACGTGCATGCCTGTGGCACGCTCATACTCCTCCACCACCTGGGGCATGTTGGAAAAGTCCAGCCCCGGATCCACGCCGTGGCTGTAGAGATTCATAGCCACCGTCACCAGATCCACGTTGCCGGTGCGCTCCCCATTGCCAAAGAGGGTGCCCTCCACCCGGTCGGCCCCCGCCAGCAGGCCCAGCTCCGTATCTGCCACGGCACAGCCCCGGTCGTTGTGGGGGTGCAGGGAGAGGATGACATGTTCCCGGTATTTGAGATGGTCGCTCATGTACTCGATCTGGTTGGCGTAGACGTGGCTCATGCTCATGGCCACGGTGGCAGGCAGGTTGATAATCACCGGCTTTGCAGCGGTGGGCTGCAGAATGTCCAACACCGCGTTGCAGACCGCCAGGGCGTACGCCGGCTCGGTGCCGGTGAAGCTCTCCGGGCTGTATTCAAAGCGGAAGTCCCCCTCATACTCGGCGGCCAATTCTTTGATGAGACGGGCGCCGTCGGTGGCGATTTTTTGGATCTCCTCCTGGGACTTGTGAAAGACCTGTTCCCGCTGGGCCACGCTGGTGGAGTTGTAGAAGTGGACCACCACGGGGGTTTTGCACCCCTCCAGCGCCTGGAAGGTCTTGCGGATGATGTGCTCCCGGCACTGGGTCAGCACCTGGATGGTCACGTCGGAGGGGATCCGCCCCCCGTCAATGAGGGCCCGGAGGAACTCATACTCCGTCTCGCTGGCCGCAGGGAAGCCCACCTCGATCTCCTTGAAGCCCATCTTGCACAGAAAGGCAAAGAACGCCAGCTTCTGCTCCAGGTCCATGGGGACCATCAAGCTCTGGTTGCCGTCCCGCAGGTCCACGCTGCACCAGATGGGGGCCTTTTCCAAGTGGTCCTTTTGGGCCCAGCGCATCTGGCAGGAGGGGGCGGGGTAGTAGCCGATCTGATATTTGTCCGCGTGTTTCATGGGGTATCGTCCTTTCTTGAGTGATGGGAGAGAGAGGATACAAAAAGGCCCCCGTCTCTCCGGATGTTTCCAAAGAGACGAGGGCCTGTGTTGACAGATACAGAACTCCCGCGGTACCACTCTTTTTGCCGCCCAAAGGACGGCCGCTCAGCCGGTCGGCAGCGAATGCTGCGAACCGTGTTTCCCATAACGGAGAAAACCCGTCAACGCCTACTGTTGGTTCAGCGCTGCTGCTCGAGGGCCAGTATACAAACCACGCGGCACTGCCTCGCACCAGACGGCAGCTCTCTGAAGGGCGCGGGAAGGTTTGCTTTTTCCCTGTCGACGCATTTGATTTGTTTGATTGTAACAAATCATATCCGAATTTTCACAAAATGTCAACCCTCACCCTGGGAAATTTTTGTGACAGCCCATGTTGCGGTATGGAATAGGCCCCATCTGCTTGCCAGATGAGGGGATCTATGGTTCAATAGAGGGAGAAAAGGGAGGTCTGATTTATGAAGGCACACATTGCGGCCCCGCCTGTGCGGGTGCTCACCTATGGTTTGGATGATCCCACGCAGGAGGGGTTGGCCAACGTTTTAGACAAGCTGAAGATCCCCCAGCGAAAAGTCGATCCTCGGGAGTTGGGGGAGATGGTGGGATTTTTGGCCGGATTCCCCGGCTACTCCGCCAAAGGAGACCAGGAGCTCCAGTCAGTGGCTGACAGCAGCGGAGTGCTGTGCATCAGCGGCCTTTCAGGGGCCAAGCTGGACCGGCTGCTCCAAGCCCTGCGGCAGGAGGGGGTATCGATCCCCCTGAAGGCGGTGGTGACCCCCACCAATCAGCGCTGGACCTTTCTCCAGCTGATCCAGGAGCTGCAGCGGGAGCACGAGGCCGTGACCCAGGGACACCAGGCCCATCCGGCAAAGGACATCCGTTAGGAGGCGGAATATGACAGAGAAGGAAAAAATGGTCCGGGGGACCCTCTATGCCCCCAATGAGGAGGAGCTGCTCCAAGAGCGTCTGCTCTGCAAGGACCTCTGCCAGCGGTTCAACGGCCTGCTGCCCTCCCAGCGGAAAGAGGCTGCAGAGCTGCTCCAGACCTTGTTTGGCGCCTGTGGAGGCCCGCCCTGGGTGGAGGCCGCCTTCTGGTGCGACTATGGCTACCGGATTCAGGTGGGCAAAAATTTCTATATGAACCACGGCTGCGTGATTCTGGATGCTGGGGGTGTGACCTTTGGGGACAACGTGGCCATCGGCCCCCAGTGCGGTTTTTACACCTCCGGCCATCCCCTGGATGCGCAGGAGCGCTCCGCCGGCCTGGAGTACGCCCGCCCCATCCGGGTGGGGGGCAATGTCTGGATTGGCGGCGGCGTGTTGGTGATGCCCGGCGTCACCATTGGGGAGAACACGGTGGTGGGGGCAGGCAGCGTGGTGACCAGGGATCTGCCGGCCAATGTCGTTGCAGCGGGAAACCCCTGCCGGGTGCTGCGGCCCATTACGGCGGCGGATCGGATGGTTGCCCCCGATCTCTCCCCAGAAATATGAAACAGGCCCCGAACTCACATCGGGGCCTGTGGTATTGAAAAGGGGTTCCGTCCAGTTACCAGAAGCGCTTGCGCTTAAAATACCAGATACACAGAAGTACGATTCCAGCGCTCAAAAGGATCACCAGGGGATAGCCATACTGCCAGTGCAGTTCCGGCATGGAGGTAAAGTTCATACCATACCACCCTGCAATGAGGGATAGAGGGAGAAAGATGGTGGTGACAATGGTCAGGACCTTCATAATGTTGTTCTGGCGCAGTTCTAGTTGGGACTGGTAGACCTCCCGAATCTGCATGGAATATTCCTGGAGCATGGAGGTCTCCTCCCGCAGACGGGCGGTGCGCTGGGAGAGGATTTCCAGCATGTGCTGATCCCGTTGGGAGAGGGGGAGGGCATCCTCCTGCTGGAGCCGAAGCGCCAAATCGGAAAGCTGCAAATAGTAGTGAGAGAGGGTCATGAGTTCCTTGCGGAAGGACATGAGCCGGGGAGTAAAGTCCTCTGACGCGCCCTCAAGGGCGGACTCCTCCATTTTTGCAGCATGGTTCTCCAGTTGAGAGAGCCGCTCAGAGTCCTCATGGATCAGATTGCACAAAAAGTAGCAGAATAGATGGACGGGGTCATGGAAGTCCTCCGCCTCATCTTCCTGCTGCAGGCGCTTTTGGGCAAAACCATTGTCGTCCCAAAGGAGCAGGCCCTCACAGTCCAAAAAGAAAGCCAGACCAAAGGATGCATTGTTGGAAGCAGGGACACGTAGCGTGCCCCACAGCTGCCCCTTGCCCACATCCACCCGGCAGAGCCGCCGGTGCCCCACCTCTGGGATGCGCTGCCGGATCCATTCTGGCAGAGGGAACTGCTCCAACTGTTGGTGGTTGAGCAAAAAGACCTTTCCAGCCCAGGCGGTATCATTGGCCGATGCGGGTTTTAGGCTTTCACCCAGGTAGTAAATCATAAGCAGGGACCTCCTTTTGCAGTTTGAGTATACACCAACCGCTGTCAAAATGAAAGGGAACTCCCCATCAAAGAACCGGGCCGCCAACTGGCGGCCCGGGGGGAAGGACGGCGGATCGAATCATCGCCGCACAAAAAGGTTCTATTGAAAGGTGAGGGTGAGAACGCCTGTCTCCACAATATCGTCATAGGTATCAGTGTTGTAGATCGACAGCTTGGTCTCGATCTCCGTAATTTCGGTGATGTTGTTGTCCTCCAGATCAGAACTCATGATGGAGGCATCTGCGACGGCACGCTTGCCGGGCAGCACCTCTTCTGACAGGAGAAGATCTACCATAAAGCCGTTGATGGAGGTATCTTCGTCCCGTACGGTGATAGGCACCTGGCCGTTGTTTTCAATGTAGAGCAGCAGGTTGGTACCCAGGAAGGACCCCTTCTCGGAGAGCCCCTTGGAGATGATGCGCAGGTTGTTGCCCTCATAGAGAACCTCGCCGGAGTCATCATATTGATAGTTAAACCCATCCGCCAGGGAGGTCTTGATCTGGATGGGATCAGTGTCGATTACCGTCTCCCAGTCGTCTGTGGTGAAGACATGGAAGGAGAGCTCGATGTCGGCAATGTCATCGATGCCGCAGAGCTCCATCTGAGAGGACATGAAATCCACCGTGTCGTTGACCTTTTTTCCGGCGGCAACGTCACTGGAAAAGATGGGGTCCGCCATATACCCGTTGACCGAAACATTCCGCGTTTGGACGGTCAGGTCCGTTTCGGTGTTGTTTTCGATGAGCAGATAGAGCACCGGGCCCATAAAGGGATCTGTCTTCAGCTTGGTGGCGGTGATCTTTAGACCCTGGTTGTCAAAGAGCACCTGCTCTTCAATGGTGGCCTCCTGAGATTGTTCAGGCTCAGAGGGCTTGGTATCATCCACAGGCGTGGAGGGCCCTTGAGCACTGCTGCCGCCGCCCCCGCCGCCGCAAGCTGCAAAACTCAGAGCCAGTGTGAGCGCCAAAAGCGCCGCCAGAAGTTTCTTTTTCATAGATCTTCCTCCGTTTTCATCCCTTTTGCCCAGATTCTGCCCTAAAAAGTCAAGTGAGGAACCGCCACATCAATAAGACTCACTTGCAGTTAAAATCTTTCAAAGCATTCTGCACAAATTTATGAAGCTTGATAGAAGTATATTTGAATCATACCTGCTGCAGTGAAAAAAGTCAAGGGAGGCAGTGTGAAATCCCTTGCTTAAAATATGGAAGGGTGCATCTAAAAATACATCTTAGGAAGAGGAGAAGATGTGTTGTGAGAGAAGCGCAGAGGTGCCTTGTCCATCATATTCCCCATCCCACGACAGCAGATCGGGCAGAGACCCAGGTGTATCAGGCGGGATTGCCATACGATCGTGCAAGAAAGGCCGTCGATTTTTCCCGTTGAGTCTGGTATAATGGAGAAAAGTCTCCCCGTGGGCTTGGTGGGCCTGCGGGGTGGAATCTCCAGGGAAGGGGTCCTGGAGCAAGGGGGAGGAAGCGGCATGTGGACCTATATCAAAACCTTTTTGAAATGGGTGGTGTTTGCTACAGTGATCGGTCTGGTGTGTGGAGGGGTTGGGACACTCTTCTATTTTGCTGTTGCCAAGGCCACTCTTTTGCGCACGACCTATGGTTGGCTGTTGTACCTGCTGCCAGCAGCGGGCTTGGTCATAGTGGCCATGTACCGCCTGGCCGGAATGGAAAAGGATGAGGGCACCAACTTGGTGTTGGAATCGGTGCGCACCGACCGGACTCCGCCGGGACGCATGGCGCCGCTGATCTTTGTGGCAACTGTGTTGACCCATCTCTGCGGCGGTTCCTCCGGCCGGGAGGGGGCGGCCCTGCAGATCGGCGGCAGTGTTGGGTCCTTTGTGGGCAAACAGATCCGTTTGAACCAAAAGGACCGGCAGGTGATGATCATGTGCGGCATGGCGGCAGTATTCAGCGCCCTGTTTGGCACCCCGCTTACGGCCACCCTCTTCAGTATGGAGGTCATCGGCGTGGGGGTACTGTATTATGCGGCGCTGATCCCATGTCTCTACTCCTCCCTTATCGCCTACGGGGTGGCTCAGTGGGCAGGAGCGGCCGCCGTGGCATTTCCGTTGACCGGGGCGCCCCAGGACCAGCTGCTGCCGGTGATTCAGGTGACAGGCCTGGCCATTCTCTGTGCCCTGGTGGGCATCCTCTTTTGTGTGAGCATGCATCAGCTGGGCAAGCTCTATCAGCGTTTTCTGCCCAATCCCTATCTGCGGGTGGCCGTGGGGGCCCTGTTGGTGATTGGTGTGACGCTGCTCAGCGGCACCAGGGACTACAACGGTGCGGGAACCGAGGTGATCGCATTGGCTATGGCCGGCCAAGCGGTTCCCTGGGCTTTCACCATGAAAATTCTCATGACCGCTCTGACTCTGGGCGCAGGATTTAAGGGGGGCGAAATTGTGCCGGCCTTTTTTGTGGGCGCCACCTTTGGTTGTGTGGCGGCCCCACTCCTGGGATTGAGCGGCTCCTTTGGCGCAGCCATTGGACTGGTGGCAGTGTTCTGCAGTGTGGTCAACTGCCCGTTGGCCAGCTTGATGTTGAGCATGGAACTCTTTGGAGGCGGCCACCTGGTTCTGTTTGCGGTGGCCTGTGCCGTCAGTTACCTGTTCAGCGGCCCCTATGGATTGTACCACAGTCAGAAGCTGGTTTACTCCAAACTTTCCCCCACCTATGTCAATGCGGATACCAAGTAGTCAAGGCTGTGCAGGAACCGTGAAATACGGGAAATAATGGTGTAAAAAAGCGGACGCTTCCGATCGGGAAACGTCCGCTTTTTGCTTGTTTTTGATTTGACTTTGGTTTGGAGGCCTGTGGCATCAGGTATAGTACTTGCCAGTGATGTCCTCGACGGTGATTTGGGTGACGGCAGTTCCGCGGACCATGGCCGCAGGAAGAGGATTCTGAACCAGGTGGGGGGTATATTTGGCAACAAATTGGGAGAGCACCCGCTCCTTCTCCTGAATGTCTTCCAATAAAACCGCCCTGCCGCTGAGGATCACACTCTGATACTGGGTGTTGGTATCACAGGGTTTCCCTTCCGGATCCAGGAGCAGGCCCTCCATATGAAAGACCGTCATACTCACCCGGGGATCCGCACGCAGATTGTCCAAGCGCTGGCCTTTGGGAAGGCCGTGAACATAGACACATTCCCCATCAAAGACAAAATGTACGGGTGTCACATAAGGGGAGCCACCCTGGTTGAGAGTTGCTAGACAGCCCACCTGCGCCTGGGTCAAAAGCTGGTGTATCTGTTGCTGGGTCAGGGGATGGGTTTTCATGCGATGTTGCATGGCATCTCACTCCTTATGGTCAGGATGATCCATATTGGAACTGTTAGTCCAGCAGACCGCCCAAAATAGTGCGGGGCATACCAAAACGGGATGTGATGAGAGGATCCACCAGCTGGCAGATCTCTGTATTGCCCACGGCGCTCATGAGCATATTGGTCTGATCCAGTGCAAGGCCGGTTTTGCGCATAACGATCTCGGCCATATCACAGGCAGCGGTTTTTACCGCCTCCGCCAGCGTTTTTTCAGAGGCGACGGCATACAGGGTATCTTTGGTTTCCAACACCGGGTTGGAAAGGGTGAATCCCTTGATGACCTCCACTTGGACGGTGACGGTGCCAGCAATCTCCACCCCGGTGTCACAGATTTCACCATCGCCCATCCGTGCGTGAAGGTCGCCCATGGCCAACAGGGCGCCAGGCTGGAACACCGGCAAATAGAGGACGGTCCCCGCAGTGATCTTGTTGTTGTCCATATTGCCGCCGTGGTGGCCAGGGGTACCGGTGGGAATCTTCTCACCAGCTGGGGCTACGCCGATGACGCCGATCATAGGATTGGCAGGGAAGGAGATCTGGTCATTGAAGGTGACCGTGCCATCCTTGACTGGCAAAATACGAACCAGGGAGTGATCCATGCGCTCAGCAAACAATCCCTCATTGGGGATACAGGCCATGGTCCCATGGTCGTCCACCTCAATGGATTGGATGGAGACCTTGAGCACATCACCGGGAGCCGCCCCATTGATATAGACGGGACCGCAGGCCGGGTTCAAAATGGACCAATCCAGTTCATCTACGGTCTGTTGCTCACTGGTAATCTGACCACCGAAGCAATCCAGGGTGTGATACACCAATGTATCTCCGGATTCTGCCGTCAGAACGGGCGTGTTTTCCTTGTCCATAAAGTATACATGCTGGTTAGAGACGTTGTGCACCATTGACTGTTTCCTCACTTTCTACGATTGAATGATGGCAGGACTATTGAACAGCTGCGGATGCAGCGCTGCACGACATGAGACGATTATAATATCTAGAAGGCCTACAGGGATGGTCTTCCTATATTACAATGTTTCCTGTGAGGTTATTATAACATAAATAAAATCGGGAACCAACGGTGAATGACGGCCGATTTGCAACATTTCTTTGAACGAAAGCTGTTTTGTTTGGGAATACGGAGAAGGGTCTGCCAGCTTTCTGGCGGGGATCATAGGAATCTATCGGGTCATTCTCCTGTTCTGATATATCATAAGGTCGCCGAATTGTAGAGGAACATTTCTATCATATAGGTAGGAGATATGCAACGGCAGGCCATTACCGATTGGAAAGACGGTCCAAAGTCTCTAACAGTGCGGCATACTTATCCATCCACATGACCACATAGGCCTCTTTGTAACGGGGCGGCACCAGAGTCAGGGGCCACATGTGTTTACGGATGATGTCCTGTTGCATAGGCGTCAGTACAAATTCCATTAAGGCGTTTTGTAGAGCGGTGGCAGGATGATGAAACCCGTGAAACCGCTCTCCTGTGAGCTGATGGTGGGTGTGCCAGTCATAGAGAAAAAAGTCGTGGAGCAGCGCCGCCCGTGTGGCGGCCCGGTAGGCCAGTCCATGCCGGCGGCAGAACCGGTAGGTCAGATAGGCCACATGCAGGCAGTGTTCCAGGCAGGTGGTGTCTCCATGCTGCACATACTGGGCCATCTGACGCACCTTGGGGTGTTTTAAGAGATCAGCAATGCAGCGATAAAAGGCGCGCGCTTCCCAAGGAGCGGGAAGCAGATAAGCTTGAAATTTCGCACGAGGCGACGGAAAGCGCTTCATAGATTGGACCTCACCTTTCATGATGGTATTCTCCGCGCCCACAATAAAGAGTTTCGTTGTAGATGCCGGAGAAAATACGGCGACGACATCTAATTCCAATTTAGGCTTATATTGTTGGTGAATGTCTAGCCTGTGGACAAAAAGGGTCTTCGTTTTGAAAGAAAGTGGATGTCACAAGCCCTTCTTTTATGATATAGTATAGGCTTCCTGTCAAGAGAATAGAGAGGGGGATTCCCCATAGGTAGAGACGAGGATAAAAGGTAAAGTCCTTCATGCGGTGGGAAAAGTGCCCTGTGGGAGGGTTATTTAGGGGGATATGACCCCTGTAAATAGGGCGAAAAATTCCACAATGGGGAAAGTGCACGTGGAAAACAGGAATAACATGTGGAAAAATTCCGGATTTTCCACAAAATAGGAAAAAGTCAAATTTTTTGAAAAAAGATCGAAAAAACCCGTTGACAAGGGAGGGAAGCCGTGGTATTATAAATAAGCTGTCTCGCGGGACAGCGAACAGGACCTTGAAAATTGAACAACATCAAGCTTGAAAACAAGCCCTTGAAATTGGTTTGAGTAA
>CAJFOV010000018.1 GCA_904397835.1 Candidatus Aristotella avistercoris
ATCCCCCTGGGAGGCCCCCCAAGGTCAAAACCGCTGCCAATGCCTGTAACGAAACCGCCCTCCCACACAACTGGCAAGGGCGGGTTTGCTTTTTTGACGGAATATTGTGACAAACATTGGTTCACTTGATCCTTGTATGGCTGGGAACCCTCTGTTATAATAAATGGTACAAATCGACAAAATACGCCATTTTGAGGTGGGGAAATTGTGAAAAAGAGGAGCCTTCAACGGATCAGCATTGTGCTGTTGGCATTGGTGCTTACCATGACGCCTCTGGTCTCCTTTACGTTGTTCGCACAAGAAGCGCCGCAGGAGGAACAGGTGGAGGTGGAATATCATCTGCCGGCCTCTGTAAAAGTTGGAGAGTATATCCCTGCCCTGCCTGCCACACAGCGGGAAGTGGTTCTCAATCATTTGGAGCCCGGCCGTTGGACCTACCTGGAATGGGACAACTGGCCATTGAGTACGATGTATTTCGATGCACATGGAACCTTTGGATTCGCCGTTATGAGCGATGAGACTGGCCGCGCCACCTTTCCCGACCGTTTCCAGGGGGCACAGTGCTTCTATGCACCTGGTCCTGTTGTGTTCCAAGCGCGGTATGCCTATGTGGAAGGGGAGTTTGATGACCCGACAGAGGAGGAGTATATTACCGTCGGTGACCCCTTCATCGTGACCGTTGAGGAGCCTGTGATTGAGACCAATGCGCCGGCGAGTATCCAAGTGGGGGAGCACCTTCATCTGGAGACCGCGCTGACCAATACCGCCCTCACCAACAAGGATGTGGCCTATTACCTGGATCCGGACAATTACAGGCATCCTGTGGACAACACAGGCAATGTATGGATGGAACTGATTGAGGATGAAAATCATAGCCGCCATGAGCCCGCCTATCAACCAAAGGTTGAAATTTTGGAAGGGCAGGATCTGGTGGCCCAGGCGAACCAGGACTATACCAACACCTTACATTCCAGCGAGGATTTGATCTTCACTGGCACTGGAACGGTTAAGCTCAAGGTAACATATCAGCAGTTTGCCACCTGCTCCTGCATGACGCCCAAATATCAATTGGGAGGGGTGTATGTGCCGGAACAAGGGACCAACTACCAGACCTATAGCCCGGAACAGATCATCACCATACAGGTGACCGAGGATGGCCAGCTCCCGGACAAGACAGATTTGGAAAACTTGGTCAAGGAATATGGGGATCTGCAGGCGGGGGATTACACTGCAGATACCTACCAAAAATTTGCCGATGCTTTGGATCGTGCTGCCGCAGTTTTGGCCGATCCAGATGCCTCCCAGCAGGAGATCGACGAGGCGCTTCTGGCATTGCGGGAAGCTCACCAGGCTCTGAAGCTGGCAGACCAGACAACCGGGGAGAAGCCTCCGGAGGACAATCCGCCGACCAGGGATCTTGCGGTTCCGGATCTGATGTGCGCTATGTTCCTCCTTTCAGGAATCATCCTGGCGGGACTGAGTCTGAGTAAGCATCAGAAGCAATAGTCGTTTAGGGATTCTCCTTTGTTCAAACTGGAGCTCTATGGATGCAAGCGCTGTGTCTCCGGCAAAGCATGATGATTGGAGGGCCCTTTGAAGTGGTGTAGCGAGAGTTGCACCACTTCATTTTTGCCTGTGGTGAGGAGAAAATTATTTTAATACTCCTTCCGCAAAGCATCAATAAATCCAGGGAGCATGCCAAAAGCGGACTTGAAATCGATCCTAGATTTGAGTGGGTGGGAGAAGTTCTCCAGGATGTCGAAGAATTCGTATTTTTCTGGGAAAATTCTCTGGAGGGCTTTTCCACCAGTGCAAGTTGTTGTACAATAGGAGCGTATCCATATTTTGTCCAGATCGGCCAGTTGGGAACGGCCAGAGGGAGGTACAAGATGAAAAGTTTTTGGGGTTCTAAGCGGGCAATTTTTCTCTTTGCGGCAGGAATGGTCCTGGCGGTACTGCTGATTTTGCTCTCCCTGATTGCCCCCATTGTCAATCGGAAATCCACAGCCAGCAGCAGAGCGGGGGCACTGGCGGAGCAGCTCTCTCCCTTGGCGTTGGCCATGAGCCATTACAGCGGTTGGGAGCTGCAGGAACTCACCCAACAGGAGAATCAGACAGAGACCGATCTATACCGTAGCACGGCGGCACTGCTCAACCGGGTGAAGAGCAGATATGATCTGGCCAATGTCTATCTATTGGTGCGCACGGAGAATGGCCAGTACGCCTACTTTGTGGACGGCGATTACCGGGACAACGGTACCGCAGGTGTGGACTATCAGTCGCCAGGTGCAGCTTTTTCCATCTCGGATGCCCATCTTTCCAAACAGCAGATGGATAGGGTCTGGCGGGGAGAGGGCAATGAGGCCTACTCCAGGGATCTTTCCGAGAACGCAGATGGGGCAACCCTGTTGACGGCTCTGCTGCCAGTGCAGGCAGACAGCCAGGTCTGTGCTCTGCTGGGGGCGAATGTCCAGCTGCGCAACGCAAATTTCCATAAATTGGGGATCGTGGATCTACACATTCTTTTTTATGTGGGGCTCCTCCTGCTGGTGGCCTGTGGTTTGATGTTCCTGCTGCAGCGCCACAAATACCGCGCCCAGCGCCCCATTGAGACGGATTATCGCCCGGTGGAGCTCCAGGAGCCTGACCGCCATGATCAGCTGGATCAATAGGCTAGGTTGATGGAAGGGATGAATCCTCTCGCCTAGCTTCCTTCCATAGTGAGGGTAGTTAGAGAGCAATGAATTCCCCTGTTCAAGACATTCTCTGGCATGTGTGTTGATCATGCATCCCTATGATTGACCAAAAGCGGGGCGAGAGACCGGATAAAGCGCGGTGCTCAATGTGGGGTTCATCCCAATTCTTGCTTGATTTGCCTTTGTTGTTTCCACCCAACAGATGAGAAATATAAAAGCTCCTCCCCTAGTGAGTTTGGGGAGGAATTTTTTTCAAAACAGCGATTCAGGAAGAACAAAGAGACGATGTTCCATCCGGAAGAGGAGATTGCCACATCATCGAGGGAGAGAAGAAGTGAGGCCGCCTGTTTTCGCTATGGGGGAAAGAGCGAACCAACGTCCCCCTGATCCCCCCACCAATGGCACTTGTGATCTGGATAGGGCAAAGCACCTGGGAGATATGGGGGAAAATGATAAAAAAGACCCTGGTGCCGACTGGCAGGGTCCTTCCTGTTATTTGTTGCGCCTGGGATCCTTGGGGATATAGATCCGAAAGGCCTTACGCCCGTAGTCGCTGGCCTCGATGCGAATGCCATTGACTACGATATATGGCGCATAGATCGTAATAAACTCCTCCATGCGGCCACCCCCCTTTTGCAAAGAGGTCCCCCTTGAACCGTGCTGTGAAATATGTTACAATATACCTGTCAAAGTATTATATTGCAGTCGGCGCTATTCCGCAGACGGCACAAGAGGGCCAGCCACAGAAGTGTGAGCTGGCTATTCTTGTTCCAATTCTTCTTTTAGATTTTCCAAGAAGAGCGGGAACAATTCCTTGGCGTAGCGTTCGATATACTCAAGATCTCTCCTGGTCAAGCCATCTGGCAGGATGATTTTGGCAGGTTTTTTCGATAAAGTAGGGATTTCAATGTAATACCCGGTGTGCTCTTCCACGGTGGTATCCTCCTCACGATTTGCCGGCGTATCTGTAATGTGCGCCGTTGAAGAATCTGTAATCTCATCGGTGGCAACAACTGTGGGCACCGACGGTTCAGCGTCATGTAAGGTAAAGACGCCATCCCTTGCAAGCCCCAAATCCTGAATATTCTCGAAAAAGCATCGCGCCGCGATACCCTTGACCGAATCGATGATCTCATATTCCTTCACCAAAACAGCGGCCAGTTCTGCTTGGGTGGGAAGAATCTGATTGAGGTACCGGGCAATGAGCTGCTGATAGAGGGGGGGTTACGGAATAGAGTCAATAAAACAGATCTGGAGGGTTCCGCCTGCGCCAGAACCTCCTTGGCCAGATCGGTCAGCAGAATGGTGTGACCATCTGCAGTGACCAGTCCATATTGTTTGGAGGAGCCCAGCCGGAAGGCAAAATTGCGTGTTGTGTGGCTGGAGATGCCCATTTTCTCAAGTAGGGCCTCATAAGAAACCTCCGGGCCTATGGAGGCGATCAGTGTGGTGAATCGCAAACTCTCCATAATAGAGACAGAGGGATACAGAGCGCTCCTTCTGCGGGGAGCATTTGCGTCTGAAAGCTGGTGCTTCGCCATATAAAATCCCTCCTTTTATGATTACAATCTAACTATAGCATATCTTTCGCATCCCCTCAACGAAGGAACAAAAATTTTATCTGGCCTTGTCGCTTTACAGAGAGACATAGTATTATAGGTGCGATAAAGAATTGCTTCTCGGTTTTTTGAAATCCAACAATTGGGATAACAGGCGATCTCATACCGATAAGACAGATGGGATCCTTGGCGGTAAGAAGCAAAGAATGTGCCAGGTCGCGACAGCAGAGTCGTACACAGAGGCGGTTGGATCGATAGACAAGGTCCGACCGCTCTATTTTTATATGAAGAGCAGTAAAATACGGAAATAGGAAGGCACAACACATCACTGCCTATCAAGGGTGATGGCTCCCTGAGCAAAGAGTTGAAAATGAACAATTTGTAAAATTTTATGACAAATATCATTGACAGAGAACCTCTTTTTGCGTATAGTAACAGTGAAGCTCGCCCAGTTGGGGCGAAGAAAACGGTCAGAGTATCATAACCACCTCTCCAGGTGATGAAGATGTGAAAGGAGGCACAGGTAGCTTAGTCCAAAGTAGATTTGCGTTTGACCCATCGGCGCTTGTAAGCCGAAATCTACGAATGACTGGAGAGAAAACAAATGAAGCAAGAGCAAACCTTACAGAAGGCGTTTAAGACCAAGGACGTACTGGCGCTGGCCTTTGGGACCATGATCGGATGGGGCTGGATTATGCTCTCTGGCTCCTGGGCGGCAACGGCGGGAATGTTGGGGGCCATTGGGGCCTATGCCATTGGGGCGCTGCTGTGCGTCTTTGTGGGCCTGGCCTATGCAGAACTGACCCCAGCCATGCCCTGCACCGGCGGCAGTGTGGTCTTTTCTTACAAATCCATGGGATATTGGCCGGCAGTGATCGCGGGCCTTGCCACATCCTTCGCTTACATTGGCGTAGCTGCGTGGGAAGGGCCCGCTTTTGCAACCTCGGTGGACTATGTGTTCCCCATTCCCAAATTGGGGTATCTGTGGACCATCCAGGGATATGATGTATATGCCAGTTGGGCAGCGGTAGCCATTGTAGCATCGGTCATTTTAACGATTATCAATGTACGTGGAGCAAAGGCGGCGGCAGTCTTTCAGACTGTTGCAACCTTGGGGATCATTCTGGTGGGAGTCCTGTTCCTTGGGGGAAGCCTGGTCTTTGGAAATGTGGAATATACCAAACCGCTTTTTACAGATGTCAAGGGCTTTGCCAGCGTGCTACTGATGGTGCCTGCCATGTTTGTGGGGTTTGATGTGATCCCTCAATCGGCGGGAGAGATGGATGTGCCCCTCAAAAAGATTCCAAGGCTTTTGATCCTCTCCATCGGCGCGGCAGCGGCCTGGTATATGCTTATGATCTTTTCCACCTGCATGTCCGCCCCTACAGAGGTCCGGCTAAACGGTGCGATTCCGGTTGCGGACTCGATGGCTTACGCCTTTGGTGGTGATATTTGGGGTAAGGTGTGCATTGTGGGCGCCCTGTGCGGTATTGTTACTAGTTGGAACGGGTTCTTATATGGGGCGGCAAGGGTGCTCTATTCCCTGGCCAACGCCCGGATGCTCCCCGCCTTTTTGGCAGATATCCATCCGAAGTATCACACCCCCTACAAGGCAGTGATCGTTTGTGGAATTCTTTCCACTTTTTCTTGCCTACTGGGTACTGGTGCTCTGACTTGGTTTGTCAACGCCAGCTCCTTCGGCGTTGTCATTATGTACATGATGGTGGCCCTCTCCTTTATCTTTTTGCGCAAGCGCTTCCCCAATATGAACCGGCCTTACCGCATTAAACACGCTGGTATTGTGAGTGTTATGGCGGTTGGCGTCGCCCTCTTTTTTGCCTATCTGTATTTGCCCATGGGCCCCAGTCCCCTGGTGGCCATTGAGTGGGTCTTTGTTCTGGGCTGGTTTATCCTGGGGCTGCTGTTGGCCCTTTATGCTAAGCGGAAGTACCGGGATGTAACAGAGCAGGAGCGGGAGAGCCGTCTGCTGGGAGAAGATTTGCCCTAGTTAAACATACCGTTCACGCATCTCCGTTAGAAAAATAGAAGGATCTGACCGTTTATATTGAGAAAGGCGAGGCAAACTGCCTCGCCTTTCTCAATTTTAAGCCATTCATGATGGGCCCTTATCCCGCCTTTAGAGGGAAGAATCGTATGATCCTTGGACAAAAGGGCCTATCAAGGACCCTTCCTCGGCAGCGGTATGTGATGCAAAAATATCAATTACATTTGGAGTAGCCGCAGGAACGGCAGATGACACAGCCTCCCTCATGTTCCAGCTTTTCGCCGCACTCTGGGCAAGCGCTCATCTCCTCCACCTGGGGCATTTGTTGGGATGCTGCAGGCCGATCGCAGCTGGAGCAGACACAGGGGCTTTGCTCCAACGCCAGCTGGGAGACGGGCTTGCCGTTTTTCAATGCATCGCTGACCTTACGGATGACCCGGGCAATGGCGTCCGGGCAGGAGGTGCACTGCATCCCCTGTTGGCGCACGGTGGAGGGGCAGCGGATCCCCCGCAGCTGATCGAGAATCTCATCACAGCTGATGCCGGAGCGCAGGGCGATGGACACCAACCGGGCCGTGGCCTCCGACTGGGAGGGGCAGCCCCCCGCCTTGCCGGTGGAGGTGAAGACTTCGCAGATGCCGTTTTCATCGTAGTTGACCGTCACATACAGGTTGCCGCAGCCGATTTTCATCCGCTCGGTGATGCCATAGGTGATGGGCGGCCGGGGGCGAGGCCGGATCTCCCCGGCGGCGGGCTGAGCTGGGGCGGCAGCATCCTCCTTGTGGTTCACCTTGCCAATGTTCAGCACCTGGTTAAACCGGCTGCCATCCCGGTAGATGGTGACGCCCTTACAGCCCAGCTTGTAGGCCAACATATAGACCTGGGCCACATCCTGGCGGGTGGCGGAATTTTGGAAATTCACCGTCTTGGAGACGGCGTTGTCCGTGTGCTGCTGGAAGGCCGCCTGCATGCGGATGTGATAGGTGGGGGACACATCGTGGGCGCAGACAAAGACCCGCCGGATGTCCTCTGGAATTTCAGGAATGTGCTGTAGACTCCCTTGGGCCGCAATCTTGCGCATGAGCTCCTCACTGTAAAGGCCGCGGCGAATGAGGGTTTCCTTGAGGATGGGGTTCACCTCAATCAACTCTGTGTTATCCATGACGTTGCGGATAAAGACATAGGCGAACACCGGCTCCACACCGGAGGAGCAGGAGGCCAGCAGGGAGAGGGTTCCAGTTGGGGCAATGGTGGTGCAGGTGGCATTGCGCAGCGGCGCCTGTCCGGCGTAGGTGCTCACCGAAAAGAGAGGGAAAGCCCCCCGGGTTTTGGCCAGCTCCCGGCTGGTCTGGCGGGCAGTGTCGGTGATAAAGGCCATGAGCTGCTCCGCAAGGGCCACGCCCTCGTCAGAGTTGTAGGGGATTCCCAACATCAGCAGCATATCGGCAAAGCCCATGATGCCCAGCCCTACCTTGCGGGTCTGCTTGGTGGCATGATCGATCTCCGGCAGGGGATACTGGTTGACGTCGATGACGTTGTCCAAAAAGTGTACGGCCTTTTTTACAGTGTCCGCCAACTTCTCGTAATCGACCTCATAGCTTCCGGTATCGCTGGGACGCAGCATCTTCACCAGGTTGATAGAGCCCAGGTTGCAGGACTCATAGGGCAGCAGGGGCTGTTCGCCGCAGGGGTTGGTGCTCTCGATCTCCCCGACGGTGGGCACCACGTTGTCCCGGTTGAGCCGGTCCAGAAAGATGATACCCGGTTCGCCGCTGCTCCAGGCCCGGTCCACAATGAGCTGGAACACCTCAGCGGCGTTGAGGGTTCCCACGCAGGCCTTGGTGTGGGGATCCACCAGATCATAGTCCTGCCCCTGCTCCACGGCGCGCATAAACTCCTCCGTGATGCCCACAGAGAGGTTAAAGTTGGTGATGTCCTCGTTGTTGTGCTTACAGTCGATAAACGCCAGGATATCCGGGTGATCCACCCGCAGAATTCCCATGTTGGCGCCCCGGCGGGTGCCCCCCTGCTTGACAGCCTCGGTGGCCATGTTAAAGACCCGCATAAAGCTCACCGGGCCGCTGGCCACCCCACCGGTGGAGCGCACGGTGCTCCCTGCTGGACGCAGCCGGGAAAAGGAGAAGCCGGTGCCGCCGCCGGACTTGTGGATGAGGGCTGCGTTCTTGACCGCCTCAAAGATCTCCTCCATGCTGTCCTCCACCGGCAGCACAAAACAGGCCGAAAGCTGCCCTAGAGGGCGCCCGGCGTTCATCAGGGTGGGGGAGTTGGGCAGAAACTCCAAATTGGTCATCATGTCGTAAAAGGTCTCCTCCAGGGACGCCACATCTGCCTGGGGGTCGTGCTGTAGGTCCGCCTGGGCGATGGCCCTGGCCACCCGATGGAACAGCTCCTCCACGGTCTCCTTGGGATTTCCCTCCTCATCCTTGGCGAGGTACCGTTTTTCCAGCACCGCCAGGGCGTTGTTGCTCAGCTGCATGGCAGTCTCCTCCTTTGCAAAAACACACATCTTGTACTTTGTAACAATAAGCCATACCACATATTGTAGCATTGCTGGACAAAGGTTGCAACAGAAAAGTTTAGAACCGGCACATGATAGAAATGGGAATATTTCCTTCGATCTCTGGGATTTGGGCGGGCAAAGGGTGCTGGTTTCCCAGTTTTGGCCGCAGAAGCTGGATCTGCACGTTTTCAGGGGAGAGATGCGGACCTGACCATCAACAAAAATACCCAGCCGGCGCTGCTGCGCCAACTGGGCATGAAAAAACATTGGGCTATGGGGAGCTATCCAACATTTACACCGGTGTAGTAGTGGGTGAGAATCTGCCGGTAGGTCCACCCCTGGGCAGCATAGAGGTTGGCCCCGTTCTGGCTCATCCCCACACCATGCCCATAACCGTAGGTGGTAAAGACAAAGGCGCTGCCGGTATATTCCACATCAAAGCAGGCGGAGCGCAGGGAAAAGACCTGTTCCCGCAGCACCCGGCCGGTGATGCTCTGGCCGCTGAGGGGGCTGGTGGTGTAGCCGCAGACGGACATGAGGCCGTTGTAGCCGCCGGAGGTCTCGGACAGCACTTGAAACCAGGTGGAGGGATCCCCACTGGGGGTGATGCCCAGCTTTTGCTGGAGCAGGGTGCGCACCTGATCCTCAGAGAAGGTCTTGGTGGCCCTGTATCCGGGGGCGTTGCGGTCCACAGAGCTGTCGACGCTCTTGAGATAGGGCAGGGAACCGCCCCAGACATCGGCGGAATCGTTGGTTTTGCCGGCGGAAGTGGCATAATACACCGCGTTGATGGGCTGCCCGTTGTAGGTGATCAGCTCCCCAAAGACGCTGCTCACGGCGTTTTGCACCGCCGCATTGGGGGTCGATAAGGGCAGTGTCGCAATGGTTCCATGGTTCTGGCAGTAGGTTAGATAGGTGTAGCAGGCCACCGCCTGGGCTTTGAGGGCCTCTGGGTAAAAGGCGCCGCCTGTCTCCGCCTGGACGTTGCGGCAGACCGCCTCATAGGCGTCCACCTGCTGGACTTGCCCATTGACATACATGGTAAAGGTCTGGCCGGAGCCTGTCCCTTCGGAGGGGTCCTCCCCCTGGGAGGGCTGGCTTTCGGAGCTGCCGCCTGCGGAACCTCCCGCACTAGAGCTCCCCCCGGAAGCAGAACCGCTGGAACTGGAGGAACTGCCCCCACCACTGGATGAGGGGGGATCGATCTGTCCAGGGGAGCTGGAACTGCTGTCCCATCCAGAGAAGGATTCTTCAGAGGAGGATCCTGAGGAGGAGACCTCCTCCAGGGAGCTGCCGCTGGAATCGACCGAGACGCTGGAGCCGCCCACAAAGGCGTTCTCCCAAAAGTTGTTCCGGTTCTGAGCATAGTCGTTGAAGAGGGTCAAGAGGCTCTCATTGGACACGATGGGCGGCGTTCCCCCATAGGTTTCATACCAGATCTCCGGCATGAGGGGGTTGGGGTTCTCCTTGGCATTTTGGGCAATGGTGTCCGGGTTCTCCCCATCCCGCAGTTTGCGGGCCACCACCACCAGCCGCTCCTCATCAAAGTCGTAGAGGCAGGTGGACAGGGTAATGAGCTCATCCCCAGGCTGTACATCAATCCCCGTATCGATGAGGGAGCGCACCTTCACGTTCTCTACAAAGCTGCGGTAGATATCATCCGTTTGAGCGTCGATAAAGGTGGTGTAGGGGAACACATCCCCCTGGCTGGAGAGGGTATTTGCCACAAACACGGCGAAAATTGCATAGTCCCCCTCCCCGTAGATGGTGTCAAAGGAGATGATGGGGTGCTCCAGGTAGTAGTCCAGCTCCTGGTAGTTGGGCAAGGCGCCGAACATGAGGCCGTCTTTCATGTTGTGGCCATAGAGGGTCAGGTTGTCACTGGGCTTGGAGGGATCCGCGTTACCATCCACAAAGATGGTGCCGTGCTGGTTGGAATTCTGATAGAAGTCCCGGCGTAGGAAATAGCTGTTGTTGCCCTGGTACCAGACCACGGGGTAATCGATCACCGTGCCGTCGATGGAGATCCAGCCCACCGTGTAGGGGTTGATCTCCAAAAGATTGTCAAAGTTCTTGGTCTCCGCATCGGTCTGACCGTCTCCACCTGTATGGTAGAGGGCGGAAAGGTCGCTGCTCATCTGGTTGTAACGATAGGACTGCAGATAGTAGTTGGCAAGGTATCCGGCGGAACCTAAAAACACCAGGATACACACCAGCAGCAGTACTTTGCGCAGGCCCTCTCCAAAGGAATCCCCCTTGCTGGGGAACACCCGGGCAAAAAAGCCCTTCTTTTTCTTGGGGACAGGCTCCTTGCGCAGTTGGGCAAAGGTTGCCTCCAGAATGCCCTGGGCATCTGGCCCCACAACGCTCAGGTAGAGCTGGGGTGTCTTTTGATCCGGTCCGGAATAGCTGGTGACCAAAGCCCGGCTTTGACCGCACAGATCCAGGGCCTTGGCGACCAGACTCTCCTGGGTGGCGGCAAAATCCACCGCGGCGACGGCATAGGGCAGCCCCTGTAAGCTGGCAAGGGCGGGGAGTACCGCCTGGTGAAATTCCGCGATGAGACTGGCGGAATCGTCGATGGGGAGCAGAGCCACCAGCTGGGAGCCCTTGCCAAAGTACCGCCCCTGGAAGGATGGATCAGGGGCCTGCAGCGGCATCCAACCGTCTGCCTCCTCCAGCCAGGGAAGGGTTTCAAACACCTGGTCAAAGGCCGCCTGTGGGGCAAGAAGCAGCAGGGAACAATCCTGAGGCTCCTGGGTCAACAGATGCTCCTGGACTGCCTGGGGAACCACAGGGGAATCCTGCGCACCGCTGACCAACTGCAGCTCCTGACAGAGGGCGTCCAACGTTTGGGGGGCCTGCCCCCAGTAAAAAACGGATACAGGCATGGGGTACCTCCTGTTGTGTTACGCGAATTCGGTTTCCAACTCCAATCCGGGGGTCACCCAGATCTTTTCCACATTGGCCAGGCACTCCTGCAAAAGCCCGGGGATATCCAGGGCCTGCTCCGCCTGCTGGATCTCCGCCAGCTTTGGACGGGTGCGGGGATGCCGGGGGGTGAAGACGGTGCAGCAGTCCTCATAGGGGAGGATGGAGGTCTCAAAAGTGCCGATGCGGTTGGCAACGGCCACAATTTCACGCTTATCCATGCCGATGACCGGACGGAACACCGGCACCTGGCAGACGGCGTCGGTGCAGGCGATGGCCTGGACCGTCTGGCTGGCCACCTGGCCCACGCTCTCCCCGGTGATGAGGGCGAGGGCTCCCGTCTGTTCACAGATGGCCTGGGCGACCTGCATCATGAGCCGGCGCATGATGATGGTGAAGAACTCCTCCGGGCAGTGGTCCCGGATCTCCTCCTGGACATGGGTGAAGGGGACAATAAAGGTTTCGATCCCCATGGCGTAGCGGCTCACCTGCTTGAGGAGCTGGAGCACCTTGAGCTTTGCCCGGTCGCTGGTGTAGGGAGGGCTGACAAAGTGGACTGCACACAGCTGCATGCCCCGCTTTGCCATCATGTAGCCGGCCACAGGGCTGTCGATGCCGCCGGAGATGAGCAGCGCCCCCTTGCCAGAGGAGCCCACAGGGATACCCCCGGCCCCTGGGAGCTGGCGGGCGTGGATGTAGGCGGCAAAATCCCGGATCTCCACGGTGACAGTCACGTCTGGCTCGTGGACATCCACCTGCAGGTGGGGGAACTGCTCCAACAAAAAGCCCCCCAGTTCCCGGCAGATGTCCGGGGACTTCATGGGAAAGCTCTTGTCCGAGCGCTTGGCCTCCACCTTAAAGGTGTTGGCGCACAACAGATCCTGGGCAAGATATTCCTTGGCCTGGCTGCAGATGTGGTCAAAGTCCTTCTCCACTACGCAGGCCCGGCAGAGGGCGGCAATACCGAACACCTGGCTCAGGCGCTCTACTGCCTCGTCCAGGTCGATGTTCTCGTCCTGGGGCTCAGCGTACAGGGTGGATTGGGCTTTAAAAAAGCGGAACTTTCCTAGGGATCGCAGCCGGTATTTGGCGTTTTTGATGAGCAGGTCCTCAAAGCTGCCCCGATTGAGGCCCTTAAGGGCGATCTCTCCGCTCTTCATGAGAATAAGTTCTTTCATATGATCTGACTCCTATGGTTTGGTTCGTTGTAATGTGGCCTGGGCCTCCAGCAGTCCCTGGCAGAGGGCGTCGATGTCCTCAGGAACAGTGTACTTGCCAAAGCTGATGCGCAGGGAGGAATCCACCCGCTCCTCCGGCAGGCCCATGGCGTAGAGCACATGGCTCTTGGCTCCCCTGGAGCAGGCGGAGCCGCTGGAGACATAGATGCCCCGCTGCTCCAAAAAGTGGAGCAGTACCTCAGAGCGGTAGCCCACCACCGAGAGGTTGTTGATGTAGGGCACGGCGTTCTCCGGGGAGTTGAAGAAGATGCCGGGTTTGCCCTGGAGCTGTGTCCGCAGCCGCTCCCACAGGGAGAGAAACAACTGATTGTGGGCGGGAATCTCCCGGCACATCTGCTCTGCAGCCAGCCCCAGCCCGCAGGCCAGGGGCACGCTCTCCGTGCCGGGACGCAGCCCCCCCTCCTGTTCTCCGCCCACCGTCAGGGCGGGGATATGGACCCCCTTGCGCACATACAGGGAGCCGATGCCCTTGGGGGCGTGGAGCTTGTGGCCGCTCAAGCTGAAGAGATCCACCTCGCTGCGTCCCAGTTTGAGGGGGATCTTGCCGAAGGCCTGGACCCCGTCGCTGTGGATGAGCAGGTTCCGGTTCTTCCGCCGCAGCAGGGCGGCGGTGGCCTCCACAGGGATGGTGGCTCCGGTCTCGTTGTTCACCGCCATAAAGCTCACCAGGATGGTCCGCTCGTCCACCGCCTGTGCCAGGGCCTGGGGGGAGATGGTGCCATCGGCCCCAGGTCGGACTTTGGTGACCTGGAGGTTGTACTCCTTGGCCAGCTGATCCACCGTGTGGTCCACAGAGGCATGCTCATAGGCGGTGGTGACAATCCGGTTGCCCCGCTTATACCGGGCCCGGACCGCCCCCCGCAGAGCCATGTTGTTGGCCTCCGTGGCGCCGCTGGTGAAGATGATGCAGCCCCGCTCACAGCCCAGGGCGTTGGCCACCTGCTCCCGGGCCTTATCCAGCCGCAGCTGGGCCTGCAGACCCTTGCTGTGGAGGGAGGAGGGGTTGCCGTAGCAGTGGAGCAGGGTGTCATAGATGTATGCGGCCACCTCCGGATCCACCGGAGAGGTGGCGCTGTTGTCCAGATAGATCTCGCGCATGTTGCAGTTCCTCTGCCGACGCCGGTTCGGCCGCTGTTTGTGCAGGCCGGCGAAGTTCCCCTACACAAATAAAATTCAGCACCATTATACAACAAAACCCTCCGGGATACAAACAAAACCTCCCTGCAGGCCCTTGTCTGGCGGGAAAGAACAGGAAAAAATCTTATGTAAATATTGGAAAGATTGGAGGATTGGTGCTTTCCGGACATAGAGGGACAGAATTCGACAGAATGCATTTCCCTCAAAATGGGAGAATTGGTCGAAAAAGCAATGCCTCCGGTATGATGGTGCGGATAGTCGTTAAGTCAACTTGAGCACGCCACAAAAAATCCGTATCTTGAAGAAAAAGGAAGATTTCCAAAGGAGGATTTTTATGGAGCATCACGGTATACTGAAAAAGAATTTGTCCGCCACTGTGCGAACTCTGCGGCACAGGCGCAAAGCATCTCTGGAGGAGTTTTCGGAGGAGCTGGGAATTGGCCGATCCACCCTGCAGGACATTGAGGCGGAGAAGAGCAACGCCACCCTGGGTACGGTCCAGCAGATTGCGGATCAGTTGGGTATCTCCCCGCTGGTGCTGTTGGGGGAATTGGAGAACCCCATCCAGCCCCAGTTGGAGTGGGAGGCCGTGCGCAGCCTGGGCAGTTTCTGTGACCTGCCCAGGGAGGAACAGCGCCTGCTGATGGAGAAGCTGCAGAAGCTGTCGGACCTGCTGCAGCGGGAGAGGGGGAGATGAGGGCGTGGAACTGGAGATTCAGGAACTGTTGCGGCGCATCGGTATCCACCAGGACCACTTTGGCTGTGCCCTGTTGGCCTATGCGGTGCAGCTGGCCCTCTGGGAGCCAGACAGCCTCCTGTGTGTCACCAAGAAGATCTATCCCCAGGTGGCAGAGGCCTTTCACACCAAGGTCTCCTGTGTGGAACAAAGCCTGCGCGCGGTCATCGCCCAGAGCTGGAATACCCACCAGGAAGTACTCCAGGAGATAGCCACTGTTCCCCTGCCGGTGAGACCCACCAATAGCCATATGATCGCCCTGCTGTGCCGATATCTGCTGGATCAAAAGAGGGCAGTTCATCCATGAATATGGAGCATTTGTAAACCAATTGTAAAAATAAATAAAAAATTGGTTCTTGGAGGGGGAGAGTCGTCTATTCATACAAATCTGTAAAAGGGCGTTGCAAATTCTGTCGGCTTTTTATAAAATATAGGTAAACGTAGAAAGAAGACCGCCTGGAATATTTCCCATTTTGGGCGGCTTTTTTCGTTGGTCGAAACTGGTCGGTTCAAAGAAGAAAGAGGAGGATCTTACATGATGAAGAAATTTCTCAGCGCGCTTCTTGCCGCAGCCATGATGGCCCTGTGCCTGGCAGGTTGCGGCGGTGACACCACGGGCAGCGGCTCCGGCTCCGGCAGCGCTTCCGGCGGCGTCGCAAAAGAGGACATCAAAGTGGGCGTCATCCACATCGGCGACCCTGCCGCAGGCTCCGGCTACAGCTATGCCCATGACCAGGGCATCGTTGGCATGCAGAAGAACCTGGGGCTGAGCGACGATCAGATCGTGCGCAAGAACAACGTGGACGACACCAAGACCGCCGACATTGAAAACGCCATCACCGAGTGCATCGAGGAGGGCTGCAACATCATCTTTGCCACCTCCTGGGGCTACATGGATGTGTGTGAGCGCCTGTCTGCCGAGTATCCCAACGTGTTCTTCAGCCACGGCACCGGTGTTGTTTCCAACGGCACCAACATGAACCACTACTTTGGCCGCATCTATCAGGCCCGGTATCTGTCCGGTATTGCCGCAGGCCTGAAGACCGAGAGCAATATGATCGGCTACGTGGCTGCCATGGGCCAGGAGAACGGTGAGGTCACCAGCGGCATCGATGCCTTTGCCATGGGCGTGGAGAGCGTGAATCCCGATGCCAAGGTCTATGTGAAGGTCACCAACAGCTGGTACGATCCCGAGGGTGAGACCCAGGCTGCTCAGGCGCTGCTGGATATGGGCTGCGACGTCATCGCCCAGCACTGCGACACCCCCAACCCCCAGCTGGCCGCTGAGAGAGCCGGAGCCTTTGGCGTCGGCTACAACTCCGACATGGTCAACGATGCGCCCAACGCCACCCTCACCAGTGTCATGTGGGATTGGAGCGTCTACTACACCAAGGCCGTGCAGAACGTGATGGACGGCACCTGGGTCATCGGCGAAAAGGTGGAGGACTACTACGGTGACATGGTGGACGGCCTGGTCACCCTGGGCACCCTGAACACCGACCTGTGCGCTGAGGGCACGGAGGAGGCCATCAACGAGGCCAAGGAGAAGATCCTCTCCGGCGAGTGGGATGTCTTTGACGGCAAGACCGAGCTGGAGGACAACCAGGGCCAGATGCACACTGTAGAGGGTGCAGACTACGGCTCTGTCAACTGGTACTACAAGAACGTAGAGCTCAGATAAGGTAGCCATTGCGGCTGCGAGCAAGAAAAGGGCGGCCGGCAGACCGCCCTTTTCTTAATCCCAAGATAGAAAGAGGAGGAAGGCTTTATGGCACAGACCACGGCCATTGCATGCAGCAAGATCACCAAGCGGTTTGGCACCGTTGTGGCCAATGACGCCATAGACCTGCAGGTGCGCTATGGAGAGATCTTGGCCCTGCTGGGGGAGAACGGCAGCGGCAAGACCACGCTGATGAACATGCTCTCCGGGATCTACCACCCTGATGAAGGGACCATTGCCGTGGATGGAAGGACCGTGGCCATCAGCTCCCCGGCGGATGCCCAGCGGCTGGGGATCGGCATGATCCACCAGCATTTCAAACTGGTGGAGCCCTTCAGTGCCATGGACAACATTGTTCTGGGCACCAAGGAAAGGAAGCTGAACAACCGGGCCCTCAAGGAGAAGGTGTTGGGCCTCTGTAAGGAGTATGGCCTCTCCATCAACCCGGAGCAGAGGGTCCAGGACATGAGCGTAAGTGAAAAACAGACGGTGGAGATCCTCAAGGTCCTCTACCGGGGGGCCAGAATTTTGATCCTGGACGAGCCCACGGCGGTGCTCACCCCCCAGGAGACGGACAAACTCTTCCAGATCCTGCGAGGCATGCGGGAAAAGGGCTGTGCCATCATCATCATCACCCACAAGCTCAACGAGGTCATGGCCATCAGCGACCGAGTCACCATCCTGCGCAAGGGCAAGAGCGTGGGCACCGTGGAGACCAGCCAGGTAGATCCGGCCAAACTCACAGAGCTGATGGTGGGCCATGCGGTGAGCCTCTCCATCCACCGCCCGGAACCCAGGGACGTCTCCACCATTCTGAAGGTGGTCAACCTGACAGTGCAGCGCCCGGACGGCGGCCTGGGGCTGGACGACGTGAACTTTGAGATCCGCCGTGGGGAGATCCTGGGGGTGGCCGGTATTGCCGGCAGCGGCCAAAAGGAACTGTGCGAGACCATTGCCGGCCTGATGCCGGCTCAAAAGGGCGCCATCCTCTACAACAAGGAGAATATCCTGGGCAAGTCCCCCAAGGAGATCATCGCCCTTGGGGTGAGCATGAGCTTTGTGCCGGAGGACCGGCTGGGCATGGGCCTGGTGGCAGGCATGGGCATGACGGACAACATGCTCCTCAAGAGCTACCGCAGGGGAAAGGGGCCCTTTGTGGACCGGGCACCGGCCAAAGAGCTGGCCAAGGAGCTGGTGGACAAGCTCTCCATTGTGACCCCCAGTGTGGAGACGCCGGTGCGGCTCATGAGCGGCGGCAACGTGCAGAAGGTGCTGCTGGGGCGGGAGATCGAATCGGACCCCAACCTGCTCATTACCGCCTACCCGGTGCGGGGACTGGATATCAACTCCAGCTATCTGATCTATGACCTGCTGAACCAGCAGAAGGAGAAGGGCGTGGCCGTGGTGTTCATCGGCGAGGACCTGGATGTGCTCCTGGAGCTCTGCGACCGGATCATGGTCCTCTGCCACGGCAAGATCACCGGCATTGTGGACGCCAAGGCCACCACCAAGGAACAGATTGGCCTGATGATGACGGGGGAGGAGAACGCATGAACGAGAGTACATACAAATCCAGCCGGGAGCCCTTGTTCCGGGTGGTCAAACGCGCGGAGCGCAGCGGCAGGCAGATGCTGATTTTCCGCCTGCTGGCAGTGCTCCTCTCCCTGGTGGCAGGGGGATTGTTCATTCTTGCCATTGGGGCAAATCCTCTGCAGGTCTACCGCCAAATCCTCGACGGGGCCTTCCGCAGCAAGCTGGCCTTCCAGGGCACGGTCAAGCTCTGTATTCCCCTGTGCATCAGCGCTTTGGGCGTCACCCTGGCCTTTAAGATGAAGTTTTGGAACATCGGCGGCGAGGGCCAGATCATCATGGGCGGCATCTTTGCCACCTATTTTGCCCTGTTCCACTCCGATTGGAATCACTGGCTCCTCATGTTGGTCTGCCTGCTGGCGGGCATCGTGGGCGGTGGCCTGTGGGGCCTGCTGGCTGCCTTCTGCAAGGTCAAGTGGAACACCAATGAGACCCTGCTGACTCTGATGCTCAACTATGTGGCCCTGTATCTGGTCACCTATCTGCAGAACGACCCCTGGCGGGACCCCAAGGCCAACGGATTTCCCAAGATTGCCTCCTTTGACTCCAATGCCATCCTGGACCGGGTGCTGGGGGTGCAGGCCGGGTGGATCGTCATGCTCATCCTGGTGGTGGCAGTGTGGATCTATCTGAAAAAGAGCAAGCAGGGCTATGAGATCGCCGTGGTGGGCGAGAGTCAGGATACCGCCCGCTACGCCGGCATCCGGGTCAAACGGGTGATCCTGCGCACCATGTTCCTCTCCGGCGCCATCGCCGGGGTGTGCGGTATGCTCCAGGCGGTGGGAACCGACGCCACCCTCTCCACGGGCGTGGCCGGCGGCATCGGCTTTACGGCCATCATCGTGGCCTGGCTCTGCCAGCTGCATCCCGGCATGATCCTGGTGGTCTCCTTCCTGTTCAGCGTCCTGGAGAAGGGCTCCAGCGTGGTTCAGTCCCAGATGGGCCTGTCCTCTGACTGCGCCGCCGTGCTTCAGGGAATCATCCTGTTCTTTATTTTGGCATCGGAGTTCTTTGTCCGCTACTCCTTTGTCCTGCGCAAGAAGGAGAAGACCCCTGCACCTGCTGCAAAGAAGGAGGCGGTATAATGGAGATGTTCATGAAATTCTTGGTGGCTGCCATTGTGGCCGGGACCCCTCTGCTCTTTGGTACCGTGGGGGAGATCCTTAGTGAAAAGGTGGGCCACCTGAACCTGGGTGTGGAGGGCATGATGGCCCTGGGCGCCTGCGCCGGATTCATGGTGGGCTATCTGACGGACAACCTGGTGCTGGCCCTGGTGGCGGCCTTTGGGGCGGGCCTCTTGGGGGCGCTGATCTATGGGGTGCTCACCGTCACCTTTTTGGCCAACCAGAATGTGACCGGCTTGACGCTGACCATCTTTGGCCAGGGGCTCTCCAACTTCATTGGCTACTTTATGCTGGAAAACAGCGAGTCCGGCACTCTCAAGCTTCCGGCACAGATCACCGCACAGATGGCGGATGTCCACATTCCTGTCCTGTCGGATCTGCCGGTGGTGGGGCCGCTGCTGTTCCAATATAACCCCTTTGTATACCTGGCCATTGCCATTGCCCTGGTCTGTGCCTACTACCTGTTCCGCACCAAGACAGGACTCAACGTCCAGGCCATTGGAGAGAACCCCGGCGCGGCGGATGCGGCCTCCATCCAGGTCAACCGCTGGAAATACTTCAACATCCTCCTGGGCGGCGGCATCTGCGGCCTGGGCGGGGCCTACTGCAGCATGATCATCAACGGCGGCGTCTGGCTGGCAGACAGTACGGGAGGCCTGGGCTGGATCGCCGTGGCACTGGTGATCTTTGCCGCCTGGAAGCCCCAGATGGCCATCTTTGGCAGCTTTGTGTTCGGCGGGCTGCGGGTGCTCAAGTACTATGTCCCCTCCAATGTCATCAACATTCCCATTGCCTTCTATGACATGCTGCCCTTCCTCATCACCGCCCTGGTGCTGGTGATCAGCAGCATGCGCAAATCCACCAGTTCCCGCATCCCCGGCAGTTTGGGTGTCAACTACTTCCGGGAGGAGCGCTAACGGCGATAAAACCCACTGTAACGGCCGTGGAATCCCAACGGGATTCCACGGCCTGTATTATTTGTTTAAAATATTATAAGATGTTATATGATGGGTTGTTGCAATCATGTAAATGGGCGGCGTTCCCATGGGCGCAGGCTCTTGGGACGAACAAGCAGCAACAGAGGGATCACCGCTCCCTTGGACACGGGCGTTCACAGTTGTTCTGGTGCAGGGGGAGAAAATTGGGCAGAGGCCCCATGATTTTTCAAAAACAGGCAGCAAATCCCCATAAAATGTGATAGAATAAAATCATCAACCAAGAAAGGAAGTGTGATTGTTATGAGCGAGTTTCGAGAGATTTCACCATTGGAGATTGGGGATAATCCCTTCCAGCTCATTGGAAAGGACTGGATGCTCATCACCGCCGAGAAGGACGGCGTGGCCAACACCATGACCGCCAGCTACGGTACCCTGGGCCGCCTGTGGAACAAACCTGTGGCCACCATCTATGTGCGGCCGGCCCGGCATACCTACTCCTTTATCGAGAGCGCCGACACCCTGAGCCTGACCTTCTTTGATGAGAAGTACCGCAAGGAGCTGACCTACATGGGAAGAACCTCCGGCCGGGATGAGGATAAGATCGCCCACTGTGGCTTCCACCTGCTCCACGACGGGGAGACCCCCTATTTCCAGGAGGCCCGCCTGGTGCTCATCTGCCGCAAGCTCTACTCCCAGATGCTGGAGACAGACTGCTTCCTGGATGCCGAGGTGGACGAGAAGGACTATCCCCTGAAGGATTACCACCGGGTCTATGTGGTGGAGATCCTCAAAGTGCTGCAAAAATAGACCCGTTGCTTGGAGGGAAGAACCCACTTGTATCCAACCAGTGAAACAAATCCCCAGACCGCCCTGTTGGTGGCGGCAGACTGTGGGGAATACGACGTGGAGGTCTCGCTGGATGAGCTGGAGGAGCTCACCGAGACCGCCGGAGCAAAGGTGGTGGGGCGCCTGGTGCAAAGGCGTCCCGCCCTGGACCCTGCCACCTGCATTGGCTCCGGGCGGCTGCGGGAAGCGGCAGATTTCTGCCGGAATCAGGGTGTGGACCTGTTGGTCTTTGACCATGAGCTCACCGCTGCCCAGATGCGCAACATCGAAAATATCTGTGAGGTGGCTGTGCTGGACCGCACCATGGTGATTCTGGATATCTTTGCCCAGCGGGCCAACACCAGTGAGGGCCGCCTGCAGGTGGAACTGGCCCAGCAGCGCTACCGCCTGCCCCGGCTCACAGGGCTGGGGAAGAGCCTCTCCCGGCTGGGAGGAGGCGTGGGCACCCGGGGCCCAGGTGAGACCCAGCTGGAGACCGACCGTCGGCACATTCGCCGCCGGATCCAGACGTTGGAAGCCCAGCTGGCGGAGCTGGAAAAGCGCCGGAACCTGCAGCGAACTCGCCGCAGGAAGGACGGCATGCCCACGGTGGCCATTGTGGGCTACACCAACGTGGGCAAATCCACTCTGCTCAATGCCTTGACTGGGGCCCAAGTGTTGTCCAAGGACATGCTTTTTGCCACCCTAGATCCCACCTCCCGGGGGGTGGAGCTGCCCGACGGCCGCCAGGTGCTGCTGGTGGATACGGTGGGATTCATCCGCCGCCTGCCCCACCATCTGGTGCAGGCCTTCAAGTCCACCCTGGAGGAGGCGGTCTATGCGGACCTGATCCTCAATGTTTGCGACATCTCCAGCCCGGAGGCTCAGGCTCAGGTGGAGGTGACCAGGGATCTGTTGGCCGAGTTGGGGGCAGGGGATACCCCCACCATTATGGTGCTCAACAAGGCAGACAAGCGCCAGGAGCTGCCAGAGCCCATGGATCGCAACACCGTCCTGGTGAGCGCCAGAACCGGATTTGGCCTGCAGGTGCTCAAGAGCCGCATGGCCCAGATCCTCACTCCCAGCCAGCTCCAAGTGCAGCTGTGCCTGCCCTATGACCAGGCCGGGTTGTTGGCCCTGATCCGGGAGAACGGACGGGTCTTTGCAGAGGAGTACCGGGCTGACGGCATCTGGGCCAACTGCCTGGTGGACCGTAAGGTGCTCCATCGTCTGCAAGCATATGTTGTGGCAGGCAACACCCTGCAGGGAGCGGAACCTCTCCAGGGACCGGATCAATAGCGGGGCAGAATCAATAGCGGGGCAGATGGAGAAACGCTTTTGGTGCACCCACAAAGATGCTAGAAAAAACCACTCACTGTATGAACGGTGAGTGGTTTTACTATTTGTATCATATGATCTGCGGCTGCGTCGGCGCGACCTACTGATCCAACTTGGCGCAGGGATTTTGTAAGGTACAGGGGAGGGACACCACACACTTGCCGCAGATCTCCGCCTCCCAGTAGGTCTGGCCGGGGGGATTCAGATAGACGTCATTCTCGTGGCACAGGGCATAGCAAACATGCCGGTCAAAGCCCTGGGCGGTGAGGGCCCCACTGGGGCAGCGGCGCACACAGGCCTCGCAGCGCAGCCCCCGCTTGCTCAGGCAGCGCTCCTGCTGGGGCCGGGGGGTGGCCTGCAGGGGCAGATTGGTGACAAAGCTGCCGATGCGCCCCAGACACCCCTGCTGGGTGATGAGCATGTTGTTCAGACCAAAGGTGCCAAGGCCCGCCACCCAGGCCACATGGCGCTGGGACCAGTTGCTCATGAGCTTATCCATATCCATGCTGGCAAAACCACCGGGAATCTGAGCCTCATACCCCGCCTTGCGCAGGTGTTCCACCATCCGGTCGTTGATATGGGCAAACATGGCGTTGCTCACCCGGTAGGCCCTGGCCCAGGTCTGGGAGGGCTTGAGGCCCTGGATATTGCTCTCCCCCACGGCGGGCAGGAAGGGGACAAAGTAGGAGATGACGCTCCGGGCCGAGGGGAGAATATCTGTGGGCAGGGCATGGGTGGGAGAGACCGCCTCTTTGAGCTGAAGGAAGGCTGGGTCCTGTGCGTCGGCAACCCCGACCAGCGGGGTGCGCCAGAGGTCGTCAATGTGGTGTTCCTGCTCGTAGGCGTGGATCTCCTGCTGGAGCAGGGTACAGATGTCCGATAATTCCATTGGAATTCCCTCTTTCTCTTGCGTTTTGAGCCACCGGGCCAGGAGGGGCTCACTGGTATTTTTTAAAGACAGTGATCTGAAGGTGGTTGCCGTCCAACTTGACATAGGCGTCGTCGATCATATGGCCGATGAGCTGCAGTTCTGCACTGTCGCTGCCCTCGTCGCCGCCGGCCAACTCCCAAAAATACTCCTCCATGGCCTCGTTCCGGCCGCCCTTGAGGCAGCGCTCCAGGAGATCCACACTCTCCTGGGCATTATCTTTGACATCGCTCTCAAAGTGAACCAAAATGCCGTCGTCCATTTTGTTGAGATTGATGCGGATGTCCGTGGCGCCGGCATTGAACTGGAACATGAGCAGTTCGTCCATGATCCGGCTGATCTTTTCGCGATACTTATGCATCTTTGTCGCCTCCTCGTTTGAGTCCCTGAATCAAGGGCAGCAGGACGATGCAGACCATGCCTGCTGCAAAGCCGTTGTTGTAGAGGTTGAGCCCCCCATAGAGGGTGCCCACATTGAGCACCACAGAGGAGTGGATGATCCCGGCGATGATCCCCCAGACTGGACCGAACTGACCTGCGATGGGGGCCAGGCCGGTGGAGAACAGCGCAGCAAGGAGTACAGAAGGGTCGTTCAGTTGCCAGATCATACAGTAGGAACTGATGACCACTCCCAGTACAATCCAGATGATGTTGCGGATATGTTTGCCGAATGCACCAAAGCCCATGATGGTCATGACGCCGCCAATGGTGGGGCCGTTGAGATCGCCCCCCACAACCAGCACATAGGTCACGGCAAAGGCGCCCACGATGCCCATGTTGATCAAGGTCACCGGCAGGCCATCCATGACGACAAAGTCTGCCACCGAGCGGCCGGAGTGGCGGGTCAAGTGGATGATGCCCCGGAAGGAGCGTCCGTTTAACCAAAAACCAGTGCCCACCATGGCAAGGCAGATGGCGTAGAGATAGATGGAGAGAATCAGATTGTTGCCGGTGCTCCAAAGGGTGCGGATCTCAAAGGTGTTGCCAAAGGAGCGCAGGATGGAGACCAGCACCACCCCCACAAATCCCGCAGCAAACCCCACGTTATAGAGGTTGTAACCCTGGTGAACACGCAGAGTGAAGGCGGAGATGGGGGGCAGAATGAATCCAATGAGAACGCCAATAAAAACAGGAAACACCAACCGGATTGCGGCGGGCCAATCCTGGGAGATCAGGCCCATCTCTGTCACCACTGGGGAGAGGGTGGTGCCAAACAGTGCCACATACACATAGCGTGCGTAGGGTTGGCGCTGGTATTTGGAGTAGAGAAAGACCCCAATGAGGATGGGCAGAGTGTTGACAGGGTTTTTGCCAAAGAGCGCAAAGCCCCCCATGAGAAAGCAGCAGGCCACGCTCATGCCCGTGAAGGGAACCTTGAGGACCCGCAATAGGAGGATGGCCAGAAGCATAACCACCCCGGCATTGAAAAAGGCGCCGCCCATGGAGGCCAATTGAATATAGTCGGTGATGAGCCCGTCCGGTTCCACAATGATCCGTACCATCCCCTGGAGAATCTCCCTGGGGTTGCTGACCACACAGGCAAACACCAGCATGGAGCAGGCCATCAGAATCAGCAACGTGAAGACAAAGTCATTCTGACGCTCCTTGCGGTAGTGCAGTGTCAGATACATCAAATTCCTCCCATCAATGTTGGTGTGATGAAGCGCGCAAGTGCATGAGGGCAGGGGACGCCGTGAGCTGCAGTGTATGAAAGGATGGAAGGATGGAATGTCAACAGCATAACAAGGATAAACCTTCAAAACAACGGTGCGGCCCGAGCTGGAAGATTATTCCGAAATGGAGCAGGCGGTTCCATTGATCAGCAGCGTGTGTTCGTCCCGCCATATGACGGACAGGCTTTCAGCCTCCCCTCAGGCGCCGTTGTAGACCCGCTGGGGCTTGGGGGAAATCTGTAAAAAATAAAGATCAATCCCCCCATGGACGGTGTAGATATCCACAAAGGTGTTGCCACCCAGGGCTCCCTGGTCGCTGGAGATCACCCGGGCCTGGTAGGTCCCATAGGGGGAATCCACCGCTTGTACAACAGTATTGTACCCAAAGGATCCAAAGACGTAAGCAAAGAGGGAGAGAAAGCCCAAAGGGATCAATAGGACCACTGTGGCCCCGATGGCCAACGCCGCATGGGTTCGATACCGGATCAAAAGAATGGCCCCACAAATCCAACAGGCTGTCATAGAGAGGAGGACGCCAGTACTCCAACCGCTCAGGATCAGGCAGCAGAAGCCATTCAGAAGCGCCATGGGAAGCAGCAGCACTGTGGCCATGCGGCCGGGCCGGGCCAGAGCAGCAGCAGGGCAGCGGAGGGATAAAACTGCTGCAGCAGCAGAGAGAAGGGCGGTCACCAGGGCCCAGAGAAACACATTGCGTAGGAAAAAGGTGCCGCCCCACACCAGTGCGATAAGACAGCCCAGAGGTACCACAGAGTAGAATATCAGCAGTGCCACGAAGGCGGCGGCGACAGCCTGTCCCAATCCGATCACCTCCACAGGAAACAGCCCATCTCTGTTGAAGAAAAGCCACGATTTCTTCTATTATACCTGAAAAGATGTGAGCTGGAAAGAGCTTTTTATGCAGATGGGAAAGGTTGTTGCAGAAAAGGGGGCAACTGTCCCCGGTGGCTGGATGGCTGGGGATGTGGAAAAGCAAAACAGAATCCCTCAGGCACAGTGGTGTTTGAAGGATTCTGTCTCAGGCCCTGTTCGGCAGTTTTTTGCCATCCCTTGCACATCAGCAGAGGTGCAGCAGCAGGTGTGTGAGGAGATACCCCAGGATGCCGCACAGGGGGAAAGTCAGCACCCAGGCCAGAACCATCTCCCCCAGTGCCCGCAGCCCCAGGTGTTCCCGCCCCAGAGAGAGGGCGGCTCCGGCAGCGGCCGCAGTGCGGGTGTGGGTGGTGCTCACTGGCAACCCCAACAGGGTCAGCATCCCCAGGGAGAGACAGGCCCCTCCGTCAGAGCAGAGGCCGCCGGAGAGGTTCAGGCGGGCCATCTGCCCCCCCACCTTTTGGATGATGCGCCTGCCGCCCACGCTGGTGCCAAGGCCCATGGCCGCCGCACACAGCAGCAGGCTCGGCAGGTGCTCCCCCATAGCCAGTTCCCCGCCGGGGGAGACTCCCTTGGCCAGCAGGTCCGCAGTCACCAGGATCCCCACAAATTTTTGGCCGTCCTGGGCCCCATGGAGAAAGGCCATCCCGGCGGCGGACAGGGTCAGGCAGCGGTGCAGCGTGCGCACTGGCAGCCGTTCCAGGGATCTTTGAAACAGTACAGCCAACAGAAGGGCAAAGAGGAAGCCTGTCAGGAGGGAGAGCACCAGCCCCCACAGCACCACAGAGAGCCCTGCCCACAGGTTCCCCTGGGCGTCTGCGGCAAGGCCCGCCCCCAGGAGAGCGGCCAGAAGGGCGTGGCTCTCGCTGCTGGGCAGGCCAAAGATCCAGCAGGCCAGGGAGAAGAGGACGATGCTCCCCATGGCGGCACAGAGGACACAGCAGGTTTTTATGGGGGCAGCGGGGTCCAGGGGCACCAGGGATGTGATGGCCGCGGCCACGGTGGGGTGCAGGAGACTCATCACCGCCACCCCCAGCAGGTTGCACAGGGCCGCCAGGGAGACGGCTCTCCCATAGGGCAGAACCCCGGTGGTCACCACTGTGACGATGGCATTGGGGGCATCGGTCCAGCCGTTGACAAAGATGACCCCCACAATCAGGGCCAGCAGCAGAGGCTGCAGCAGATGGGCCATGCAAGATCCCTCCCTTCGATGAGACATACCAGCCGGTTTGAGACATTGTATGCACCCGGGAACTAAAATAGATGGAATGACTGAGGATGGATCGTGTGGCACCTGAACCGAGGGAGAGGAGATCTTTTGAACCTGGAGAGGCGGTGCACCGTCCGCTGTGGACGACGCCCCGCCGGAAGAGGCAACAAAAAACCTGCAGCGCAACCGTGCGCCGCAGGTTTCAACGGGATGGATGATGGAATAGGGGAAAGGAATTAGCTCATGGTCCCCAACAGCGCCAAAAGCTGCCGCTCTTCCGCATGGGGCAGCAGGGTGCGCAGATGGGCCAGAATCCGCTCCCCAGATGCCTGTGGGGCGTCGTCGTAGGCACTGCAGACCGCTGAAGGGCCAAATTGCGCCTCCGGCGTGGTGTAGCGGGCGGTGGGCCAGCCGTAGGGGAGGCCATGGGCATCCCGGCGGCATTCAAAGTCCTGAATGTTCACATAGGTCATCATCTGCAGGCGGGTGATGACCGTCTCAAACCCCCGCTGCCCACCTCTGCCGTAACCGCATTGTACCTTGAGCTCCCTGGTCAACAGGGAGCCGTGGCTCTGTAGGGCGCAATAGATCTGCCGGTCTTTCCAGGGGGCCAGGCCGTCCTCATAGCGGGCCTCAAAGTCATAGCCGCCCCGGCGGTAGTTGGCAAGGTGAGGAAACCATGCAAGGCTGACAAAGCCCGCCTTGCCCTGGAAGAACTTGCCGTAGACACAGTGCCCGCCGTTGGCAACAGGGCCCTTCCAGTCCCAGGGGCCCTCCCGCTGGGGGGAGAACCAGAGCTCCGGCGGGGTATGTTCCTCCACGGAAAACCCCGGGATGCTGTTGCAGAAGAAGGGCAGGAAGCCCATCTCCAGCACCAGGCGCTCCAGTGCCTGGGGAGAGGCGATGGATGCTGTCATGATCGCACCTCCTTGCGTGGAATGACAGGACGGGGATCACTGCCCCCGCTCCAAGGCCGCCTTGTAGAGAGCTCCCTTTTTGAAACCGGTGATGCTGGCCACCTCCCGGGCGCTCTGAGACAGGGGTTGGCCATCCTGCACCCGTTGGAGCACCAGTTCCACCGCATCCTCCAAGGTCAGAGCGCTGTCCGCCTCCTGGGGGGCGCCGGAGACCACCAGGACAAATTCCCCCCGGGGGGCCTGTTCCTGATAGAGGGCCTGGACCTGGGCCAGGGTGGTGCGGATGACCTCCTCATGGACCTTGGTCAGCTCCCGGCAGAGGGCGATTTCCCGGTCCCCCAGGTAGGCGTACAGATCCTTGAGGGTCTCCACCAGCTTGTGGGGGGCCTCATAGAAGATCAGGGTGCGGGGATCCTGCTGGAGGGTGAGGAGGTGTTCCCGCCGGCTGTTCTTCTTCACGCTCAGGAACCCCTCAAAGGAAAAGCGGCTGGTGGCAAGGCCGGAGGCGGCCAGGGCGGAGATGGCGGCGCTGGGGCCGGGGACCACCGAGATGGGGATGCCGTGTTCCCGGCACAGGCGCACCAGATCCTCCCCAGGGTCGGAGATGCAGGGCATCCCCGCATCGGTGACAATGGCGCAGCTCTCCCCGTTTTGCAGCCGGCGGAGGATCTCCTCCCCCTTTTGGCGCAGGTTGTGGTCGTGGTAGCTGACCAGAGGCTTTTTGAGGCCAAAGTGGGTCAGGAGCTTGAGGGTGACCCGGGTGTCCTCTGCGGCGATAAAATCGGCCAGCTCCAGTGTCTGCAGCCCTCTGGGGGACAGATCCCCCAGGTTGCCAATGGGTGTGCCCACTAGAAAGAGTCTTCCGGACATGGGTGTGCCTCCTTTCCATAGATACGCAGAACCTCCTGGGAGTAGCCCTGTTCCCCCTGGACAACCAGGGGAGGGAGGATCCGCAGACCGGGCTTTGCCCCCCGCCTGCCCTCCAATAGAAAGAGCCAGGGGGCTGTGTGGGGCCGCTGCTGCACCAGCCGCAGACGCTTGGGTTCCAGCCCCTGGGCGCGCATGGCGCAGATGGCGTCGGTCAGACGCTCCGGCCGCTGGCAGATACAGAGCCTGCCGCCGAACTTCAGCAGCCAGCGGGCGGCGGCGCACACATCCTCCAGGGTGCAGCACAGGTCGTGGCGGGCCAGCTGCCGGTGGGGAGCCCTGCTCAGTAGGCCGGAGCGCTCCCCCTGAAAGTAGGGCGGGTTGCAGGTGACCAGGTCAAAGGCCCCATCCAACTGCTGGGCGGGGAAGAGGGTGCGGATCTCCCGCAGATCCCCCTGCAGGGGAATCAGCCGGTTCTGCAGGCCGTTGCGTTGGACCGCCTGCTCCAGCTGCCAGATGGCATCCCCCTGCAGATCCACGCCGTAGGCCAGCTGAGGGCCCCCCTCCCGGAACCACAGCAGGGGGACAATGCCGCACCCGGTGCCCAGGTCCACCGCTCGGTCTCTCCTGCGGACCTGGGCAAAGTCTGAGAGGAGGAAGGCATCGATGCCAAAGCGGTGCTTGGGACTGGTGCAGAGGAAGAGCTGGGGAGAGAGGGCCTCCCACTGGTAGGATTGGACCACAAATGCCGCCTCCTTAAAGATTAAATGAGCCGCTGGGACTGCGGAGCCTCTGTCGGCCGGCGGCTTGCAAGGACCCCTCCATCATACCACAGGAGGGGCAGAAAACACAGGGCAAAAAAATAAAACCGACTCTGCAAAGCCGGTTTTATTCCTCCAAGAATGGAATTACTCCGCCTTGGGGGCGCCCACAGGGCAAACCCCAGCGCAAGCACCGCACTCGATGCAGGTGTTCGCGTCAATCACGTACTTGTCATCCCCGGCAGAGATGGCGCCAACGGGGCACTCGGCCTCACAAGCGCCGCAGCTGATGCACTCGTCACCAATTTTGTATGCCATTGGTCTTACACCTCCTTTTCCCCCTTATTTTATCATATCCTATTGAAATTGCAAGGGAGAACTGGAGAAGTTTACTTAAAGGGTGAGAAAAATTTTGGTTCTTCTCACGGGATCTTCCAACAGGTTTTCCGTCTCGGCGGAACAGGGCAGACCCTTTAGAGAGCGGCCAGCTGGCGGATACCCTGGGCGATCCGCTGGGGCACCTGGGAAAAGTGCCCTCCGGCATGGAGCTGAAAGGTCACAGTGTTTTTCGTTTGCAGCAGGTAGAGGACCTGCTGGGTGCAGTCTTGGATCTGGGCCATGCGCCCATTGCGGCTGCGCCGCTCCCGGTCCCCCAGGGAGAGGGCAATCTTTGCACCAACCGGGCGGGGCTGGTTCTGGAGATATGTCACAAAGCCGTCGTACCACAGGGAGCCGGAGAAGCTCCCCGCCCGGCAGAAGCGGTCAGTCCGGGTCAGGGCATAGAGGGAGAAGAGCCCTGCCAGGGAGTACCCGGCCAGGCCCCGATCGGCCACGGGGAAGGGGAGGGCCGCCTCGGTTTTGGGGAGAATTTCACTTAACAATTGATGGAGGAAGCCATCCGCCCCGCCGGAAAAATCATCCCCCTTGGCAAAGACCCGTGGCGCCGGCCAGGGGGACAGATCCCGGTTCCAATCAAAACCGGAGACCTCCACCAGGGTGCAGCAGGAGTCCAGCAGGGGCCAGACCGACTCCCCCTGGCCGGCCTCCCCCAGCAGATAGATGACCGGCAGCTGCGGCTCCCCCAAAAAGAGTTGGACCTGGTGAGGGCCGATGGACCATGCCGTCATGGGCAACCACCTCCTGTCATTTTTAACATCCAGCCCCTTTGGCAATGGGCGGGGAACTCCGGCTTTCATCCCCTCGAATCAGCGCTGCAAAAAGGCCGGTCTGTCTGTTGACAGGCCGGCCTTGCGGGTACTATTCCATCCCCTTGAGGGCGGCGGCCTCCTTGGCGTCCACCTTGATCTGGGAATCTTTGATGGTCCTCACATCCCGCCGCTGATAGGTCTGGACCGGGGCATCGCCGGAGCGGTCCAGCCGTACCTTGAGAACACCGGTGAGGAGGTTCACCTCCGTCACATGGCCCTTGCCATCAGGGGTGGAGACATAGGCCCCCACCTTGGGGGTGACCTTCAGCAGCTCCTCATAGGCGGGCTGCTCGTACTTCAGGCAGCACATGAGCCGCCCGCAGGTGCCGGAGATCTTGGTGGGGTTCAGGGACAGGCCCTGTTCCTTGGCCATCTTAATGGACACCGGCTGGAACTCCCCCAAAAAGGTGGAGCAGCAGAAGGGCCGCCCGCAGATACCAAGGCCCCCCAGCATCTTGGCCTCATCCCGCACGCCGATTTGGCGCAGTTCAATGCGGGTGCGGAAGACCGAGGCCAGGTCCTTGACCAGCTCCCGAAAATCCACCCGGCCGTCTGCGGTGAAATAGAAGAGGATCTTGTTGTTGTCAAAGGTGTACTCCACATCCACCAGCTTCATCTGCAGCTTGTGGTCGGCAATCTTTTTCAGGCAGATGGAGAAGGCCTGCTTCTCCCGCCGGCGGTTGTTTTCCACCTGGTCCAGATCCCGCTTGGTGGCCTGGCGCAGCACCTTTTTGAGGGGGGAGACGATCTGCTTGTCGGACACCTCCCGGTTGGCCATGGCCACCTGGCCGCACTCGATACCCCGGGCGGTCTCCACAATGACCGAATCCCCCTTCTGCAGCTGCAGGCCGCGGGGGTCAAAGTAATAGATTTTTCCAACATTTTTAAATCGAACGCCGATTACTTCAGCCATATTGTTCCTCCGTGCCCCTGGTGGGGGCAAATCTCTGTTATTGCAAACAGCGCCGCAGCCGGCCGCAGAGGGTACAGGCGACCAACGTCCCCGACCCGTTGCGCAGCAGCATGCCGCGGGCCTGTTCTATTATATCAAGAATCCGGCTGGCCTGCAATGTGGTTATCCGGCTCTGCAGATCCTGGAGCCAGTGGGGGCAGGGGTCTCCGTTGTACTTTTGCAGCATCAGAAAGGAGAAGAGGGTCTCCAGCAGCTGCAGCTGCCGGAGCATAAGTTCCCGCTTGCGCTCATAGAGGGAGAGGGCCGCCAGCAGCTGAAACTCCGTGCCGCCGCAGAGTGCTCTGGCAGCCTGGAGGGCGCTGTCACAGATGGTGCGCTCCTTTTCGTGCTCCAGCAGATCCAGGGCCTGGCCGATGGTGTTGCCGGACCAAAAGGCGCACTGCTCATACTCGTCGGCAGTGTGGCTGGGGGCGAGGGTTTCCAGGGCCTTGACACACTGATCCAAGGTCAGCTGCTCCATGCGGATCAGCACGGTCCGAGACAGGATGGTGGGCAGCAGATGGGCGCGGCTGTCCACCGTGAGGATGAACATGCAGTGCTCCGGAGGTTCCTCCAAAATTTTCAGCAGGGCATTCTGAGCCTGGGTGGACATCTCCTGGGTGTTGCGCAGAATATAGACCTTTTTTTCCGCCTCGTTGGGCAGGACAAAGGCGCTCTCCCGGATTTCCCGCACCAGGGAGATATGAAAGCCCTGGACCGCCCCCGTGCCGGAGCAGATACGCACATCCGGGTGCTTGTCCTGGAGGATTTTGCGGCAGGCGCTGCAGCTCCCGCAGGGGGGATGCTCCCCACGGCAGTTGACGGCGGCGGCGATCCAGCGGGCCAGCAGAGTCTTGCCGCTGCCGTTGGGCCCCTCCAGCAGAATGGCATGGGGAAAACGCCCGCCATCTACAAAGGTGGCGAGCGTCTCTTTGGCCCTTTGGTTATAGAAAAGAGTTTGGCAGATCGGTTCCAAAGCTACACCTTTTCAAAGCGGTCCACATCCACCACAAAGATGGTGGCGCCGCCCACCTGCACCTCAATGGGCATGGAGGTGTACATTCCAACCCCGTAGCTGGCGGAGGATGGCACCATCTGGGTGCGCTTCTTGCTGTGATCGGAGATCAGTTCGATGACACGATCCACCTTTTCGTCCTCGGTACCGATCAGGAAAGTGGTGTTGCCAGCCAGCAGGAAGCCACCGGTGGTGGCAAGCTTGGTCACCTGAAAGCGCTCCTTGGTCAGGGCGGAGGATACCTTGGAACTGTCGTCGTTGGATACAATGGCAATGATAAGTTTCATCGTGGATTCTCCTTTCCGCATATAAGACGGATATGCTACCTTCATTTTACCACATGGAGGTGGGAAATGCCACTATTTTTCATAAATTGGATGGAACTTTCGGTGACAATTTCCCCACTCATCACCAAAGGGGCCCCTGGAGGGCAGGTGGTGGTGACGCCTGCGGCGATCCGCCCCAGGGCCTGGTCCACCAAAATTTCCTCCTGAGGGGAGAGGAGGGCCTCCCGCAGCCCCATCCCCTTGGGCAGCCGGGGCAGGGGCTGCGGCTGCACCCCGGTGGCAAGGAGGGGCGGGCAGTCCTGGAGGAAGGTGCGGATCCGCTCTAGATCCCTGGGGGTGTTGTAGGGGCTGACCATCAGCACCCCGCCCCCGTCGCTCAAATACTCCGGCTCAATCCCATGTTCCCGCAGGAGGGCCCCCAGGGCCTCCCCGGTGAGGTTGGTTCCGCCCAAAAAGAGGGAGAGCTTCATGGAATCCCGCCGGCCCTCCAAGGTGCCAAAGCCCTTCTGCCGGGCCAGCGCCTCCAGCTGGGAGACCTGCTGGGCAGCCTCCTGATATTTGGCACGGCCCTGGGGAGTGAACTCCTCCAGGCACCGGTCGATGGACAGGAGAATCAGATAGCTGGGGCTGGTGGAGCCAAAGGTCCCCATGGCCTGTTTGGCCCGCTGATAGAGGGCGGGATCCCGCAGGTGCAGCAGGGCCCCGCCGGTGAGCACCGGCAGGCTCTTGTGCAGGGAGTCGCAGCAGAAATCTGCCCCCAGGGCCATGGGATGCAGGTTTGACGCCAACAGAGGTAGGTGGGCCCCGTGGGCGTTGTCCACCAGCAGGGGGACCCCGTGGCTGTGGGCAATTTCCGCCAGGGCGGGGATGTCACTGAGCACCCCAAAGTAGGTGGGGGAGGTGACATAGACCCCGCAGACATCCGGTTCCTCCTCCAACAGGGCCTGGACCTCCCGGGGGGAGATGGCCCCAGCGATCCAACCATCCCCACTGTTCTGAGGATAGACCCAAACCGGCTCCAGCCCCAGCAGGGCCATGGCATTGACGGCGCTCAGGTGCAGGTTCCGGGCGGCAATGATCTTCTTTTTGCCGGAGAGGGCCGCCAGAAACAGCATGGCCTGGATACAGAGGGTGGATCCGCCGCAGCTGATGAGGGTATCCCCGCTGCCATAGGCGGCGGAGAAGGCCCGCTCACAGTCCCGGATGGCCCCGTCACAGTGAAAGAGGCTGTCGGTGCCCTCCACCTCGGTGACATCGTAGGCCAACAGATCCCCAAAGGGGGGGAGGGGCCGGCCCTTGTGGCCGGGCATGTGGAGCCGGGACATATCCTTGGCCAGGTAGGCGTCCAAGGCGGATTGAATGGGGGTGGTCATTTGGGTTCCTCCTCTTGGGAATTGGGTTGGCCCTCCAGCAGGTGCAGGTTCCGCAGCAGGACGCCCTCCCCGCGCCAGGCAAAGGCCTTGCGGGTCAGCAGGGTGGGGAGCTTTTCAGCGGTGAGCACCGGCTCCGGCGCCTCGTAGAAGGCGGCGATGGGGGTGGGCCTGGGGGTTCGGTTGAAGGGGCAGATGTCGTTGCACACATCGCAGCCCCAGGCGAGCCCCCCCTGGCGGATCTGTTCCTGCTCCTGGGGCGTCAGGGCCCCCTTCTTCTGGGTGATGTGGGAGCGGCACCGCTCCGGGTGAAAGCCATCCTGCCCCAGGGCGCCGCTGGGGCAGGCCTGCTGGCAGCGGCCACAGCCGGGGCACTCCCGCAGGGGGAGCACCTTGCTGGGGAGGGGGAGGGTGGTGGCAATCTCCCCAATGAACACATAGGAGCCATAGACCGGGTTGAGGAGCATGCCGTTCTTTCCCCGCACCCCAAGGCCCGCCTGGACGGCGCAGCGCACCTCGTCAAAGGGGGAGGCGTCAATAAAGGGGACAAACGCCTCCTGGGGAAAGGCCTGTCCCAGTGTTTCACAGATCTGCCCCAGAAGGGCGCGGCCCACCTGGTGGTAGTCGTCCACAATGGCGTAGCGGGACAGGTTCCGATGGGGAAACTCCCCGATGTAGTAGGGGAGCAGGCAGAGAATCACCGTCTGGGTCCCCGGGGGCACCCTGTTCCGGGCCCGCACCGGCAGAAGGGGCAGGGCCGCCTCAAAGGGCAGGGGGGCAAAGAACTCCACCTGCGCCTGGCCCATGGCCTGCCGGAGCAGATCCAGGGCCTGCTGGGTTCTGTCATTGGCCAAGGGGAACACCTCCCAATACCTGCTGATGGAGGAATTTGGCCACCGGCTCCCGGTCGTGATGGCCCAGAACCTGGGTGGCCAGACACAGCAGCTCCTCCCGGGCGTTGGCGGGGGCATAGGCCTCGTCGGCCAGGCGGAACATGTCCAAGTCGTTGGGGCCATCTCCAAAGACCACCAGGCGCTGGGCATGGATGGTCTCCTGCAGCTCCTGGATGCGCCGGGACTTGGTGGCCTGGCTGGAGCAGATCTCCAAAAACCAGTACCCCACAAAGTAGGGGTCGGCATAGAAGGTCATGTGCAGGCCCGGCAGCTGGAGCAGATCCTCATAGAGGGGCCGCAGATGTTCCTCCCGGTCCAGCAGGTTTAAAAAGACCACCTCCCCCTGGGGCAGGGCGCCGGGGGCAAGATGGGGGTATTCCTCCAGGGGGCGGGGACTGCGGCCCTCATAGCCGGTGGGCCTGTCCAGGGGGCGGTAGGACATGGTGAGGGCCTGCTCCCGGTAGGAGAAGAGGAAGGTGGGCAGCCCGTGGCGGGCAAAGCGGGCCAGAACCTCCTGGGCCAGCTCCGCCCCCAGGGGAACCACCTGGCAGAAGCGCTGCCGCTGCAGATCATAGGTGAAGGTCCCGTTGAGGAGGATCACCGGCAGGGCCATGGGGATGCCGGCCAGCAGCTGGCAGACGGAGGCGTTGGAGCGGGCGGTGGCGATGGTGAAGGGGATCTGTTGCCGGTACATCTCTCCAAGGACAGACCGGGTGTAGGGGGCTACCTGGACCTGGGAGGTGAGCAGGGTGCCGTCCAGGTCGGAGACATAGAGGGTTTTCATCGCATCGCTCCTTTGCCGGGCCCCTCGCCGGGGGCCCTTTCTGCTATCAATGTACCACAGAAGGGGATGCAATGCAAACCTACAGCAGCAGATAGCACAGGGCAAAGAGCAGGGATTCGTTGCGCTCCGGCTCCTCCAGCACCAACACCAGCAGCAGGAGAATGAGGGTGGTGTCCCGCTGCAGGGGCACGGGCATCTGGCGGATGGGGCCAAATCCCCAGGTGGAGGGCCGCTGGCTATGGACAGAGGCAGCGTCCCGTGGAATGTGGTGAGGAGGGGACTGTCCCACCGGGGAGGAACGGCGGGGATCCCCCTGCTCCTCCCAGCTGGGGACGGGGTCCTCCGTCTCCTGGAAGATGGGGTCCTGGTCGGGGGATTGGATGACAGAAGGTGCGGCCTCCTCTTCCGGTTGAACTGGCGGAGTGGGTGCTGCAACCGCCTCCTGGATGGGAGGAACCGCCGCCTGGGGCGGCTCCGGATGGGGAGGCTGAGGGATGGAGGGCACCGGATTGGAGGAGACAAGGCCTGAGGGACCGCCGGAGGCGGGGTAGGCTTCCCGGTGCTCCTTGCGAACGTAGGCCGGCGGGACCCATGGTCCGCTGGGCTGGCGGGTGACAGTGGGCATGGCTCTATCGCTCTCCTTCCGATTTTGGCCCAGAGAGGCTGCGCAGCATGTGCATCATGCGCATCATCTGGATGGCCTCGTCCACCTTGCCCCGCCGTTCGGGGCTCAGGTGGGGTTTGAGCGCCATGAGGAGTTGGACATTCTCGTCCGGCTGGTTCATGCTCTGCATCATATGCAGAAGGTTGGCCATCATGGAGTTTGCGCCCATGGAGCCTCCGGGCATCCCCATCCCCCCGGCGCCGCCCATCATGCCGGCCATCATACCGGCCAACTCCGGGTTGTTGGCCAGGGAGGAAAAGAGGTCGCCAAAGTTGTTGCCGCCCGGTGTTCCCGTGCCGGCGGCAGGTCCGGATCCAGGTCCGCCGCCCATGGCGCGGAACAGGTCCTCCATGCCACCGGAGCCATTGCCTCCCGGTCCGGCAGAGCCTGGGGCGGGGCCGGCCCCCTCCCCCATGGAGCGGAGAAACTCCTCAAAGCTGGGCCCGGCGCCGCCTTCCCCCGATCCGGAGGCCATATTCCGCAGGAACTCCTGCGGATCGGGCGCCCCCTGTTGACCGCCAGGAGCGGCGCTCCCTTGGCTTCCCTGTCCATTTTGCCCCTGGCCCATGGCCTGCATCATCTCCATGAGCTGTTGTGCGGCGGCCGGGTTTTGCATCAGTTGTTGCAGCATATCAGACATGTCATTCATTTTTTCTGGTTCTCCATCATGGATTTGAGCATATTCTGCAGGGCCGGGTTGGCCATCATCCGCTGCAGCTCCTTGGGGTTGGAGAGCAGGCGGTTGAGCTGCTGGGACTGCTGGGGGTTCATCTGCTGGGCCATCTGGTCCAGTTTTCCGCTCTCCACCTGGGCCTGCAGGGCCTGGGGATCCATGCCGGTGCGCTTGGCCACCATCTGGATCAGGGCCTGCATGCGCTCCTGGTTGAGGTTTGGTTGGTTCATGGGGGAATCCCTCCCTTTCCGAAAATAGGGCGGGCCTATTTCCTTTGATGAAATTTTATGCTATGGTTAAAAGCGGATATGCGTTTTTCTCCCCTTTGGGGAAGTGTTTTTGTCTGATTGCCGCAACGGCAGAAGGGAGCGGGTGCAATGAAACTTGTGGTGATCTCCGACACCCATGGGGGCTTTGCCGCCGTGGTGCAGGTGGTGCAGCAGAACCGGGATGCGGATCTGTTCCTGTTTTTGGGGGACTGTGGCCGGGAGGTGGAGGATCTGCGGTGCCTGGAACCTCAGCTGCCGGTGCGGTCGGTGCGGGGCAACTGCGACTGGGGTTCCCAGGAGCCGGACACGGGCCTGCTCTCCCTGGAGGGGGAGCGGATCTTCTTCACCCATGGTCACCTGTTGGGGGTCAAGAGTGGCCTGAGCGGCCTGCTCTATGAGGCCAGACGCCAGGGGGCCACCATCGCCCTGTATGGCCACACCCACATGGCCCAGGTCCAGCGGGTGCAGGGCCTGCTGGTGATGAACCCAGGCAGCCTGACCCGCTCCCCGGGAGCGCGCAACAGCTACGGGGTGCTGCATCTGGAGAGCGGTCAGGTGCAGGCCCAGGTGATCCCTTTTGCAGAGAAGGAGGAGACGGTATGGAACTGACGGGACTGACCACCAAACACCTGGGAAGACCCTTTTTTTCCTTACAGGAGGTGGATTCCACCAACACCTTTTTGAAGGACCGGGCCTGGGAACTGCCCCACGGGGCGGCGGTTGCGGCGGAGCACCAGACCGCCGGCAAGGGCCGCCGGGGGAGAAGTTGGCAGGACCAGCCGGGGGAGACATTGGCCCTCTCGGTCCTGCTGAAGGAGGCCTGCCAGGACATTGCCCTGCTGCCCCTGCAGGTGGGGCTGGCTGCCTGTGAGGCCATCCGGGCGCTGTACGGCGCTCCAGCGGCCATCAAGTGGCCCAACGACGTGATCCTTGGGGGGAAAAAACTCTCCGGCATCCTCTGTGAGAGCTGCTACCAGGACCAGACCTGGGCGGCGGTGGCGGGCATTGGCATCAACCTGAACCAGGAGCAGGAGAGCTTTGACCAGGCGGGGCTGATCTATGCCACCTCCCTCAAGCTGCAGCTGGGGCGGCCCCTAAAATCCCTCCAGCTGGCGGCGGAGCTGCTGAACCAACTGGAGCACTACTATTCTATGCCCTTTGAGGAGATGCTTCCCCTCTACCGGCAGCGGTGTATCACCCTGGGCCGCCAGGTGCGGGTGCTCTATGGCGGGGAGCAGCTGGAGGGGGAGGCTCTCACCGTGGATCACGCGGGCAACCTCATCTGCCGCATTGGCGGGCAGGAGCGGGCCATCCGCTCCGGAGAGGCCTCGGTGCGGGGACTGTACGGGTACATTTAGCGGAATATCCAATGGAAGGGGGGACTGCTTGAATGGATGATTGGAAGGAGCTGTACCAGGCGGCAAGGGCGGTGCAGCGGGAGCGGCAGCTCTCCCCCTGGGTACAGGCAGGGGGTGTGGCGGCGGCCATTGGGACGCCCAGTGGGATCTATGTGGGCGTGTGTCTGGATACCGCCTGTTCCCTGGGCATGTGTGCTGAGCGGGCCGCCGCTGCGAATTTGATCACCCAGGGGGAGAACCGGGCGGAGCGGCTGGTTGTGGTCATGCCAGGGGGCGCCCTAGGCACCCCCTGTGGAGCCTGCCGGGAGCTGTTTTTCCAGTTGGGCTGGGGGGACCTGGAGATCCTTCTAGATCTGGGGGAGCCCCGGACCGTCCGCCTGCGGGAGCTGCTGCCCCTCTGGTGGAACGGACAGGAGCAGACATAAAAATGGCGGAGGGCCACGGAGAGAGAAAAAAGGAGCTTGGGATTGTTGAAATCCCAAGCTCCTTCTTGCTTATTGGAACAGAGAAAGGAAGGCCTTTTAATTGGCCTGATCCACCGGGACCTTCCGCAGCAGCAGGTAGCCGATGAGAAACAGTACCAACAGGGCCAGAATACCGTAGGTGGAGGTGTTGAACAGTGCGGCGGAGGCAGCCACAATGAGGGGACCCATAAAGTCGGCAAATTTGCCAAAGATGTCAAAGAAGCCAAAGTACTCGCTGGACTCCTCCTTGGGCACCAGCTTGCCGTAGTAGGACCGGGACAGGGACTGGATGCCCCCCTGGCAGATGCCCACACAGACGGCAAGGAACCAGAACTCCCACACCTTGTCCAGCTGGAAGCCAAAGGCGCAGATACCCATATACATGATGACAAAGACCTTAATGAGCCGCAAGCAGCCGTATTTGGCCGCCAGCTTGCCGGAGAGGATGGCACAGGGGAAGGCCACAAACTGGGTCAGCAGCAGGGCCAGAATCATCTGCTCGCTGGGGATGCCCAGTTCGTTGCCGTAGGTGGTGGACAGGCTGATGATGGTGAACACCCCGTCAATGTAGCAGAAGTAGGCGATGATGTAGTAGAAGAGGGGCTTGTTGTTCTTGATTTTCTTCATGGTGGCCCACACCCGGCGGAAAGTATCCCGGATCAGATGGGGCTGCTTTTCCAGATAGTGGACCTGCTTGACGTTTTTCAGCAGAGGGATGCTCATGACCAGCCACCAGATGGCGGTGAGCAGGAAGGAGAGCTGGGTGGCCTGGGCGGTGCTCAGGCCAAAGGGTTTCAAAAAGATCAGGGCGATGCCCAAGATAAAGGGGATGCAGGAGCCGATGTAGCCCCAGGCGTAGCCGTGGGAGGAGACCATGTTCATCCGCTCATCGGTGGTGACATCGGTGAGCATGGAGTCGTAGAACACGTTGGCCGCCGTGTAGCCCAGCCGGGCCAGGATGAACACCAGCAGGTAGCCCATCCAGTCGGTGACCACCGCCAGGGAGACAGCTCCCACCAGGCCAAAGGCCAGGGAGATACCAAAGAGCTTTTTGCGCATGCCCTTGTAGTCGGCGATGGCGCCCAAAATGGGGGAGAGCAGCGCCATAATCAACACGGCCACCGATGTGGCCAGGGACCAGATCTGGGTTACCTCCACGCCATCTTTGCCAGCGGCCTCGGCAATGCCAGAAAAGTAGATGGGAATGGTAGTGGAGACCAACATGGTGAAGGCAGAGTTGGCCACATCGTAGAGCACCCAACTCTTTTCCACTTTGTTCATTTTCATGGTTGGGACAGTCCTTTCCGGCGGGTAGACCCCGCACCGTTGGAGATATTACAAATTTCTTAAAAATTGTATCATGCCCGTGGTGCAAAAGCAAGAAAGAAGCTGGAATTTGACAGGGAGTTGAGCTCCTCTTTACAGAGCGGGCGACAACGGTACGGAGCGGGCGCCTCGTACACTTTTTCAATACAAGTTTCTTAGCATATCCCTAAAACGGGGAAGCTGCAGAGAACGGGCTGAAATACCGGTGGAAGATCGCAGGCATCGGTCCGGCTTAGATGGCATCTATGTAGCGGGGCAGTAGGAGCCAGAGATCTGAAAAACCAGCGTGGGAAATCTTTCATTTGCATGAGAAATATGCTATCATAAAAACGGCTATACTATCTATAAAAATCCATCTGTTCGGCCCCTGGAGTGCCCACACCTTGGGAGGCTCCGCGGGCCGTTCCAGCCAGAAAGGAAGGCGCCTATGCTTTCAGAACATATCATCCAGCAGGTGCTGGAGCGGGCGGTCTCCACCGGCGGCGACTTTGCCGAGCTGTTTGTGGAGGACACCCTCTCCAATGGTGTGAGCATGATCGACGGGGCTGTGGAGGCGGTGAACACCGCCCGCATCTATGGGGCGGGCATCCGGGTCCTCAAGGGGGTTAAGAGCGTCTACGCCAGCACCAGCGACGTGACCCTCCAGGGGTTGCTGGCCGCCGCTGAGAGTGCCGCCGCGGCCATCGCTGTCTCCGACGCCTGGCAGGGGAGCATCACTCTGACGCCCAAGGCCGCCCCGGACCGCCATCCCGTCGTGGAGTACCCGGGGCAGGTCCCGGTCCGGCGCAAGGTGGAGCTGATCCGTGCAGCCTATGACAGCATGAAGTCCTACAGCCCGGAGATTGTCCAGGCGGTGGCCAGCCTGTCGGATAAGGACCAGCAGGTGCTCATTGCCAATACAGAGGGCCTTTTGACCCGGGACCGGCGGGTGCGTACCCGGCTGGCTGCCCAGGCCATTGCCAGCGATGGCAAGGAGAACCAGGTGGGCTTTGAGGGCCCTGGCCGCCTGGCTGGATATGAGATCTTTGAGCGGGAGATCGACCCTGCCGCCTATGGCCGCACCGCCGCCAAACAGGCGGTGACCATGCTCCACGCCGATTACTGCCCGGCGGGGCAGATGATGGTGGCCATTGAAAACGGCTTTGGCGGCGTGCTGTTCCACGAGGCCTGCGGCCACTCCCTGGAGGCGGAGGCCGTGGCCAAGGGCCACTCGGAGTTCGCCGGCAAGCTGGGGCAGCAGGTGGCCTCCACCAAGGTGACGGCCATTGACGACGGCACTCCGGCAAATCTCTGGGGTTCCATCAACATCGATGACGAGGGCACGCCGGGGCAGAAAAATGTGCTCATTGAAAACGGGATTCTCACCGGATACCTGGTGGACCGGCTCAACGGCCGGCGTATGGGCCTGCCGTCCACTGGCAGCGCCCGGCGGGAGAGCTACCTCTATGCCCCCACCTCCCGCATGACCAACACCTATATCGCCAACGGGGAGGACGACAACGAGGAGATCATCCGCTCCATGGAGCGGGGCCTGTACGCCAAAAAGATGGGCGGCGGCCAGGTGAACCCCGCCACCGGCGAGTTTAACTTTGCCGTGGCGGAGGGATACCTGGTGGAAAATGGGGTGATCACGCGGCCGGTGCGGGGCGCCATGCTCATCGGCACTGGATCCCAGGTGCTGCTGGACATCGACCGGGTAGGGAAAAACCTGGACTTTGGCCAGGGCATGTGCGGGGCATCCAGCGGATCGGTGCCCACCAATGTGGGCCAGCCCCTCATTCGCATCAAACAGCTGACCGTGGGCGGCAGATAGGGGGTAAGGTATGAACATTCAGGAATTCCAGGCTCTGGTCTTTCAGGCGGCCCAGGAACAGGGGCTGAAGGACTACGACCTGTATTATCAAAAGACTTCCACCCAGGAGTATGAGGTCTACCAGGGGGAGATCGAAAAATTCAGCGGCACCACCGTCATGGGCGCCTGCTTCCGCTGCCTGCTGGAGGGGCACATGGGCTACAGCTCCACCCAGCGTTTCAGCCAGGAGGACGCCCGGAACCTGGTGGAACAGGCGGTAGAATCTGCGCGGGCGGTGGAGAGCAAGGACCCCCAGTTCCTCTATGACGGGAGCCTTGGCACGGCCCAAAGTTTGAAGTCCGCATCCGGCCGGGCGCCCGCTGCCCAGGATATGCGGGATGCCGCGCTGGAGCTGGAACGCCTGGCCCTGGCGGAGGACAGCCGCATCCAGGAGGTCTCCGGCTGCCAGGTGGCCTATGAGGAGTGGGAGATCCACATGGCAAACAGCCGGGGGATGGATCTGTCCCGGGGCAGCCAGGTTTTGGTGGCCTATGTGGAGGACATGGCCAAGGTGGAGGGTAAACCCCTCAACGCCTACGCCGTCAAGGTGGCAGAAACCTTGGATGGGCTGGATTTGAAGGCCTGCGCCCGTCTCGCCGCGGAGAACACCCTGGGCTTTGTGGGGGCCAAGAGCATCCCCTCCGGCACCTATCCGGTGGTCTTCTCCAGCAAGGCCATGATCTCCCTGCTGGACACCTTCTCCGGGGTGTTCAGCGCCGACAATGCCCAGCGGGGCCTGTCCCTGCTGGGGGATCAGGTGGGCAAGACCATCGCCAGCGATGCCCTGACCCTGGTGGACGATCCCCTCTATGCGGGGTGCATCAACAAGGTGCCCTTTGACGCAGAGGGCGTCCCCACCCACCGCAAAGCGGTTGTGGAGGGGGGCGTGCTCACCACCCTGCTCCACAACCTGAAGACCGCCGCAAAGGCAGGGGTTCCCTCCACAGGCAACGCCTGCAAGTGGGGATATACCTCCCCGGTGGGGGTGGCCCCCAGCAACTTCTATGTACAGCCCGGCACCCTGAGCCGGGAGGAACTGTTCCAGGCCGTGGGGGAGGGCCTGCTCATCACCGAGCTGCGGGGCCTGCACGCCGGGGCCAACGCCCAGAGCGGGGATTTCTCCCTGGAGTGCCGGGGCTACCGGATCACCGGCGGGCAGAAGGGCGCGCCGGTGGATCAAATTGTCATCGCCAGCAACTTCTATGAGCTGCTCAAACAGGTGGTGGCTGTGGGCGACGACCTGGAGTTTGGCACGCCCGGCGCAGACAGCTGCTTTGGCAGCCCCAGCGTCTGGGTGCGGGGGGCCGCCATTGCCGGGCAGGAGGATGGGACAGCGTCCCAGAGCCAAGGAAAGTAGGGAAGGACATTGAAAAAGACACTGATGATCCTGCTGTGCCGCATCCTGCGCACAGTGGGCCGCTGGCTGGGCCGGGGTAGCAGCCTGCCCGGGGAGATTGTGCTGAAACTGGACCCCACCATCCTGCAGCGGGTGACCATGCCAAAGTATATTGTGGCGGTCACCGGCAGCAACGGCAAGACCTCCACGGTGGAGATGATCGCCAAGGTCCTCACCGATGCGGGGATGAAGGTGGCCTACAACCGGGAGGGCTCCAACCAGATCCAGGGGGTGGCCACTCTAGTGCTGAGCCACTGCAACCTGAAGGGGCAGGTCCAGGCGGATGTGCTGCTCATTGAGAGCGATGAGCGCTATGCCCGGTTCACCTTCCGCCATTTTTCCCCCACCCACTTTGTCATCACCAACCTCTGCCGGGATCAGATGACCCGCAACGGCCACCCGGAGTGGATCTACGACATCATCAACCAGAGCGTGGCCCTCATGGGGGAGGGGACCAACTTTGTCCTCAATGCGGATGACCCCCTGGTCTCCCGCTTTGGCCAGGGCAAGGCCCATGTGACCTGGTTTGGCGTGGGGGAGATCCCGGAGTCCCACCAGCCGTACCATGGCCTCTACGACGACGGGGCCCGCTGCCCTCTGTGCAAGGGGCGGATGGTCTACCACTTCCGCCACTATGGCAACATGGGGGACTATGTGTGCCAAAGCTGCGGCTACCGGCGGGCAAAGCCCCAATTTGAGGTGACGAACCTGCAGCTGAGCCGGGGCTTTTTGACCATCAACAATACGGCTACCATCCACCTGGCTCTCAAGAGCATGTACAATGTCTACAACGTGCTGGCGGCCTTTGCGGTGGGTTCCCTGCTGGGGGTGCCGGAGCAGTCCATCTCCGACTCGGTCAGCGACTATGTGCTCACCAACGGCAGGGTGGTCTCCTTCCACATGGGGGAGCGCCACGGCCTGCTCCTGACCTCCAAACATGAGAACTCCACCTCCTACAACCAGTCCATCCAGATGGTGACCGCCCCCGGGCGAGACTGCACGGTGATGATCATTGTCCAGGCCATCAGCCGCAAATATTTCACCAGCGACACCTCTTGGCTGTGGGACATCGACTTTGAAAACCTCAATGTGCCCTGCGTCAAAAAAATCCTCTTGGCCGGCACCTACTGCTGGGATCTGGCGGCCCGGTTTGACTACACGGGCATCGACCCCCAGAGGATTGTGGCGGACCCCAGCATCCAACAGGCCATGGAGACCATGCGCCGGGAGGGCGTGGGGGATCTGTATGTCATCACCTGCCTGTCGGATAAGGATAAATTCCTCACCCGGCTGGGGAAGGAGGAAGTGGAATGACCTGCAATATCCTTTATCTATATCCGGACCTGATGAACCTCTATGGGGACAACGGCAACATCCGGGGCCTGCAAAGACACCTGGAGGACCAGGGGGTGCAGGTTCAGGTGCGGCGGGTGGATCCGGAGGAGACCCCCTGCTTTGCCCATGTGAATCTGATCTATATGGGCTCCGGCACCGAGCGCAGCCAGAAGGCGGCGCTCAAGGCCCTGCTGCCCCATACTGAGGCCTTGAGCCAGGCGGTGGAGGGAGGAACCCTCCTGCTCTTCACCGGCAACAGCATGGAGCTGCTGGGCCGGAGCATCACTGCCGCAGACGGCACCGTCTATGAGGGGCTGGGCCTTGGGGATTTTACCACCACTGAGCGGGGGGACACCCGGGACAACGGGGATGTCCTCTACCAGGCGGACTTTCTCAAGAGGCCCCTGGTGGGGTATGTGAACAAGTCCTCCCAGGTCCATGGGGTCAAGACGCCCCTGTTCCAGGTGCTCCATGGGGCGGGCAACGCCCAGGGGGAGCCGGAGGAGGGCTTCCACCAGGGGAACCTCTGGGGAACCCACGTCACCGGCCCCATTCTGCTGAAGAACCCGGAGTTGATGATCCACGTCCTGCAGCGGCTGGGGGAGGGGATCCCTGGATTTTCCTACCGGGCTCAGGAGTACCCCAACATGGAGAACGCCTATGAGGTCACCCTGCGGGAGCTGACCAACCGCTTTGAGGGCGGCCAAGGATAGAATTTTCTAGACCATACGGAGAGCCGGCACCTGTTGGGCGCCGGCTCTCTTTGGCATGATCCAGACATGGAAAAGAAACAAAACGAAACAAATTGGAACAAAAAATTCTTGAAGGGCCCCACCTCCTGTGCTATGGTAAAAGAAAAGAGGCCATTGCCAAAGGGGGAGAGGCGCCATGCCCAACCGAAGCAACATGGAGATGGTGGTCACCTGCCGGTCGGTGCTGGAACTGCCGGTGGCCAGCCGGCTGATCCTGCTGACGGATGAGTCCGGCCTGGATCGGGAGATCCGCTGGACCCACTATGTGGAGAACCCGGAGTATTTGGACTTTCTGCGGGGCGGGGAACTGGTCTTCACCACCGGCATGCTGGTGGGTGGGGAGGGGGAGATGCTCGCCCTGGTGGAACAACTGCGGGAGAAGGGCGCCGCCGGACTGGTCATCAGCCAGGAGGAGGCCCTGCGGGACAAGGAATGGTTCTTCCGGGTGATCCAGCGGGCCAACGAGCTGCACCTGAGCATCTTTTCCCTCCCCTGGGAGATCGGCATGGTGGATCTGATCCAGACGGTCTGCCAGGCCATTTTCACCGCGTCCACGGCCAGGGGCAACCGGGACAACTTTATCTACTCCCTGCTGACCGATGAGGTGCAGGAGGGTGACCGGCTGCTGCGCACGGCCCGCACCTTTGGCTATGACCCCCAGTACACCTACTGTGGGGCCGTGGTGCGCCTGGACCTGGGGCGAAGGCCGGATCGCAAGGACCGGGACGAGATGGTCCACCTGGTGGTTGGGGAGCTGTATGGTACCGCAAACCTCCACCAACTGCCACTGCTGCACCTCTCCCAGGAGCAGCAGATCCTTCTGGTGCTGCCGGACACCCAGAGGCTCTCCGCCCGGGCGTTTCTGCAGGAGGCGCTGCAGCGGGTGGCCTGGCGCCAGGAGGATCTGGTGGTGACAGGGGGCATCGGCTGCCCGTGGGAGCACCTGGATCAGTTTAAGAGCAGCATCAAACAGGCGGAGCAGGCGGTCCGGCTGGCCCCCCTCAGGGGGGAGCAGGTGGTCTCCTTTTTGGAGCTGGATCTGCTGCGGCTGCTGTGTGAGGTCCCCGATCCCCAGGAGATCCGCCGGGTATATGAGCAGATTCTGGGCCCGCTGCTCCAATATGACGCCCAGAGCGGGACCCAGCTCAAGGAGACGCTGCGCCAGTACCTGGACAGCGGGGAGAGCCTGGCCCAGACGGCGGAGGGGATGTATCTGCACATCAACACGCTGCGCTACCGGCTGCGGCGGATTGGGGAGATCCTCCAGTGCGACCTGCGGGATCCGGCCTGCGGCTTCCGGCTGCGGCTGGCCTTTCAGTTGGAGGATTTCCTCCGATGCCAGAGCGGCAGTTTTGCAGCGACTTGACCCTGTAAAAGGGGGCGCTCCGAGATCTGAAATGATCTTGGAGCGCCCTTTTTGTCTGTTGACAGATTTTAGCGGCCGGCGGGCGGAACCTCATCGGCCCCCTGGAGCTGGTGGGCGATCTCCCCCAGGAGGATCTCAAAGAGATAGGCCACCCCGTACTTGCCATACAGCTCCATATACTCAATGTCGTGGGTCTGAACATTCAGCGGGAGCACCAGGTCGTACAGGGAGAGCAGGGCGGCGCAGTCTCCGGTGCGGGCATAGTCCTGGCAGATGAGGGCGCACTTGGGGCCGGGCAGGGTGGCCACCTCCTCTCCCAGGGCACAGAGGATCCCGCCGGTGGGGCTGACCACTACGCTGTTGATGCGGCTCCCCGGCCGGCGCAGAGGCGGCCCTTCGGGGGGAACCTCCTCCACAATGTAGACGGCCTTGCCCAGGGAGATCATCTGGCACTGGAACTCCTCCAGAAACAGGGCGTAGGGCCGGATGGCAAACAGAATGCTGCAGTCCGCCTGGACAAACCGCCGGGCCAGCTCCTGCAGCTGCTCCGTCTGTAACCCCCTGCCGATCTGGTAGGTCATGGCGCTGAGCCCGTCGTGGAGGGCGCGGGGCTGGTAGCGCCCCTTGGCCCGGTTGCAGCGGACAATCTGGCGCTGGTCCTCCCGGTTGCGGGACTTGGCCTGGCGCAGGGCGGAGTAATTTTCGTACCCGATGCTCTGGCAGAAACGCCGCACGGTGGAGGCGGAGGCAAAACAGTCGGCCATGAGCTGCTTGAGGGGGATGTGCTCCATCTCGTTGTAGTGCAGCAGTAAGTAGTAGGCCAGCTCGTGGAAGGAGCGGTCCAGGGTGAAGCGGTTGACGCAAAAGATGAGCTTCTGCATCAGGGCAAACTCCTTGATGTCCATCCAATCCCCTCCTTTAATGTTCCGCTCCCCAGGCGATGAGGGGGCGCAGCATCTCCAGCGCCCCAAGGCCCAGAGGGGTCAGGGAGTACTCCACCCGCAGGGGCGGGGCCGGGTAGGCCAGACGGCTCACATAGCCCTCCCGCTCCAGATCCTGCAGATAGCCGGTGAGGGTCACCCGCGAGATGGCGGGAAACATCCGCTGCAGCTGGCCCATGCGGTAGGTCTCCTCCCCGATGGCATAGATGAGGTAGACTTTCCAGCGGGAGGCAAAGAGCTCATAGGTGCGGTTGAAGAACATGGTTTGAAGGTCAAAGGGGGCATGGGGCAAGAGAAATTCCTCCCTTCCAGCCTGCAAAACTGCAGGGGCTGAGCAAATCGGGTGGGTGATCCATACGAAATTTGGCTGGGAAAATCTTCGTCAAAAGAGATGAAAACTTCAGAACCAACAAAGAAAAACCAGTGCTGTTTGTCAATTTTACCACCATTATAGGGCGATGGGTGCTATCCGTCAAGGGAGAGAGCAGCTTCCCCTCCAGATAGGAAAGAAAAATTACCTATTCCAAAATGATTGCCTAGTTGTTCCCGGGCAGATATCCTGTATTCTAAAAATAAATAAAGCCCCCCGCCTGAGCGGGGGTGTTGGGCGGGCAAGCATGGAATTCCCCCTTTTTTAACCAGGCAGAACCTTGTGGAAACAACGGCGCAGCATCGATAAAAACGGCCAAAAAATGATCTAGGAAATGTTGAGGCAGTATTGCACAATTTCACAAAATAACATAAAATTTATGGAATAAATAAAGATGTATTTGTAGTAAAGCTACAACTGTGAGGCCAAAAACTTGTGTTCTGCTGCCCTACAGCGGGTGGGAACAGAATGATACAATGGGAACAGATCATGGATAGCTATAAATGCTATCTGGACCAAAGCCGGGTCAAAGGAGCTGAACAACCGTGCCACAACAGATTTGGACCCACCCCTACATGCCCAACAGTGCGCCAGAAAATCTCAAGGAGATGCTGGACACCCTGGGCATTGCACGCATGGAAGAACTGTATGAAAACCTGATTCCTGAGGAACTGCGGTTCCACGGAGAGCTGGATCTGCCCCAGCCCCTGGAGAGTGAGTGGGAGCTCAAGGAGCATGTGGGTGGCCTCTTAAAGAAAAATATCCCCTGCAGCCGCTACACCAGCTTTTTGGGGGCGGGGTGCTACCGGCACTATGTGCCGGCCCTGTGCGATGAGATCGCCAACCGGGCGGAGTTTCTGACCGCCTACTGTGGGGATACCTACTCGGACCACGGCAAGATGCAGGCCATCTTTGAGTACACCAGCATGATGGGGGAGCTGTTGGACGCGGATGTGGTCAGCTACCCCTGTTACGACGGAGCCCAGGCGGTCTGTTCCGCCCTGCGTATGGCCCTGCGCCTGGGGCAGCAGGAGGAGCGGGATCAGCTGTTGGTGCCGGACACCATGAATCCGGAGATCTACTCTCAGCTGAAAGAGTACACCTATGGCATCGCCCAACTGGTACGCATTCCCCACGATGGAACCGGCGGCATGGATCTGCAGGCTCTGGAGGGGGCCCTCTCTCCCCGCACCGCCGCTGTCTTTTTGGAGAACCCCTCCTATCTGGGCGGATTGCAGGTGAATGCCGCCCAAATCGGCCGGATGGCCCATGGGGCAGGCGCCCTCTTTGTGGTGATGCCGGAGGTCAGTTCCCTGGGAATTCTAGAGGCCCCCAGCGCCTACGGGGCGGATATCACCTGCGGGGAGATACAGCCCTTGGGCGTCCACATGCAGTATGGTGGGGGCTGCGCCGGCTTTTTGGCCGTGGCCCAGGAGGAGCGGCTCTTTCAACAGATTCCCACCTACCTCTATGGCCTGTGCCCCACCCAAAATCCAGGCCAGTTCGGCTGGGGGCGGGCCCTCAACGAGCGTTGCTCCCACGGCAGCCGGGAGAAGGCAAACGAATATTTTGGCACCGAATCGGGCCTGTGGGCCATTGTGGCCGGGGTGTATCTGGCAAGCCTGGGTCCCCAGGGGATGCGGGAACTGGGGGAGCACATTCTGCAAAAGACCCACTATGCCATCAAGGTACTTTCCCAGGTGGAGGGCCTTCAGGTGAACCCCTTTGGAGGGACGCCCTACCAGGAGTTTGTGGTGTGCTTTGGTCCTGGCGGAAAGACGGTGGCCCAGGTGAACCGGGCTCTGCTGGACTATGGCATCTTTGGGGGGAAGGATCTGTCCAAGGACTTCCCGGAGCTGGGGCAGAGCGCCCTGTACTGTTTCAGTGAGATCACACCGGCCAGTGAGATCCGGCGCCTGGCCGGCGCACTGCAGGAGATTTTAGGAGGTGGGTCCCATGCTTAAGGGGAGATTTCAGGAGGCCAGGTGGGAGGAACCCATCCTCATGGAACAGGGCAGCCGCGGCGAGCGGGGGATCCTCATGCCCGCCCCGGAGCCGGAGGTGGTCCAGGTGGCGGGGACGGTCCATGACCTGATCCCGGCGGGCCTGCGCCGCAGGCAGGCGCCGAAGCTGCCGGAGATCTCTCAGATGCAGCTGGCGCGGCACTACCTGCGGCTGTCCCAGGAGACCATCGGGGCAGATCTGAACATTGACATCGGCCTTGGCACCTGCACCATGAAATATAACCCCAAGGTCCATGAGACTTTGGTGCGCATGGAGGAGATGCAGGAGCTGCACCCCTACCAGGATGAGGATACCGTCCAGGGGATCCTCCAGGTGTTATATGAGACCCAGGAATATCTGAAAGCCATCTCCGGCATGGATGCCTTCAACCTCCTGGCCGGAGGGGGCACCCAGGCCATCTATTCCAACGTCCAGGTCATGCGGGCCTATCACCGGGCCAATGGCCAGGGGGAGCAGCGGGACGAGGTGATCACCACCATCCTCTCCCACCCGGGGAATCCGGGGGCGGCCGCCACGGCGGGGTACAAGGTCATCACCCTGTTCCCCGATGAAAACGGATACCCGGACCTTGAGGCCCTGCGTAAGGCCGTGTCCCCCCGCACGGCGGGGCTGATGATCACCAACCCGGAGGACACGGGCCTGTATAACCGCCGCATCCGGGAGTATGTGGACCTGGTCCACTCGGTGGGTGGGCTGTGCATCTACGACCAGGCCAACCAGAACGGGCTCTTTGGCATCGCCCGGGCCCGGGAGGCAGGGTTTGACATGTGCCACTACAACCTGCACAAGTCCTTTGCCTCCCCCCACGGCAGCCAGGGCCCCGGCTGTGGAGCCCAGGGTGTGGTGAAAAAGTTGGAGCCCTTTCTGCCAGGCCCCAAGCTGGCCTTTGACGGGGAGCGGTACTTCTGGACCGACCCCGGCCCCCAGAGCGTAGGCAAGATCCACAAGTTCTACGGCGTACCCCAGGTGGCCCTGCGGGCCTACGCCTACATCCGCAGCTTGGGGGCAAAGGGCCTGCGGCAGGTGGCGGATCTGGCCATCTTAAACAACAACTATCTGCTGGAGAAGATGACCAAAATCCGAGGGATCTCCCTGCCCCTGGCTCCCGGCGTGCGGCGCTTGGAGCAGGCGCGCCTGAGCTGGGAGGACCTGACCCGGGAGACTGGCGTCACCAGCGATGACATTGACCGGCGGATTGTGGACTACGGGTTCCAGAGCTATTTTTCCAGCCACCATCCCCAGATTATTCCAGAGCCCTTTACCCCCGAGGCGGTGGAGACCTACTCCAAAGCGGACATTGACGACTATGTCCAGGCCATGGAGGCCATCTCCCGGGAGGCCTACGAAAACCCGGATCTGGTGAAGGGCGCCCCCTACCATGGTGCCCTGGCCAGCCAGATCGACACGAGGTATCTCACCGATCCAAAGCTGCTCATCACCACCTGGAGGGCCTACCAGAAGCGCAAGGCCCAAGAAGAATGATCCGCCTGGGACTGTTGGTGAACCCCATTGCAGGGGTCGGCGGCCCGGCGGGACTCAAAGGGAGCGACGGCACAGCGGCGGAGCAGGCCCTGGGCCAGGGGTATGTTTCCCTGGCCCAGAGCCGGACGGTACAGGCGCTGCGGGCCATGGGCCCATTGGAGGATGCGTTCCAACTATACACCTTCTCTCGAGGCATGGGGGAGGACGCCGCCAGAGCGGCGGGGTTTTCTCCCATCGTCCTTGGGACGTGTGGGGAACCTACCACCTTCCAGGACACCCGGAGGGGGGCGGCCCTTTTGGCGGACCTGCCGGTGGATCTGCTGCTCTTCTCCGGCGGCGATGGCACCGCCCGGGACATTGCCTCCGCAGTGGGGGAGCGGATCCCGGTGTTGGGCATCCCCTGCGGCGTCAAGATCCACTCCTCCGTCTATGCCCTGACCCCACAGCGGGCGGGGGAGCTGGCGGCACGGTACCTGTCCGGCGGAGTCCCCCTGGTCCTGGGTGAGGTGCTGGACCTGGATGAGGAGGCCTTTCGCCGGGGACAGGTGCAGGCGCAGTTCTACGGCGGCCTGTTGGTGCCCAAGGACGGGGCGGTACAGCACACCAAGAGCGCGGGCTATACCCCCGGGGATGGGGGAGAGGGTCTGTCCCAGGCCATCCGCCGGGAGATGCGGCCCGGCGCCCTCTGCCTGGTGGGGCCCGGTTCCACCTTATATACTGCCTGCAAATGGATGGGAATCCATGGCTCCCTGCTGGGGGTGGATCTGGTTCGGGATGGCTGCCTGCTCCAGCGGGATTGTACCGAACACCAGCTCTACCGGGCGTTGGAGGAAGGGGAACAGGCGCAGCTGTTTGTCACGGTCATCGGCGGCCAGGGGGTACTGTTTGGCAGGGGAAACCAGCAGCTGAGCCCGCAGATCCTCCGGCGCATTGGACAGGAGAACATCCGGGTGGTCAGCACCAAGGAAAAGTTGGCGGATCTCAGACTCCGCCCCATGACGTTGGACACCGGGGATCCGGAGTTGAACAGGGACCTGGCCGGGTACTACCGGGTCCTGGTGGGCCCCTGTGAGACGGTGCTCTACCCGGCAAAATAAACTGGTTTTCTTCTCCTTGGCGGGAGAAAACAAGGCAAGCCAAAGAATTTTTAGGAGGTGTTGTTATGTTGGAAGAGACCTTAAAGGTAGCAAATGAATTTGGGGTATGGATCTGTGCATTTGCCATGGTTGCCCTGGTAGTGGTTCAATCGACCCTGTATACCCGGCTTGCCTCCAAAACCGCCAAAGAGATCAATTTTCCCCAGAAGGATGTGCGCAGAGCCTTCCGCACGGGGGTTATCACCGCCTTCGGCCCGGCGTTGGGCTCGTTTATCGTCATGATCGCCATGATGGCTGTCATCGGCGCGCCCATCACCTGGATGAGGCTGTCCATCATCGGATCGGCCTCCACGGAGATGACCGCCGCCACCATTGGTGCGGAGGCTGCAGGCTTTGAGCTGGGAGCTGCAAACTTTTCCATTGAGGCTCTGGCCGTCATCTTTTTCACCATGGGCATCAACGGCTGCGGCTGGCTTTTGGTGGCCACCCTCCTGACGGGGCGGATGGACTCGGTCCGCCACAAGATCGCCGGCGGCGACGCCAAGTGGCTGCCTGTTTTGACCACGGCGGCAACGGTGGGCGTCTACGCCAACATGGGTGCGCAGCGGGCTGTGGCCGGTACTGGCTCTTTGGTGGCCTGGCTGGGGGGCGCAATCACCATGCTCCTTATGAACATTGTGGCCAAAAAGTTTAAGTTCCTCAAGGAGTATAAGATGGGCATCGCTTTGATCATGGGCACGGTTCTGGCCGCTGTCGTGACCAACGTGTTTGGCCTTTAATCCGTGGTGGAAAAGGAGGTTTGTCGTATGGAGAGCAAGAACAATACTGTTCCGCGCACAGCGGTTTTGCCCCAGTGGGATCGGTCGGTCCACCGCCTGGGCATTACAACCTTGATCATTGCCATGGCTTTGAGTTTTGGCCCGTTTTTGTATCTGTACATCAAGTATGGGGTCCGCCCCAGCTTTGGGGTGCTCATGACCGCCTGGGCCAATGTGGCAGTGGCCTATGGGGCCATGTATATCATTGAGCCCCTCTCCTACTTCCCTTCCCTGGGGACCAGCGGCTCCTACATGGGCTGGTTGGCGGGCAGCGTCTCCCAGATGCGTGTGACCTCCTCGGTGGTGGCCAAGGAGATCACAGGTGTGGAGGACGGCACCCAGGAGGCGGAGGTGGTCTCCACTGCCGCCATTGCAGGATCCATTGTCATCAACATTGTGGTGCTCACAGTGGGCGCCATTGCCGGGTACCAGATTCTAGCGCTCCTGCCGCCAGTGGTACAGGATGCCCTCAATGAATTCATTGTGCCCTCCATCTTCGGTGCGGTGCTGGCCATGGTGGGTGCCTCTCGGCTGCTGTTGACCATTCCTGTCTTTCTGGTGCTGCTGGTGGTCAACTATGGCACCAGCGCAGGCTGGCTGCCCATCCCCTCCTGGGCGGTGCTGGTGGTGGCCGTTTTTGGGACCATTCTCTATGCCCGGGTGCTCTACAAGAAGGGCAAGCTGCGCTAGCATTGTGGTGAGAAAAGCATAAAAAATGGGAGCCAGGAATCCAATGATTCCTGGCTCCTTGTGTTGGTTCCAATCAGGCGGCCAGCTGGGCAAGCAGATCCAGCAGGTCGTCCACCTGGGTGGTGTTGATCACCGCTGTGGCCCGGCCATTGAGGTAGGCCACCGCCCGGCGGGGCTCGCCGGAGCGAATGACGATCTCGTCGGCCTGCCGGTCCTCCTGGGTGTAGGTGCAGGAGATGGTCAGCAGCACCTGCCCATCGTCGCTGCTCTGCAGGTCATACTGATCCCGGCGTAGGCCAAAGAGCTCGTCAAAGAGGGCAGTGAGCTCCTCGCTGGAGATCTCCGAGCCATTGCAGGTGCCGGACTGATTTCCCTCCTCGTCCTGGGTCAGCTGCAGGTCATAGGTGCTGCCGTTGCCGCTGAAGGAAAAGGAGGCATAGTCCGTCTCCTCCCCGTCAAACACGAAGGGGGAGAGGAGATCCTCCCCGGTGAGGGTGATCCATTCAAAGCCGGAGGTGGAGACCCGAAACACCAAGTTCTGCCCCTCCCGGTAGAGATAGGCGTAGCCGTCCTGGGGCTCAGAGAGGTGCAGGGTGAAGCCCCCGTTCTCATTTTCTACAACAGCGGTCATGTAGGGGTCCAGCAGGCCAAATTCCGCCAGTTCCTCCTGGGTGGGGTTCACCGCTTCCACCGTCTGGCCGCTGATGCCAAAGAGGGACTTCAGAGCGGAAAATGCCACCGTGTCTTTGAGTTCCAGCCGGTAGGGCGCGGTCTGGACAAAGCGGTCTTCGCTGTTCTCATCCTCCTCGTCCGCAGGCTCATAGGTGATAACCGTGGGCTCCTCCCGGCCGCCGCCCATGAGGGTCACCTGGGTCATCTCCAGGACGGAGACATCCTCCAGGGGCGCCACAACGGTCTTGCTCAGCAGCTCGGTGGCGGGGACCAAAAAGTCGGAGAGGTACTCCAGATTGTCCAGATACAGCCCTGGACGGCTGTCTGTCACAAAATAGTAGTACCCGCTGGGGCTCTGATCCCCCAGTTGGACGGTGATGGTGCTGCCGTCGGTGTAGGTAAAGGTCAAGGTGGCGGAGGGCTCCTCCAGGCCGTATTCCGCCAGATCTTCCGGCGTCTGGTCAAACAGCTGTTCCCCGGAGAAGGCCGCCGCCGCGGAAAACAGAGGAGAGATGGTGTTGGCGCTCAGATCAAAGTCCTCCAGCTGATCCAAGGAGTAGACGCCCTCCTCATCCACCGTTAGATGATATTCTCCAAAGGAATTTTTCACCTGGACCTCTGAGACCTCCGAGGAGTCCCGGTCAGAGATGGCCACGAGGTTGTCCTCAGAGGAGGAGGTATCGGCGGGAGCGCTTTGGGCCCAGAGAAGGAGCAGCACCAGCAGGACCACCGCAGCAACGGCTATGACAAGGTCGATGACTTTCTTTTTCATGGTTAACGATGCCTCCTGCGCAGATAGACGGCCATGCCGGCGCCCAGGACCACCACGGGGATCACCACGGCAAAGAGCACGCCGGCGGTGATGGCGGTCTGGTAGGTGATGCCCAACTCCTCCCCGTTGAGGGAGACGCTGGAGATATTTACCGTAGTCTCCCGCTGGGTGAGCTCATCGCAGACGTTGACAAAGAAGTCCCCATTGGCCAGGGCTGTGTTCTCCAGCATGGAATCGGCGATGGCATACACCGAGCCGCAGGCCACAACCTTGGAGGTCACATCCCCATCGGTGCGGGTGGAGAGGACCATGGCGCCGATGGCCTCTCCGCCGGCGGTGAGTTCATAGTTCTCGTCCGCATCGGCGGGAACCACGTTGGAGGTCTCTGAGAAGGCCAGCAGGGTGGAGGTGACTATGTCGTCGCTGCTCTCAAAGAGGACGCTCACTGGACGGGAGCTGGGCAGGGCGGTGTAAAGGTTCTGGTTCATATAGGGGGCGGCATAGACCTCATCCCCGTAGATTGGGATGGGGGCCAGGAAGGAGTAGGTGCGGTAGACCCTGGTGGAATCGGTCTCCAGGACGATGCCGTCCCCCACCTCAATGCCCCACTCCTGCAGGAAGGCATCCAGATAGGGAGTGTCCGTCTGCTCCCGGCTGGCAAAGTAGAGGACGCTCTTGCCGTCCTGGGAGAGGAAGTCGTCCAGTTTGCGCAGGGAGTCCTCGTCGTAGTCCCGGCTGGGGGCCACAATCAGGACAATGTCCGCCTCCGAGTTGATGTCCTCGGTGAGCAGGTTCTGCTCCACAATATTGTAACCGCTGGCGCTAAGGCGGTCGGTGTACCCCGGCGCCTCCAGCTCCCCATGGCCGCTGACCACTGAGATGGTGGGGGTATCCTCGCTGGTGAGCTTGAAGATGGCGGAGGTGATCTGCTGCTCCACCTTGGAGGAGATGACGCTGCCATAGGAATCAAAGTTGAACAGATCGTAGAGGGTATACTGGCTGGTCTGGCCGCCGCTCTCCACCAGAAGGTCCCCATCGGTGAGGGTCAGGTCGGAGAACTGCTGGACAAAGGAGGGGTTGCGCTCCAGATCGATATAGCTGACGGAGACACGGTCAGACCGTTGGTCGTAGTCCGAGAGCATGCTGGCCAGCTGGGAGAGGTATCCGCCGGAGTTCACCAGGGTGCTCTCAGCGGTGAGAAAATAGATGTTCACATCCTGGTCCAGGTTCTCCAGAATCTGCAGGGACTGGTCTCCCAACTGAAAGGCCTTATCCTCCGTCAAATCCACTGCCAGTGAGAAACGGTCGGCCAGGACGGAAGTGACGCTGCACACCAGCACAGCGATGACAACCGCTGCCAACGTCAGCAGCGTTGCAAGGGTGCCGTGCTGAAACCGCCGGGAGTGTAAGCGCTCCCTGAGGGGAATCTTGTTGGCCTTCTCTTTTTTTGCTTTGTTTTGCTTGTTTTTGCCGTTGGCCTCTTTGGCCAGCGCGTCGTTCTTCTTTTTCATGGGTTCCTTCTCCTCCTTCCATTAGCTCCAGCGTCTTTTTTCAAATACCCGTGCGGTGAGAAAAAGGAACAGTACCGCCACCACCAGGAAGAACACCACATCTGACAGATCTAGGACCCCCAGGGTGAAACTCAGGTAGTGGTTATAAAAGGAGATGCCCACCAGGGCGGTGCTGATGATCTCTGTGGAGACCAGGGAGGACAGTGAGTCAATGAGCACCAGGAACAACCCTGCACCGATGCCTCCCACAGCGGCAATGACCTGGTTCTCTGTGGTGGAGGAGATGAGGCCCCCGATGGCAATGAGGGCGGCCCCCAGCAGGAAGAGCCCCAAAAAGTGGCCCAGTACCACCGTCCAAACAGGGGTGGCATAGTAGCCCACCACCAGGGCAAAAACCAACGTGATGGAGATGCCCAGGAGATACACCGTCAATGCGGCCAAATATTTGCCCATAATGAGGGAGAAGAGGCTCACTGGGGCGGTGAGCAGGGCCTGATCGGTCTTGTGGCGCTTATCCTCGCTGAATAGGCGCATGGTCAGCAGGGGGATCACAAAGACCACAATGTTGAACAAGCTGCTGAACACACCGCTCAGGGAGTTGGTGTTGTTGAGCAGGGTGCTGCCAAAGAAGAAGTACCCGGCCAGGCAGTAAAATACCGCCAGGTAGATGTACCCAATGGGGGAGGTAAAATAGGCGCGGAATTCCCGCCGGTAGATGGCTGACATGGTCTAGTTGCCTCCTTTGCCTTCGGTCAGTTGCAGGAAGATGTCCTCCAGGGTGAGTTCAGTGCTGCGCAGGGTCAGGATGGGCCAGCCCTTCTCCGCCAGGAGGAAGAAGAGGCTGCGCCGGGGATCCGTGTTCTCATAGCCCTCAATGGTGTAGTCGTAAATTTTAGGTTCCACCTGGTGTGTGATCTCTGCCTTACGCACCTGCGGAAGGGTCTGCAGCGCCTTGAGAACCTGATCCTTGGGTCCTTCAATGCGCACCCAGAAGGAATGGTCGCTGCTCATGCGGCTGGAGAGGTGTTCGGGGGTGTCGTTGGCCACAATCCGGCCCTGGTTGATGACCACAACCCGGTCGCACACCGCCTGCACCTCCGTTAAGATGTGGGAGGAGAGGAGGACGGTGTGATCCTTGCCAAGGGCCTTGATGAGGTTGCGCATATCGATGATCTGTTTGGGATCCAGCCCCACGGTGGGCTCATCCAAAATCAACAGATCTGGCTTGCCCAACAGGGCCTGGGCAAGGCCCACCCGCTGCCGGTACCCCTTGGAGAGGTTGCGGATCAGACGCTCATACACATCTTGGATTTTCACCAGGCGGCACACCTCCTGGAGATGTTCCTGCCGGGGAAGCTTGACCTTTTTGAGGTCAAACATAAAATTTAGGTACTCCTTGACCGTCATATCCGGATAGAGGGGGGGCTGCTCCGGCAGATAGCCAATCTTCTTTTTCACCTTCAAAGGCTCCTGAAGAATCTCCAACCCATCCACTGTCACCGTGCCGGATGTGGCGGATAGATAGCCGGTGATGATATTCATGGTGGTGGTTTTGCCCGCGCCGTTGGGCCCCAAAAAGCCCACAATCTCCCCGCGGTTGACGGTAAAGCTGATGTGGTTCACCGCCCGCTTGTCCCCATAGGTTTTGGTAAGGTCTTTCACCTCAAGCATCGGTTTTTTCCTCCTATATCAAAACATGCCGTTTACAAAGCCAAAATTAGCTTAACAGAATTGGGCCGCAAAATTTAGAACAAAGTGTGAACAAAACCATAAAAAACCCTTGAAAGTATGTGATGGTTGAGTGATGGTGTGCAAAACAACCTACAAATTGTAGAAATGACAGGGAAAAGAAGCGTGTATAGATAGGACAGATGCCCCAGGCTTTTTAGTATATATAAAGAAGCGGTCAGGAAACAGGGTGGGGATATTCTTCGATTCGCGCTCAAGTTCATCAACTGTAAGAGGGAGAGGTGAAATGACAGAGGCCAACAAATTGTGGCTGGGATCCATCGCTACCATATTTTTAGAGGAGGGGAATGTATATAGCCAAATCAGATGGGAATCCTAAAGGGGACTCGTCTTTGACCCCTATTTTCTGGGGGAAATTTTTCCACATAGAGGAAAGTGAAGGTGGAAAAAGAAGAAAATCTGAGGAAAAGAATTGAGTTTTCCACTTGAGATGGTGGAAAAAAGTTTTTTTGAAGAAATGTAAAAAAAGGTGTTGACACCCACGTAAAAGCATGATATTATGATTAAGCTGTCTCGCGGGACAGCGAACAGGACCTTGAAAATTGAACAACATCAAGCTTGAAAACAAGCCCTTGAAATTGGTTTGAGTAA
>CAJFOV010000019.1 GCA_904397835.1 Candidatus Aristotella avistercoris
CCGCTGACACTGCGCCACTCCTGCTAAAACTGTATAATCCTGCACCCGGGGCTTTTTGTGCTGTCTGCACAATCTGGGGCGGTTCAGAAATGCTGCATGGAGCTTTTTGGTGCAACATCGGTTTTTGCTGGGGACAAGAAACAATGCCCGTCTGCACCTGCCCTGTGGTATGTCACCGTTGGAGAGTATTCCTGCGGGTGTAGATCAAATCCACCATGCCGTTGTAGATGTGGGTTCCCTCCAGGTGGAGGGGACACTCCCGCCCATCAGCAGGGAAGAGGGGAATACCCTCCCCCAGCACTGTGGGGATCAGGGTGATCCAGTACCGGTCGATCAGATCTGCCCGCTGAAACTGGCGGATCAAATGGGCCCCGCCGCAGAGCCAGATATCCCGCCCGGGCCTCTGTTTGAGGATCGCAAGAAGCGCTGCAGGGGTCGTAGCGACCGGTTGACAATCTGGCGGCTGTGGGGAGGGCAGCGTTTTATGGGTAAAGACATAGCAGGAGAGCCCTGCATAGGGCCAGCAGTCTGGGGAGAGGTCCTGGGTGATTTGACGGTAGGTGTTGGCCCCCATGAGGACAGTGTCGATCCCCTTCAAAAAAGTTTCATAGCTGTTGCCAGGGTCCTTGGGATCCTCCCCGCCCAACCAGTCCACCGCCCCATCTGTTCGGGCGATGTAGCCATCCAAACTCATGGCAAGGTACAGTGTCACACTACGCATGGTTTTTCCTCCTCAAAAGTCAATCTACATTAGTATACCATAAGATTTGTAACCACAAACCATACAGTTCATCAGAAAGATTTGGCACGGCCAATGCCTGGCAAATGGCCTATGAAGCTGAAAACATGGAATCTTTCAACAGAGAGGGACACCCTGTCCACTTGATCTTTTTTGAAAAAAGCTTTAGACTGATCCTTAAGACTTACCGAAACCTGAAAAGAGAGAACCCATGAAAAATTTGATCCTTCTTCCCAGCAAATCAAAAACAGGAACCTTTGCGCAGGATGCCTGGCAGCTGAACCTATTGGCAGTGGTGCTGATCCCTCTGGTGTGGCTTCTGACGGCAGAATGGATTCACCGGGGCGTTTTGGACGCCGAATTTTGGTTGGAGTGCTTTTTTCCCTACTTCCCGGCCTATCTCTTCAGCTACCTCCTGCTCCTGTCCGGTTACCTGTTCCTTGTGGCCCTGAGCAAATGCCACCTGTTGGCCACCTTGATCACGGGCTTGTTGGCGAATCTCCCAGCAACCGTCACCTTCTTTAAGCTGCAGATCCGCAACGAACCGCTGCTCCCTTGGGACTTCACCTTGGCAGGGGAGCTGGTGGGGATCATGGAGCATGTCCATCTGGAGATCCAGCCCTCCATGATCTGCACCCTTGTTTTGGGCGGGGTGTTGCTCCTTTGCACCGGTTTTTTGCGCCTACCCCGGCGGGGCCGGTTTGCTCTAAATCTAAAAAAGCGGCTATTGACCGCCCTGGGTGCGGCGGGTCTTGCGCTGCTGCTGATCTTCGGCGTCTTTTTGCAGACGGGGGTCTGCAATTTCTTTGGCATCTACGGCTATGCCTGGAACCAGACCTCGGTCTATGAAAAATATGGGGTGATGGCGGGCTTTTTGCAAAACCTGCAGAATCTCAAGGTGGAAAAGCCCCATGACTACAGCCAGGAGGCTGTGGAATCCCTGGAGGAACAGGTGCAGTCGTCCCAGGGGGAGCTCACCGATGCCTTTGCCCCCCTGGTCTCTGGGGAGGAGGCTGTGGAGCAGCCCAACATTATCTATGTCATGAGCGAGGCCTTTTGGGATCCCACGGCCCTGCCTGGGGTGACCTTTGACCGTAATTTGACGCCAAACCTTGACCGCCTGCGCCAGGAGGCGGCCTATGGCCAATCCTATTCCCCCTCCTTTGCAGGGGGAACCTGCAATGTGGAGTTTGAGGCCCTCACAGGCTTCTCCAATGAACATCTGCCCCAGGGCTCCACTCCCTTTCAGCAGCATGTGACCCATGATACCTTCTCCTACTCCCAATATCTGCGCAGCCAGGGCTATGAGACATTGGCCATCCACACCTATTACCGCAAATATTGGAGCAGGGATCGGGCCTACCCCTACCTTGGGTTTGACACCTTTCTCTCGGCTGAAGACTTCACCGGAGGGGAGTACGAGCGGGGCTTCCTCTCAGACGGCACATTGATGGAACGAATCATCAGTGAGTTTGAGACCAGGCGGGAGAGCGGGGATGAGGACCCCCTGTTTATCCATGCGGTCTCCATGCAGAACCACAGCACCTATTCTGCCCGCAAGTATCCGGAGGAGGAGCTGGTGCAGGTGCAGGCCCCGGGACTATCCGCCAATTTGCTGGGGCAGCTGCGGGACTACGCCACCGGCATCTATCAGGCGGATGCCGCCCTGGGGGAGCTGGTGGAATATTTCCGCCAGGTGGAGGAGCCCACCATCATTGTCTTTTGGGGGGACCACATGAACAACATCGGCAGCAGCTTGGAGATCTATAACGCCACCGGCTACCTCACCGGCCAGGAGGATGAGGCCCAGCAGAGCGCAAAACTCCACCAGACCCCTCTGCTCATCTGGAGTAACTATCAGCAGCAATCGGTGGATCTGGGGACAGTTTCCGCCTACAACATCTCGCCCCTGGTAACTCAGCTCTACGGCCTAGACCGTCCCCTTTACTTCGACTTTTTGCTCCAGCAGCTCCCTGTGCTGCGGGGGCGAACGGTGGGGGTCACCATCCAGCCGGATGGCTCCTTCTCCACCGACCTGACCGAGGAACAGCAGGCGTCCCTGGACCAGCAGGCCCTGCTCCAGTACGACTATCTGTTTGGGGAGGCCTACCAGGAGGACTATGTCCCAGATACAGGGGGCGCCGCGCCAAAATCTACCCAATAGGAGGCACATGCCGTGAATTTTCGCTTTTTTGAAGATGGCCTCTGTCAGGAGGCCAAGGCCATCCGGCAGGAGATCTTTTGCCAAGAGCAGGGGTTTTCCCTGGCGAACGAGTTTGACCAGACCGATTCCATTGCCGCCCATCTGGTGCTCTATGAGGATACAGATCCCGTTGCCACCTGCCGCATCTTTCCCGGAGAAGTGCAGGGAACCTATGTGGTGGGCCGCCTTGCAGTGCGCAAGTCCCACCGGGGCAGACAGTTGGGCCGGGAGCTGCTGCAGCTGGCGGAGGCGTATGTCTGTAGAAGGGGTGGGCGCAAACTTGCCCTCTCCGCCCAGATTCAGGCCCAGGGCTTCTACGAGAAGTGCGGCTTTGCCCCCATGGGAGAGGTCTACCTGGATGAGTTTTGTCCCCACATCCATATGGAGAAGGAGCTGACGGCATAAAGGCTGCCCCGCAACCGGAGCACGGGAGCAGGATTTCCGCAACAATCATAGCAACAATAAAGACAGAGGCGCACCGCTTTCAAAGGCGGTGCGCCTCTCTGCGTCTAAAAGGGGATTGGCCAGACCTTGGATTTTTTCTCTGCCGGTTCTAAACCGGCAGAGGACCTCATATGGTTAAACAAAGGACAGCCCTGGACAAGAACCGGGCACACACCCAGGAAAGGACGATGAAATCCATGGAGACACAAGAAAAACGCTTTGATCAGGCGGTCAAACAGCTCTGCGATCCTGTGGCCAACCTGCTGCTGTTCCTGCCGGGATATCTGAAGGAGCAGGTCCAGGAGGTGCGCCTGCGCGCAGGACAACCTCTGTCCCTGTGCAGCGGCAGCCGCAGCTGGTTTGTGGACAGGAGCGGCAAGGTCTACGACCGCCCCAACGAACTGTGCTACCGGGTGGAGCAAGGGGACCTGTTTGCATCCTTCCGATCCCTGTGCTCTTACTCCGTCCACACCCATCAGAATGAGATCCGCCAGGGCTTTGTCACCATCTCCGGCGGGCATCGGGCAGGCATCTGCGGCACCGCCGTATATGAGCAGAACCAAAAGACCGGCGTGCGGGACATCACCTCCATCAATCTGCGCATTGCCCGGCAGATCCATGGGGTGGCGGACGAATTGGTGGACCAGGTGTTTTCCAAGGGGTTGCAGGGGGTTCTCATTGCAGGGGCGCCCTCCAGTGGCAAAACCACCCTTCTGCGGGATCTGGCGAGACAGCTCTCCAGCGGGAGGGCCGGCGCCTGCTACAAGGTTGCCGTTGTGGACGAGCGCTCAGAGATTGCCGCCTGCAGCGGGGGCACGGTACAGAACGACCTGGGGCCCTGCTGCGATGTGCTGGACGGGTTCTCCAAGGAGGAGGGCATCCAGATGGCCCTGCGGGTCCTCTCCCCACAGGTGATCCTCTGTGACGAGGTGGGAACCCAGGCGGAGATTCAAGGGGTGATCAGCGGGGTGAACAGCGGCGTTGCGGTGGTGACCACCATCCATGCCAACAGCCTGCAGGAGATTTTGCGCCGGCCCCAGGGCCGTGCCCTGCTGGAGACGGGGGCCTTTGAGACGCTGGTGATTTTGGCCGGGGCCAAGGAGCCAGGGAAAATCCGCCAGCTGATGCCACTTTCTGCCCATCTGTGGGAGAAAATCCCGCAGATGCAGTAGAGGGAGGGAATCGCACATGCTGCGCATTGTGGGGCTCTGCCTGCTGGGCAGCTGTTTTGTGTTTGCAGGTTACCTGGGCGCTGACCGGCTGCGCCAGCGGGTGCGGCAGTTGGAGCAGTGTCTGCGGCTGCTGCGCCTGATGGGGGAGCGGATGCGCTACACCAGCGCTCCCATTCAAGTGCTGCTGGAGGAACTGAACCAGCTGGAGGGGATGGAGCGCCTGCCCTTTCTGGCGGCCTGTTGCCAGCTGCTCCAGAGCCAGACCCCCTTTCCCGCCGCCTGGCGGGAGAGCGTCAAAACCGCCCCGGGCCTGTTGGCCCAGGAGGAGCAGGGGATGCTGCTGGCCCTGGGAGAACAGCTGGGCGCTACGGATCTGCAGGGGCAGATTGCCGCCCTGGAGGGCATTCAGGAGCAACTACAGGAGCGGCTGGAGCAGGCCAGAGGGCAGCGGGACAACAAGAGCCGGCTCTACCAGTCTTTGGGAGCGGTGTCGGGCATCGGCTGTGTGCTGCTGCTCCTGTAACGACAAGGAAGTGGGGGATCGCTGTGGATGTGGATTTGATTTTTCGGATAGCGGCCATTGGCATCATTGTCTCTGTGCTCAACCAGGTGCTCATCCGTTCTGGAAGGGAGGAGCAGGCCATGATGACCACCTTGGCGGGGCTGATTGTGGTGCTGATGATGATCATCTATGAGATCAGCAACCTGTTTGAGACCGTCAAATCGGTCTTCGGGCTCTAGAACCATGGATATGACGGGAATTGTGGCCCTGGGCATCATTGGCGCGGCGCTGAGCGTGCTGCTCAAGCAGTACCGCAAGGAGTATGCCATGATTGTCTCCCTGGTCACGGGACTGCTGATTCTCCTCTTTATCATCCAGCAGCTCACACCCATTTTGGAGGAACTGCAGACCCTCTATGCCTCCTCCCAGGCGGTCCAGGGGTATCTGCCCATTCTGTTTAAATCCATTGGCATCTGCTTTTTGACGCAGATTGCCTCGGACACCTGCCGTGACGCAGGGGAGAGCGCCATCGCCAGCAAGGTGGAGATGGCGGGGAAGATCGCGGTGCTGCTCATCAGTCTGCCGCTGTTCCGCCAGATCCTGTCAGTGGGGGCCCAGTTGATCAACCAGTGAGAGGTGCGTGCAATGGGACGTTGGAAAAGAAGGCTCTGGGCCCTTGGGATGGGGCTGCTGCTGTGTATGATTCCCCTGCAGGCGCAGGAGGCCTCCGACTCCGACCAGGAGGAGGAGATCCAGGAGATGCTCCAGGAACAATATGACGCCGCAGGCGTGGATGAGCTGGCGGGGCAGGCACCCCAGGAGGCACTGGATCTGTATGAGCAGGCCCAGCAGGAGCCATTGACCCCGGGGGACGTGTTGACCTTTTCGCCGGCCAAGCTCTGGAACCTGTGTGTCACGGCCCTCAAGGAGACCCTCCAGCAGCCGCTGGTGAGCCTGCTGTCCATTCTGGGGGTGCTGCTGCTCTGTGCCTTCTTGGAGGGACTGAAGGGATCCCTGTGGGGCGGTTCCTTGAGCAGCATTTACAACACCGTCTCGGTGCTGTGTATCTCCGGGTTTATCCTGGTCCCCATGGTGGATTGCATCAACCGCACCGCTCAGGCCATTCAGAGCTGTTCCACCTTTCTGCTGGCCTATGTGCCGGTGTTCACCACGGTCATTGCCTCCGGCGGGCAGCCGGTGACGGCAGGGACATACCATCTCTTCCTGTTGGCCGCCTGCGACCTGGTGGGTCAGGTGGCCTCCAACCTGCTGCTGCCCCTCATGGGCATCTACCTGGCCCTGTGTGTGGTGGGGTCGGCCAACCCGGGTATCAACATCACCGGTGCGGCAGAGACCATCCGCAAGGTGGTCTCCTGGATCATGGGGCTGCTGGTGACGCTGTTTGTGGGGTTGCTGTCGGTTCAAACCTTTGTGGCCAGCGGAACCGACGGGTTGGCGGTCAAGACCACCAAGTTCTTCATCAGCAACTTTGTGCCGGTGGTGGGATCCGCCCTGTCGGATGCCTACTCCACCGCCCAGGGGTGCATGAAGGTGCTAAAGGCCTCGGTGGGGGCCTATGGCATCCTGACGGCAGTGCTCACCTTTTTGCCCACCCTTCTGAGTGTGCTGGTGTGGAACGCCACAGCTCACCTGGGGGCAGTGGCTGCGGAGATCTTTGACTTGGGGCAAATTTCACGGGTCCTCAAGTCTACAGCCAGCGCCATGGGGGTTCTGGTGGCCATGATCTTCTGTTTTGCGCTGCTGCTCATTGTGGCCACTACGGTGGTCATCCTGCCCAGTACCTAAAAAGGAGGAATGCCCATGGATAACGTGCGCACTTGGGCCCTGTCCCTGTGTGTGGCCCTGGTGGCAGGAGGTGTGTGCCACCTGCTGCTGCCCAACAAAAGCATGGAAAAGATCTTTCAGCTGGTGGCAAGCTCCTTCTTCCTCTGCTGTGTCTTGGCCCCCTTTCTCTCCGGGGCGCTGCCGCTGTTGGAGGATTTGGAGGTGGAGATCCCCCAGGATGCCATGCCGGCACTGGAGAACCTCAATGGCACGGTGGACCAGCAGGTGCTTGCCCTCACAGAACAGCGACTGGAGGATCAGCTGGGGGACCACCTGCGGGCACATGAAATTGTCCCACTGGAAATTGACGTTTCCATACATGCACAGGAGGATCACAGCATAAGATTAGATCAGATCGCTGTCACCGTCTCCAAGGAACAGACCCCGAATGCGGGAACCATCCGGTCCCTGACAGAGGAGCTGTTGGGGATGGAACCTGCCGTCTACTATCAGCAGGAGGAAACATCATGAAGGAAGCAAAAACATTCAATTGGCTCGATTCCCTGACAAAGTCCGACCGGCGGGTCCGCTGGATTTTGATCTTGGGCGCAGTGGGGATCCTATTGATCGTTGCCTCAGGTTTTTTGCCCTCGCAGGGGCAGGAGGAGGTATCGCAGCAGGATGCACAGGCCGTGCAGGAGATCTCCTCCGACGACTATGTCAAGGCCATGGAGGACCGCCTCTATGACCTGGTCACCAGCATTGAGGGGGTGGGCCGGGCCAAGGTCATGGTCACACTGGAGAGCAGTGGGGAGACCGTCTATGCCACCGAGGGCAAGAGCAACTCCAACCTGGTCCAGGGGGAGGCGGGCGCCTCCCAAAAGGTGACGGAGAGCACAGAGGAGAGCTACATCCTGGTGGAGGGAAAGGATGGCGCCAAACAGGCCCTGGTGAGCAAGCAGCTGGAGCCCCCCATCAAAGGGGTGGTCATTGTCTGCCAGGGGGCCCAGGATCCGGTGGTCCAGGAGCGGGTTCTCCAGTCGGTGACAACTGCTCTGGGCATCTCCTCCAGCAAGGTGTGCATCACCCAAATCAGTTCATGATCGGGCCCGCTGGGACCCATGAAACAACCATTGAAACAGGAGGAAGGAACAAATGAATTCTCTCATTGGAAAAAGACAGATCATTTTGGCGGCACTGGTTCTGACATTGGGGGTGGCAGTGTACCTCAACTGGCAGTTTTCCGCAGAAGGCAGCCTCACCGATCCGGTGGTGGACGCCGATGCCTCCGCCAGCTCCCAGGAGGAGAACTATGGTTCCGCCCAGTATGTCAATGGCAACGACCCCGACGCCTACTTTGCCGAGGCCAAGGTCAACCGCACCAAGTCCCGGGATGAGGCGGCAGAGATGCTCAGCAGCCTCCTGCAGGACGCCACTTTGACTGCTGACCAAAAGACCGATCTTGCCAACCAGGCAACGGAGCTTGCCAAGACCATTGAGATTGAGGGCAAGATTGAAAACCTGGTCAAGGCAAAGGGGTTTGCCGACTGCATGTGTTATTATGATGGGGAAAAGGCGGATGTCCTGGTGAAGACCACCGGCCTGGAGGAGAGTCAGGTGGCCCAGATCAACGACATTGTGGTTCAGGAGACAGGCCTGGAGATGGAGAACATCAAAATTGTAGAGATCAAATAGCAGCTAGCGGGCGCTTCGGGGCCGGAGGATAGACGCCTCCGGCCCTGTTTGATCCAGGGTAAAACAGTTGGTTCTGGATCATGGGGAACAAAAAGCCGGCCGTGGCACAGACCACAGACCGGCGGCAAGGGGTGAGATCATAGGTTCAGATGACCAGCCCCCCGTTGGGGCTGATGACCTGTCCTGTGAGGAACCTGGCATCCTCCGATGCCAGATATAAGATACAGTGGGCAATGTCCTGGGGCTCCCCAATCATCTGCAGGGGGGTCTGCTCCCGCAGCTCCTCCCAGGTCTGTTCGTCCAGGGCACTGTTCATCTCAGTGCGCACCACCCCCGGGGCCACACAGTTCACCCGGATGCCAGAGAGCCCCAGTTCCTGGGCCAGCGCCTTGGTAAATCCGATGACTGCCCCCTTGGTGGCGGAGTAGGGGACCTCGCAGGAGGCGCCGGCAATTCCCCAAATGGAGGACAAGTTGATGATACAGCCGGACTTTTGATGGACCATGTGGGGGATGGCCCGCTGGCAGCAGTGGAACATACCGTCCACATTGGTGCGGAAGAGCTGCTGCCACAGTTCATAGGTGCAGTCGGTGAGCAGCTGTTGGGGAGCGGCGATGCCTGCGTTGTTCACCAGCAGATCCACCCCGCCCCAGAGGGACTCCACCTGGCAGAACATCTGATCCACCTGCTGGGGATCCCCCACGTCAGCAGGGATGGCCAGGGCCTGCAGTCCCTCCTTTTGAAGACGGGCCTGCAGCTCCTGCGCAGGTCCGGCGCTGGTGTGGTAGTTGAGGACGGTGCGGTATCCGGCGCGGGCCAGCAGTACGGCGGTGGCCGCACCGATGCCGCGGGAAGCACCGGTCACCAGGGCAATGGGCTGTGACATGGGTAGAGACCTCCTTGAACATGGGAATTTTGAGCATCCCCATGGGATCAATTGCAACAGAAAGAAGAGCGGCGATCCATTCGGGACAGATCAGTGTCCCAGATCTCCCTTCAATTCTGGGACATTATAGCATAAAATCCCACCGCTGGATAGATCGACGCTGCAAATTTGTCGGTGGAATGGTTGCCTTTGGCAGTTAAACCGGATAAATTCATCAGAAAAAGCGGAAAATACTTCTATAATTCTTAAAAATATAGAAATTTAGATGAATTTTTTGCCCAAAAATGAAAAAAGAAGATAAAATTGCGAAAAACAAGGGGAATAATCTAAAAGTTTTTCTCCTGGTCTTGTCTCTGAACAGGGGAGAAGGTATAATGACACTGGACTGTTTTGTGATTTTTTATCTGGCGCAAAGTGATGTTCTGCCTCCTCTGGAGCCCACTGCAGTGGGAAGAGATGCACCGCTTCCCGGACAGCTGTTTCCAAGTGTCCGGATCGCTTGTCTTGTGAAGATCACCGCTGTGGAACCCCTGGAATGACTCCTGTTGAAATGATCCTCATTTTGGACATGACTCGTTGGTTTGGAGTAGAATGGAGGCACCTATGAGACGAAAAAAATGGATCGCCCTGGCCCTGGTGGGGATGTTGTTGTTCTCCGCCTGTGATACGGCCGGACCGATGCAGAACCCCTCCAGCATGGCAGACGCCGCCCAGAGGGAGGAGGGCTCCGCCTGGGGCGTGGGGCCGTCGTCCCCCTCAGAGGGAGGATCTTCTGCGAACAGCTCCTCGAAGGCCGGCACATCTCAGGAATCTACTGACAATGGGCAGAGCGGTGCGCAGGATTCCGCCCAGACCGGTGGATCCTCCAGTGATTCGGACACTTCCGGCAACAGTTCTGGTGCCGGTTCCTCTGGGGGTGGCAGTTCCACACCTGGCAGCCCCACCACCTATCAGGAGTATCGGGCGGTGTGGATCTCCTATTTGGATCTGAACACCCTGCTCAAGGGAAAAAGCGCCTCCCAATTCACCAGCAGCATTGGTTCGGCCTTCGATCAGGTGAAGACCCTGGGGGCCAATACGGTCATCTGCCAGGTGCGGCCCTTCGGGGATGCCCTGTATGATTCCGACTACTTCCCATGGTCCTACACCATCACTGGCACGGAGGGGAAAAATCCCGGCTTTGACCCTCTGGTCATCATGGTTCAGCAGGCCCATGCCAGGGGTCTGAAGATCGAGGCCTGGGTGAACCCCTATCGGATCCGCAGCTCCGGCGGTGTCTCCAGCCTCTCAGACGGCAACATTGCAAAACAGTGGTACAATGAGGGCAACGGGGCCGTGGTGGCCTACAACAATGGTTTCTATTACAACCCTGGGAGCCAGCAGGCCATGGATCTCATTGTCAACGGTGTGGCGGAGATTGTACGCAATTACCAGGTGGATGGCATCCACTTTGACGACTATTTTTACCCCACCACGGCAGCTTCCTTTGACCAGAGTACTTATGACGCCTACCAGGCTGCGGGGGGCGGCCTCTCCCTGGCGGATTGGCGGCGGAGCAATGTGGATCAGCTGGTGAGCCGCTGCTACAGCACCATCAAGTCCATCCGCCCCAGCGTCACCTTTGGCATCAGCCCGGCGGGAAACCTCAACAGCTGCCGCAATTCCATGTACTTGAACATCGATGGGTGGCTCTCTCAGCAGGGCTATGTGGACTACATCTGTCCCCAGATCTACTTTGGATTCACCAACAGCAGCCTGCCCTTTTCCTCCACCGTTGCCCAGTGGAACAGGCTCATTACAAACGGCACCACCAAGTTGTATGTGGGCCTTGCCCCATACAAATTGGGCAACACGGATGCCTATGCGGGTGCAGGGGCCAATGAGTGGATTGGCACCACCGATCTGCTCAAGCGCATGGTGGTCCAGGCCCGGGGCAGCTCCCACTACAGGGGCTTCGCGATGTTCCGGTATGATTCCCTGTTCCGCCCTGCCAGTTCTGTGGCCGACCAGGTGGGTCAGGAGATTGAAAACTTGCGTGCTATTTTAACATAAATGAACCATTGCGACGCATCAGGAAGTTGAAGAAGGAGGGATTGCAGTGCGTCCCACAGGAAAGAAAATGAAGCGTGCAGCCATGACGCTGACGGTTCTTTTCGTGATTCTGACCGCGGGCATCATTGCCGTGGCGGCCTATGCCTACAGCCCAAACTCGGCGCTGGGTTTTCTGGTGAAGGACTCCTCCATGGAGCCGGCATCCGATACCCAGGAGGAGAGCTCATCACCGGAAAGTAGCTCATCCCAGCCGGAGGAACCGGATCAGGAGATCACCTTTAACCGCCCAGAGAACATGCGGGCTGTGACCTTGACCCCGGGAACGGATTTTTTGATTCCAGGGGAGGATGTCACCGAAGAAAAGCTCAAGGGAGATGTGGACACGGCGTTGGCGTCAGCCCAGAACCTGACCATGAACACCGTGGTGGTGGATTTGACCTATGATGGCCACTTGATCTACGCCAGCCAGCAGGCCCCCTATCTGTTCACGGAGTTTGACGTGCTGGACTATCTGATGCAGCAGGCCCACAGTTCCGGTCTATATGTCTACTTACAGATGGACATTGGCCTGCAGGTGACGGGTACCCAGTTGGAGCGGGCCACCGCGCTGACCCCGGAGCTCATCTCCTTCCAAAGCGGGTTGGCTACGGAACTGGCAGGTAAGTATGGGGCGGATGGCATTCTTTTGACCGGCTATGCCAATGAAGAAAACGCCTACAGCTTTGCCGCCTACATGAAGAACAACCCTGGCAGCGGCTTTGAGATCTTTATGCGTTCCACCACAGAAAACTTGGTCAACAGTGTGGCTTCTGCCATTCAGAGCGTGTCCCCTTCCACCCAGGTGGGCCTCATGGTGGACGAGGTGTGGGAAAATGACAGCCGGATCCAGACCGGATCCGATACCACTGCCGCTTATACCATGTATACAGACGGCCACGCGGACGCAATTGCCCTTTTGGAGAATGGGGTGGCAGACTTCCTCTTCCTCAGGGCGGATGTACCTATGGGAGATGCAGATGCTCCCTTTGAGACGGTGGCTGCCTGGTGGGCAAATCTTGCTCAGAACCAGGATGTGCCCCTATACATCATGCATGCTGTCACTCTGGCTGCCCAGCAGGCGCAGGGATGGACCGATGGGGATGAAATTTTAAACCAGGTGCTGGTGGATGAATCTTTGGAGGGGTGCCAGGGCAGTGGCTTTGACTCTCTTTCCGCCATGGTGGAGGACACCAACGGTTGTGTGACCTCCCTGTTGACCTACTTTGACAGCAGCATCAATGTGGAACATGTGGTCCACAACCTGGCGGTGACTTCGCCGGAGCAGACCACCTTCACCACCTATGAGCCCAAAGTGACCTTCCGCGGCGCCTCCGATCCAGAGGAACCGGTCTATTTGGATGGAGAGCAGCTGGAGCAGGATGAAAACGGCTACTTTGTGGCGGAGCGGGCCCTCTCTCCAGGGATCAACACCTTTGTGATCAAGCACAAGGACCAGGAGGAGACCTACCAGATCACTCGAAATGTTCAGGTGATCCAGAGCGTCAACCCCACCGGCACCCTGACGGTGGATGGCGGTATGGAGATTGAGCTGGAGGCCGTTGCCATGGACGGGGCCAGCGTCACAGCCACCCTCAATGGCAAGACAGTGTCCCTGCGGCAGACCGATCAACAGACGGACAGCACCGATAAGACCTCCAGCTACCACATTTTTGTGGGGACCATCATCATGCCCTCTGCCACCAGCTCCAAGCAGAACTTGGGGAACATCACCTTCTATGGAACCTGGAATGGGGCCTCCAGCAGTAAGACAGGGGCCAATGTACGCATCAACGCTCTTCCGGTGCCGCCTGCGCCGGAGGATCCCAGCAGCGGCTCCTCCGGTGACAGCTCCTCCAGCTCTGGTGATTCCTCCAGTGGATCCTCTGGCTCCTCCGACGGAGGAGGCTCGTCGGTGACAGGACCGGTCTACACAGAAAACCTGATCCAGGTATCGGTCTCTGAGGGGACCACCCTGGATCCCAACAAACTGGACGACGATGTGTTCCGTGGGGATCTGTACCCCATGCCAGCCGGAACCATCGATGTGATTGTGGGCGAGCCCCTACACTATGGCAACCAGACCTACTACAAGACCCTCTCTGGGCAACGGGTCTATGCCGACGAGGTCCAGCGGATCTCTGGATCCATTGGCGGCAATGTCATCTCCAGTATGACCGTCACCAGCGATTCCCGCTACACCTATGTCTCCTTTGACACGGCACAAAAGGTGGCCTTTGTGGCAAAATATACGGGATCGGCTTTTACCATCGATTTCAAATACACCGATCAGGTGCCGCCCTCCTTGGCGCTGACCCAGAACTCCCTGTTCTCCGGTGCCAGCTGGAGTGGAACCAAGTTGACGCTGAACCTGCTGAAGGCCAACGGATTCTTGGGCTACAAGTCCTACTATGATGGCAACGGAAACCTGGTGTTCCGCTTCAACAACCCCACCAATGGGCTCAGCGGCGCCTACATCTTTGTGGAACGGGGCCATCCCCAGAACGCTGGGGACCAGGGCGCCGTTGGATTTGTGCCGGGGCTCAATGAACTGCAGCTCAATCAGGCTGTGGTAAGCAATCTGGTGGAGATCCTTAGGAGCCGCGGCACCAATGTGGCGACCCCTTCGGACTCTGCCTTTGCCAACATGCACTGGAGCTATCGGGTGGCAGAGGCGGAGGCCTATGGGCCGCAGCTGTACATCAGCGTTCATCACAACTCCTATGGCAGTTCCAGCGTCAAGGGGACCGAGACCTACTTTGTCCGTCCTTTTGCCCAGAACTACGCAAGCTATGTTGCCAGCAATGTATCCTCTGCCATTGGGACCTCAAACCGGGGAGCCAAGGCCAGCAAGTTCTATGTGACCCGCAGCCACAACTACGCCACCATTCTCTGTGAGTGTGGTTTTGTGAGCAACCGGGAGGAGTACAACAAGCTCATTGAGTCCTCCACCCAGCGGGCCATCGCCCAGGGGATTGCCGATGCCATGGATCAATTCCTGCGCAGCACCTATTCCTATACCCGCACGGGAACCCAAACCAGTTCCATCTCGTGAAGGTGGCCGTGCTTTGCAAGCGCCAACAATTTTACACAAACTCCGAGGGGACGCCTTGTGCGCCCCCTCATTTTGTCCGGTGGGGCGGTAGCTCATTTTCATTGATGGGGATGCATTTTGTCCAAAAACGAACAATTTCTGGGTAGAATGTAAACTTTTTTATCTCTTGCTTGACGGGGCAAATGAATTTCACTATTCTTATATCTTGTGGGGTATGCTCTGCGTCATGACCCACAGGTTGTTCCTCTTCTCAGTGGCTGGCCAATGTTTGAACTGCGTATCTTCCAACAGATGTGGGGAATACTGCTCTTGAGACATTGGTTTGCAATGGGTGGCGCTTCACCCGGGAGGAGAGGTCGATTTTCTGTGGCACAAGAGAAAAAAGAGCTGGACCTTGGGGGAGAGCCTGTTGGCAAGCTTCTGATCCGTCTGGCGATTCCGGCCATTTTGGCGCAATTTGTAAGCCTGGCCTACAGCATCATCAACCGCATGTACATCGGACGCATTGAGGGCGTGGGCGACCTGGCCCTGGCAGGGGTGGGGGTGTCCTACCCGGTTCTCATTCTCATTGCGGCCTTCAGCGTGCTCATTGGCATGGGTGGTGCTCCCCGTGCCTCCATCAAAATGGGGGAGAAGGATTTCCAGGGCGCAGAACAGATTTTGGGCAACTGCTTTGTGTCCACCCTGGGGATTGCTGTGGTGCTTACGGCGGCCTTTTTGCTCTTTGGTCGGCAGATTTTGCTGGCCTTTGGCGCCAGTGAGAACACCATTGGCTATGCCTGGGAGTACACCAGCACCTATGTCTGCGGCACGGTCTTTGTTCAGATCGCCTATGGGCTCAACTTTTTTATTTCTGCCCAGGGATTTGCCAAATATAGCATGCTGACCGTGCTCATTGGCGCGGTGGCCAATCTGATTCTGGACCCTATTTTTATCTTTGTATTGGGTTTGGGCGTACGGGGCGCGGCACTGGCCACCGTGGTCTCCCAGGGGTTGGCCGCGGCCTGGGTACTGCGCTTTTTGACGGGAAAAAAGACCTATCTGCGCATCCGGCGGGAAAATTTGAACATCAAGCCCGCTGTGATGCTGCCGGTGCTGGCACTGGGTGTGGCCCCCTTTATCATGCAGGGAACGGAGAGCTTACTCAACGTGGTGTTCAATTCCTCGCTGCGCCGGTATGGGGGCGACGTTGCTGTGGGCGCCATGACCATCCTCTCCAGCCTGATGCAGATTCTCCTTCTGCCCCTGAACGGGTTGACCCAGGGTGCCCAGCCCATCCTCAGCTACAACTTTGGCGCCAAGCACAACGACCGCGTCCGGCGGACCTTCCGTCTGTTGGTGACCAGCGCGATGGTGTTCACCACCCTGTACTGGTTGGCGCTGGAGCTGTTTCCAAGGGCATTTGTGTCCCTATTTGCCAAAAATGAGGCGCTGCTCACCACAACCACGTGGGCGGTGCGGATCTATATGGCTGGCACCTTTATCCTGGGGGCCCAGACCACCTGCCAACAGACCCTTGTGGCGGTGGGGCAGGCAAAGATCTCTCTATTTTTGGCCCTGTTGCGCAAGGTGATTCTGCTGATTCCCCTGGTTCTCATTCTGCCCCGGGTGCTCACGGACCCGCTGTTCGGGATCTTCCTCTCCGGTCCCATTGCAGATTTGACCGCCTCCATTGTGACCATCACCATTGTGGCGGTCAAACTGCCAAAAATCTTAAAAAAGAATCTTCTTCCAAAGCCACAGCAGGGGGATGTGCCCGAAACCTAGGGCGGGCCCCTTCAACGGCTGGGAATGCTGACAAAAGGAGCGACAACAATGATTATGAACTGGCTGCGTAACTTGATGGCTGGGCGCTATGGCGTGGACCATCTCTCCCTATTTTTGCTGGCGGTGGGGTTGGTGTTCTCCATCCTCTCCGGAATTCAAAATTGGGCGTGGGCGGCCTGGGTCTGTCTGGTGCTGTTGGTGATCTGCTATCTGCGCATGTTTTCCCGGAACATCTCCAAGCGCTACCAGGAAAATCAGAAATTCCTTGGCCTGTTCCGGCCCATCCAGAACGCCTACCGCAGGCTGGTTCAGCGCAAAAAGGACTCCAAATATTATCGCTTCTACCGCTGTCCCAACTGCAAAACCAGATTACGGGTCCCCAAGGGAAAGGGAAAAATCTGCATCACCTGCCCCAACTGCAAAAAGGAGTTTGTCAAAACCACTTAGAACTGTGGCAGCGTTCCACTGCTGAGATTCCTGCATCCCGATTGCGTTCCCCTAATTTTTCACTTGCTGACAATGGGACCAAGCGGCGCCTCTCCTTTGCAAAAGCGCAACGATTGGTGGCATATTGCCGCAGAATAGGGCTGGGCATCGATGAACCTCCAAGGAGGCAGATACAAATCTTTGGACAGTTGGATATCTTGAATCATTTGAACAGAACAGGCGGACCACTCCTAGTGAAATGGCCCGCCTTTTCTTTTATTATATGACATCCAATGGACAAAATAACACGATAAGAGGGAAAGAAAGCGATTCGATTGCTGCCATGGGACAGATCAATGTGACAAGGAAAAGCCCTTTACTCTTTGGAAAACCTTCAGGCACAGCACTTGCAAAGGACCAATTATTTCCTTATACTATATTTGTAAGGGAATCAAACGAGACTTTTGGAAGGGGAGGGCTATTATGAATTACCGCACCTTTGGAAAAACCGGACTGCAAGTTTCTGCCCTGGGTTTTGGCGCCATGCGCCTGCCCACCTTGGATGGGGTTCCGCTGAGCCCCAATGTGGACCAGGAGCAGGCCATTGCCATGATCCGGTATGCCATTGACCACGGGATCAACTACATCGACACCGCCTACCCCTACCACGGCCGCAACAGTGAGACGGTGGTGGGCATGGCCTTGGCAGACGGATACCGGGAGCGGACCTACTTGGCCACCAAGTGCCCGGTGGTTCTCCTGGAACAGGAGGAGGACTTTGACCGGATTTTGCAGGAACAGCTGACAAAGCTCCAGACCGGCTATGTGGATTTTTATCTCCTCCACGCCCTGGATCGGGAGAAGTGGAAGAAGGTGGAGCGTTTCCATCTGCTGGGAAAACTCCTGCATGCCCGAGAGGCGGGGAAGATCCGCTACTTGGGCTTTTCTTTCCATGATGATCTGGCTTTTTTCCAGGAGGTGGTGGATGCCTTTGACGCCTGGGATTTCTGCCAGATTCAGCTGAACTATATCAACACCGATTACCAAGCAGGAATCGCCGGGTTGGAATATGCCGCCAAACGTGGACTTGCAGTCATTGCCATGGAGCCGCTGCTGGGTGGCTCCCTTGCTGCGCCGTCCGATGGGTTGAAGGCAGTGCTCCCGCCCGATCGGAGCCCGGTGGAGTGGGCGCTGGATTTTCTCTGGAACCGGCCGGAGATCTCCCTGCTCCTGAGCGGCATGGGGAGCATGGAACAGCTGCAGGAGAACCTAACCTATGCCAGCCGCAGCCAGGCCCACATGCTCCAGCAAACAGATCTGGAGATGCTCGCCAGGGCCAAAGAGGTGTACGACACCTCTGTCCTGGTGCCCTGCACCAAATGTTGCTACTGCATCCCATGCCCCTTTGGCCTGGATATCCCCTCCCTCTATATGGCCTACAATGCCACCAGCCAATCCACCATGGAGCGGGCGCAGTTCCTCTATCGCACAGCCACCAAATCCAACGCCCCTGCCAAGGACTGCCGGCAGTGCCATCATTGTGAAAAGGTCTGTCCCCAGCACATCCCCACAGCCGCTTTGATGCCAAAGATTGCAGAAGTGTTTGACACAGAGGGATAGGGGATCTCTTGATTGAGAAATATCCTGTTTTATGGGCCGCCCATCGATGGGCGGCCCATTGTGTTGTTTGAAAAGAAATAGCAGATTGTTTAGACTAGCTTTCCACTATTCCTACAATATCCCTTTTATTGAGAATGACAACGGATGTTTTGTCCTTGATTTCAATACGATCGGCACTGATGGCAGTTACCAAGACTTTTTGATACCCATCTGTAGAAAACAAAAATGTAGCAAAATTTGGCGAGTGCATCTGTAGCGTGCAAACCTTGTGGATCAACGGCTTGAAGGGATCAGAAATTGATGGTATGGTGGCTGGAAGTGTGGGAAGTGAATTTTGCTTTTTGATTCCCAATTCGAGTTTGGCGACAGAATCAATATGTTGTTTTAATACTATCCCATATTTTAGACGTCTGCTTTTAGCCGCTTGATAAAAATAAAGGTACTGACTGTCCTGCCCAACAATAGCAATCATATAATAATCGCTGTCCCAATTCTTCATCTCGATATTACACCATGCTCCAATGAAACGGCTGTAATCAATGCCCTGAACCACCGGTGCTTTGTTTTGAAAAATTTGTGGCTCATCAATATCTTTCAATAGGTAATCCAATGAGCATTGAAACACTTCGCTTAACCCAAGCAATTTGTCTGTCTCAGGGTATGTGGTATCGGTCTCCCACTTGCTTACCGCCTGCCTCGATACTCCCAACATATATGCCAGCTGGTCCTGCGTGATATTGTTCTGCTTGCGGAGTTTTGAAATTTTTTCGCCTAACGACACCATCTTCTCCTCCTTGCCGAAAAGTCAATGTGATTATACCTATATTCTGCCAACACATCTACCATTCTTCCGTTGCTAAATGTAAAGTTCAAGTTGCATCTATGACTGAGAGGCGCATTATTTCCCCTCTGTGCAGTTGTCATTTATCGTAGCGATTTCATTATAGCGCTATCACGCAATGATAACAACGATATCTCAGCGTTGGGGGTTGCCTGAAGCGCCTTCATAACAAGCAGTAGTTTTTACATACTGCGACCAGATGTTTGTTTCCAAGGATACCGCAGGCTTCAGCCAGGCAGTCAACGATGCTATCGCCAACGCCTATGGCAGCTACACGCTGACAGATGTGGTGGATCCGGCCTTTGAGTTGGATGTAAATAGCATCCAGGTCTCCGCCGGTGAGGTTGTTGTAGGTCAGGATGAAAATGGAAATACCACCATCACCTGGACCATCAATGGTATGCCCTTTACCAAGCACACCATGACCTTCCAGGAGAAACTCAAAGCTGATGAGAATGGCGTTTATCCCAATGGATCGTTTGACACCAACGAGGGGGGAGCCATCCTCTACAATGGAGAGGAGCAGGTGAACCTGGTTCCCACCCCTGTGCTGTCCCGCGGAGATGAGACTCCTGTGGAGCCCGAAGTTCCTGAGACAGGCGACAGCAGCAGCCCGCTCTTCTGGAGCGCTATGATGGTTGTTGCCGGTGGTGCTGTACTGGTGCTCGTCCGCAAGAAGAAAGCGGCATAAATGCTGCATGCCTTGCAAGGACATAAATTCTTTGTAGTGACCCAATTGTTCTGGTAGGGCCATTGCAACAGAATATCTGTTCTTTCTGTGTGAACCCCTGGCCAGGTAGGCCAGGGGTTCCTCTTTGTCAAAGTTTAAGGGGCTTGGGCCATCCAGGTTTCAACCCCTAGAATGGTTGTCATAGGATATGACCTGTGCTATACTTTGTTTCCCCACTATGTGGGACGGGTATCCGCTGAAAAGGAATGGCAGGTGTCCCAACAGTGGCAGAACACAAAACGATGAGAGATGAGGGAGGAGGCGGTCCAATGGATTTTTCCATCGAACTTTGGATCCAACAATATACACAGGCGGTCCAACGGACCTTTAGCGGCCGTATCTGGCTGGTCGGTTTGCAGGGCAGCTATGGCCGGGGAGAGGCCACGGCACAGAGTGACATCGATGTGGTGCTGGTGTTGGATGCGCTGTCTATAGCGGATCTGCGTCAATATCGCACCCTGCTGGATACCCTGCCCCAACGGGAGAGGGTCTGCGGTTTTGTGTCCGGCAGGGAGGAGCTGCTCTCCTGGGAGCCATCGGATCTCTTTCAATTTTGCCACGATACCACACCCATTGTGGGCTCTCTGGAGGACCTCCTGAGCCAGGTTCACCAGGCGGATGTCCTACGGGCGGTACACACCGGGGTTTGCAACCTCTATCACATGTGTGTCCACAACCTGGTTCATGCACAAAGTTTGGAAGTACTCCAGGGGCTCTATAAGTCGGCGGTGTTTGTGCTGCAAGCCATCGCCTTTCTGCAGACCGGCATTTATGCCCGCCAGAAGAAAGACCTGCATCCACTGCTGCGGGCACCGGAACAGCAGGTGCTGCAGGCCGCTCTGGAGATCAGAGTGGGCAAAGAGTTCCCGCCGGATGCCATTCAGGAGTACTCCGGCCTGCTGTTCCATTGGGCGGCTGGCTGGATCAAACGTTGCAGCGCGGGAACATGGGATTCCTAGCCAGACTGGAGCAGAGTGGTCCTCCGCCTCGTGGGACAACTGTGCAATAAGAAGAACTTCCATAGACGGGTGCGCCGGACCCCTCAATATAGGGGTCCGGCGCACCTTTTTGTATATCGAAAACCACTCGCTAGGCGAGTGGTTCAAAAAAAGACTTATGTCGATCATGATGGAATAGAAACTCCCTTTGCTATAATAGGAGTGCGGTCTGCCAACTGCACAAACAAGCAAAGGGAGGTCATTCAGAAATGTTGGGTGGAAACTGTATTGGGACAACCAGGGAGTCAGAGATCCACCCGTTCAAACCGCCTGGCAGAGATCCGATATGCCACAGGGAGCAACGCCCCATAGCACAAAATACCCAAGAGGAGGATGGGGATTTGCTGCAGCAGATGTTCCGGCGAGGAGCTGTCCAGCCAGCGCAGGGCGGGAATGCGCACGCTCCCCTCCACGGCCACCATCAACAGCACCATAGGAAGTGCGGCAATGATAAGGGCCCTGCCGGCCTTGTAACCGCTTTTGTAATAGGCTGGAAAGAAGATCAGATCAAAGATAGCATAGATGATCAGTCCAAATCCGTACCAGGCCACGGTTGCATCCATGCCCACCGGATTGTTGGCCACGCCGATGCTGTTTCGCAGGAGGACACAGGGGATAGAGATCAGCAACTGAAAGAGTTGGATGGCGCAGATCAACAGACATTTGCCCTGGACACTTCCCCGTTTGGACAGGGGAAGAATGGCCGTATACCACAGGTCGTTGGTCTCCCTGGCATAGAGAAAGGTGAGATAGGGCGCCAGGCAGCCAAACATGAAGATGACCGTGTAAGGATAGGCCGGCACGAGAACCAGACAGCCCAGGAATGCAAAGATAAGAGATGTGGGGTGAGCGGCCAATGCCAGTTCCTTATAGAGCAGATTCATCGAAATTCCTCCTCTCAGTGCGCAGCATAATCTCCTCCAGAGTGAGAACCCCATGCTCGCCGGCGGTTTTCAGGTGATCGAAGGACTGGAGAAAGATCCCCTTCTCCGCACTTTTGAGGACCCGGCCGTTTTGAATATAGGTGATGTCGTGGGCGCAGCGGTCCAAGTCGGAAGTGATGTGGGTGGAAAACAGGACCGAGCACTGCCCATCCCCCACGATGTGGGTGAGAATTTGTAGGATCTCCTCCCGGGAGACGGGATCCAAGCCGGAGGTGGGCTCATCCAATAGGTAGAGCTGCGCATGGTGGGAGAGGGCCAGTGCCAACAGATATTTGACCTTCATCCCGTTGGAAAGGGTGCGGAACTGTTTGCTCTCGTCTAAAGCGAACTGACGGAGATAGTTCTCATAGGCCTGCTGTTCCCATGTTGGGTAGAATCTTCTGGTGACAGCGGTGATGGTGGAGAGCTTTTTCAGAGGATAAAAATCGGTGCCGCCAAAGACCACGCCCAGGTGTTGTTTGCACTGGGCCTCATGCTGAAAAAAATCCTCCCCCAAAACGGTCACATCGCCAGAATCCGGCCGGACCATGTTCAAAATGGCCTTCAGCGTGGTGCTTTTCCCGGCCCCATTTTTGCCGATGAGCCCCATGATACGTCCAGGCTTTAGAGAGAAGGAGACATCCTCCAGGGAAAAGCCGGGGTAATATTTGCAAAGGTTGCGCACCTGCAGTGTGTCTGTCATTTGCCATCCTCCCCCTGATCCCCATCGTCGCGCAGCATATCCTGCAGGAAAGCGATGTTGCGCAGAACCGAGTCCCCGGGTACCAGCGCAATGCCTGCACTCTGTGGGTTTTCATCCCCCAGCACTACCAGCAGATCTCCAGGGCGGATGTGCAGGAGATCCCTGGCCCGCTTGGGCAGAACCACCTGGCCCCGCTCGCCCACCTTGACGGTGCCAAAGAGATGCTTGCCTCTGGGTGGGATGGGCATGTGGGCCTGCTCCTGGTCAAAGTGGATCAAGTCATCCACCGACACATTGTAGAGCTCCGCCAAGGCGTCACAGTTTAAGATGTCGGGGAGGGTCTCGCTTGCCTCCCATTTGGCCACGCTCTGGCGAGAGACGCCGATCCGCTCGGCCACCTCCTCCTGGGAATACTTGTGGTACTGGCGCAGTGTGACCAAATTCTGTGCAATCAAATTGGACGGTCTTTTCATATTTTTCAAACCTCCTTGCCCCCTATGATACAGGGTTTCCAGTGGGAGTGCCACCAACTATGCTTGACAAAAAATGTCCATTCTGGTTGCAAGAGAGGCGTTGCCACCTTGACAATCTAACGATCGTTCGATAAAATGAATCTAACAACTGTTAGATTGGAGGGGTACCATGACGCCCATGCACACCAAAGAAAAGATTCTGGAGATCGCTCTGCGCCTCTTCTCCCAACGGGGATATCCGGCGGTCTCCATCCGGGATATCTGCAAATTGGTCCCCATTAAGGAGAGCACCCTGTACTATCACTTTGAAAATAAGCGGGAGATTCTTCAGGTGCTGCTGCAGCGGTTCGAGGAGCGGGCCGGCGCCCTCATGGACCGGATGGAGACGGCAATGGCGGACCCTCTGCAGCCAGGGGACGGGTTTGGTACCGGTGTGACCCAGGCATTTTTTGACGAATATCTCATGGACGATTTTTGCAATGCCTGCCTGCGGCTGCTGCGCATGGAGCAGGGAAGTGATGGGGAACTTCAACGGAGTTACGACCAGTGGCTCTTTGAAAGGCCCCTGCAGTTCCAAGAGAGGGTATTCGCTGCCCTGATGGACCGGGGGATCCTACCCAAGGGAGATGCCAGTTCCCTGGCGGTTCAATATTATGCACCCATCTTTCTCTATATGGAGCGGTACCTGATGTGCGGGGAATTGACCCAGGAGAAACGGGAACGGTTCCGTCAGGAGGCGGGGAAGCAGATTGCCTGCTTTTTGCAGGAGAAGGGGGTGTTTTAGATGGCCAACGTGCTTGTCACCGGAGCCAACCAGGGGATCGGATACCATCTGGTTCGGCAGCTCCTTGCGGATGGCAACAGGGTGGCGGCTCTGGATGTGGAGACCGATGTGCTGGAAAACCTTGCGCGCCAATATCCGGGTGGGCTCTATGTCTATTGCTGCGATGTACAGGAGGAAGCGGCGGTGCAACAGGCCGTTAAAGCGGCGGCAGGGGTGCTCAAAACCATTGAGATTGCCGTCCATAACGCCTGTCGCTGTGCCTTCCTGCCCTTTGAAACAGCAGATGATGCCTTTTACCGCCAGGTGCTGGAGGTCAATCTCTTCGGCGCCATCCACCTGGCCAGGGCGGTGCTGCCCCATATGCTGGAACAGGGCGGCGGCAGGGTCATTTTCACCAGTTCCGGTGTTGGTGTCACCGGTTTTGCAGGAATCAGCCCCTATGCCGCCAGCAAGGGCGCAATGGAATCCCTGGCCAGATGTTTGGACCTGGAGTACCGGGACCGGGGGATCACCTTTCATCTGTTTCATCCGCCTCTGACCCGCACCAGATCCTCCGCGCCACTGCCAGTACCGCAGGAATTCATGGCCCTGCCAGAACAGGTGGGGGCGGGCCTTGCAAAACACATCCACGCCAAAGGATTTGTCATCTGCCACAGTCGGATGCAGCGCTTGCAGATGGGGCTCTGCTACCTGTGGCCCACGGCTATGGGCCGCCTCATGTGCAAAATGACAGCGCGGGCCCAAAATCCCCCGCAAACATGACACACTATTGTCATGGATGCTGTGTCATACTGGGGGAGAGAGAAAGATCCCTCATGGCCGTCGGGGAGGATGTTTTATGAAGATTGACCGTATGATTGGGATTCTGTCCATCCTGCTCCAGCAGGACAGGGTGACCGCCCCCTATCTGGCGGAAAAGTTTGAGGTGTCCCGCCGCACCATCAGCCGGGATATTGAGGACCTCTGCAAGGCTGGCATCCCTCTGGTGACCACCCAGGGAGCAAAGGGCGGCATCTCCATTATGGAGGGGTATAAGATTGACAATACGCTGCTGACCTCCGAGGACATGCAGGCCATTTTGACCGGGCTGCGCAGTTTGGACAGCGTCAGCGGAACCAACCGTTATGTCCAGCTCATGGAAAAGCTCTCGGCTGGGGCCTCCGCCCTGGTGTCCGGTGGGGAGCACATCCTCATCGATCTCTCCTCCTGGAGCAAATCCGCCTTGGCCCCCAAAATTGAATTGCTCCGGGGGGCCATTGCCTGCGGCCGCTGTGTCAGTTTCCGTTACTTTGCGCCGAAGGGGGAGTCCTTTCGGGTGATTGAGCCCTATGACCTGATTTTCCACTGGGCCAACTGGTATATCTGGGGCTACTGCCAGGATCGCCAGGACTACCGCCTCTTTAAGCTCAACCGGATGACGGAGCTGCAAACCGGTAAAGCCTTTGAAAAGCGCCAGGCTCCTCTGCCGGATCTCTCCACGGAGCGGGTGTTCCCCCATCTCTACCAAGTGCAGGCCCTGATTGCGGCAGAGTACCGTTGGCGGCTGGTGGAGGAGTATGGGCCGGATTGCTTTGTCCCACAGCCGGACGGGCGGCTCTTTGTCTCCCTGGGCTTTACCGATGAGGAGAGCATTCTGGGGTGGATCCTGTCCTTCCGCGGCGGGGCGGAGCTTCTGGAACCCAGGGCGCTGCGCAAAAAGCTGGCGTCGTTTGGGGCGGACCTGCAGCGCCTGTATGGGGATTCCTGACAGACAGCTGTCCAGTTTGATCTGGTAGAATGATTCCATTCAGTGGAAAGGAGTCCACCCTATGGAATATGAAATTGTCACTCTGCAGGAGCAACTTGTGGCAGGATTTACGGTTCGCACCAACAACCATGCGCCGGACGTGGGGCGCGCCATCGATGCGCTGTGGCGGCGCTATGCACAGGAGGGCGGGGAGATTCCCCACCGGATGGATCCAAGGGCCATCTGCCTTTACACGGACTATGCCGGAGGTACTGATGACGATTACACGGCCCTGACCGGTTGCCTGGTGGAGCGGGAAGACCGGTTTCCCGGACATACGCTGCGGCGCATCCCCAAGGGGCGCTATGCAAAGTTTGTGGTCCGTTGCTCAAGGGACGGCATGGCCCCAACGGTGGCCGGAACCTGGCGGACCATCTGGGGGATGCACCTGCCAAGGGCCTTCCGCTGTGACTTTGAGGTGTACCAGATGGCCCAAGGGGCAGAGACGGTGGAAATCCACCTCTACATCGGTTTGAAGGAGGCCATGGAAGGATGAAGTTTAAAAACCCGGTACTGGTTGTGGAGGATCTGGAGCGCTCCAAGACATTCTATCGGGAGGTTCTGGGGCTCCATGTGATCCTGGATTTTGGCGCCAATGTGACATTGACCGGCGGGATCTGTCTACAGACACGGGACAGTTGGCTGCGCCTGATCCAGGGGGAGCAGACGGACGTGTCCTTTGGCGGAAGGGACGCGGAACTCTACTTTGAAGAGGACGATTTGGAAGGTTTTTTGGAAAGACTCCAGCAGAATGACACCGTCCACACTGTCCATCCGCCGGTGGAACACCCCTGGGGGCAGCGTGTGGTGCGTTTCTATGACCCCGACCGCCACATCATTGAGGTGGGCGAGACCATGGGGATGGTCTGCCGGCGCTTTCTGCGCCAGGGCATGACGGCACAGCAGATCGCCCAACGGATGGACGTGCCCCTGAAGTATGTCATCCGGTGTGTGAAGGCAGGTGAAAAACGTGGCCTCCAGTAGGGAGTTTGTGGAGTATGCCGCAGAGCAGCTGCGGGAGGCGGGGAAGATCTCCTACCGCAAAATGTTTGGGGAATACGGCTGGTACTGTGACGGCAAGTTTTTGGGCGTCATCTGTGACGACAAGCTCTTTGTCAAAATCACACCCCAGGGAGAGGCAGCCTTCCCAGATCTGCCCAAGGCCCCGCCCTATGAGGGGGCAAAGGACTACTTTTGGATTGAAGATCCAGACGGCTGCAGGGACCTCACCGCGCTGGTGCGGATCACCTGGCAGGCCCTTCCGGCGCCAAAACCGAAGCGAAGGAGGAGATCACATGGCAGCGTTTGACTATAAAAAGGAGTACCGGGCCTTCTATCTGCCGCCCCGCACGCCTCAGATTGTCATAGTGCCCCCCATGAACTTTTTGGCGGTGCAGGGTGAGGGAGACCCCAACCAAGAGGGAGGCGCCTACAAGGCCGCCATAGGCCTGCTGTACACGGTGGCCTACACCATCAAAATGAGCAAGCTGGGAACGCACCAATTAGAGGGATATTTTGACTATGTGGTCCCTCCGCTGGAGGGCCTCTGGTGGCAGGAGGGCACCCAGGGCATCGACTTTGCCCACAAGGAGCGGTTCCAGTGGATCTCTATGATCCGGCTGCCGGAGTTTGTGACACAGGAGATCTTCCAGTGGGCGGTCCAAGAGGCCTCCCAAAAGAAGGGAATCGATGGTGCCAAAGTCCAGTTCTTGACCTATGAGGAGGGCCTCTGTGTACAGTGTATGCACATCGGCCCCTATGACAACGAGCCGGACACCATCCGCAAGATGGAAGAATTTGCCCAGGAGCAGGGGTATTGTCTGGATGATTCCGGAGACAGACGCCACCATGAGATCTATCTCAGCGACGTGCGCAAGTGCAAACCGGAGCGTCTGAAGACGGTCATTCGCCAGCCCCTCCGATTGATGGGGGAAAGGACACATCAATAGCGCTGGAATCGGGGTGCCTTTGTGTCTGCAACCGTGTGGATGAAAGTTGTGAATGGCTCCATCTGTTTTGTCACCGACGCCAGGGGAGGCAGAAAGAGAGCAATGTCAGAAAAATTTTTAAAAATCCACCATTTTAGTATAAAAAGATGGCCAAGAACCGTTGGATAATTGCAGAAGATGTGTTATAATAACCTCACGGCGTTCCCCGATTCAAAAGCAAAGCTTTTTCATCGGACGCCTGGGAGAACATTGAAACGTCAGAGGAACCGGCTCTGCGAGCCGTTGTTGATGTTATAATAACCTCACGGCGTTGACCGATTCAAAAGCAGCGCTTTTTCATCGGACG
>CAJFOV010000020.1 GCA_904397835.1 Candidatus Aristotella avistercoris
CCGCCGCTCCAACAATTTCCCCATGAGGCCTCTCAACTGGCTTTCTCCTTATGAGTTCACTGTCCAATATGTTTGACAAACCTACAAAAAATACTTGTCAATTTCCAATTGGTCCATGGAAAGATAGACCGAGGGATAAGGTCTTCTGATGCCTTTCCCATGGCAATGGAAGAGAGTCCCCTTATCAAAGGTTTGATTCACCGGCCCCACTTCATAGGGTGTATCCTTTGGCCTCCCCCATGCATAGACTACATGGGGAGGATCTGACCATCACCACTTAGGAGGAAATTCATATGACCATACTTGCAAAAGGAATTGATGTCTCCGGCGCGCAGGGCGCCATCGATTGGGCCGCGGCCAGGGCCGGCGGCGTGGAGTTTGCCATCTTAAAAGCCACGGCGGGCAACACCATCACCGACAGCCGCTTTCATGAAAATGTAAAAGGGGCCAAGGCCGCAGGCGTCCCCATTGGGGCCTACCACTTCTTCTACGGGACCAACGAGGCCCAGACAAGGGCAGAGGCCCAGTACTTCCTCAACGCCATCAAGGGATACACCTTTGAATATCCGCTGGCCCTAGATGTGGAGGGGCAGGCGTTGAACCTCCCCAAGGAGACGCTGCTCTCCCTGGTGCAGTTGTTCTGTGAGACCGTGGAGGAGGCCGGGTATTACATCGCCGTTTATGCCAGTGCCAGCCCCCTCAACGGAATACTCAACGGGCCTGGAATGAACAAATTTGACATCTGGGTGGCCCAGTGGAGCCAAGAGGCCCCCACCATCCCTCTGCCCTATGGTCTGTGGCAGCACAGCAACCAGGGGAGCGTGGCGGGCATCTCCACCAGAGTTGATTTGGATTATGCCTACCAGGACTATCCCGCCATCATGAAGCAGGCGGGCCTCAATGGCTTTGGCAAGAGACCAGTTGTTGCCGGGGCGCGGGTCTCGCTCTCCGGGACCCCCCTCTACGCCACGGCCAGCACCAAGGTGCAGGCGGGAACCCTCACTGGCACCTACTACCTGTATGACGGAGTCCAGGTCAATGGGCGCTACCGGGTCACCAACAGCCCTGACCGGGTGGGCAAGGAACCCATCGGCGCCAATGTCACCGGATGGGTGGATGGAACATCCTTATAAAACCGTAAAAGGGGGAGCTGCCAGCTCCCCCTTTTGCAATGAGGAGATACACTTTATCGGTTTGCATGGATCGTGCCCTACGGTGCCCTGTCGGTGATGACTCAACGGGTATCCCAAGGTGTTCGTCCTTCTCCCTTTTTCGGAAAAATTGAAATCCATTGGTGAATAGATACAAAAGGGGTATGCCCTGCACGGGGCATACCCTCCTGTTTCAGCGCATCTTTTATTCTTTGTTTTTCCGCTTTTTGTAAAAGAACTGTGCCAAAATAACACAGAATGCAACTCCGATTCCGTAAGGAATGAAAGATAAAAATGCCATACTGGCTGGCGCGCTATATCCAGCATACTGCCCACCCCACTGCAAAGCACAGTAGTTATATGCAACCACTGCACACATCACGTCAGAGAGCAGGATTCCAAGAACAATAAATAGATAACTTATCCTTTTCATATGTTTTACCTCCAGCTCATTTCTTTCGCAGTATTAGCATCAGGCCTATGGCCATCGAAAGGATACAAAGGATCAGTACTACACCAGAACCATTTAGCGTAATCATGGAAGCGGCATTAAGCTGTTCTGTTGCACTTGGACTTATAACCATTATGAACCCATACAGGATGAGGCAGATGGCGCCAACCAAACAAAGGATGATGCCCACCTTCCCCTCAATAGCTTTGGAAACTTTGGCTTCTTTTATTTCTTGTGGCATTTCATTTGCACCCTGACTGACGGTGTCTTCCTTCACAAGCTCATCCAAAGTAATATGGAAGCACTCACTCAATGCCAATAGTTTTTCCAATTCAGGTGTTGATGTTCCACTCTCCCATTTAGAGATAGCCTGTCTGGAAACGCCTATCTTTTCTGCAAGCTGCTCTTGAGAAAACCCACGCTCCCGTCTGAACCGATATATTCTTTCGGACAACATCTACGTTACCTCCTTGGAAACACGATACCACAATCCATGGTTACCCACCATCAACTATAATTGAAATTTCCGAAACCGGGGGTTGCTTTTAATCAATCTTTCATATTGTGCTATGAAAATAAAGGGATCCCTATTTCAAGGACCGACACTCTTTTGGAATTTGCTGTGATGAAACCGACAGAGTTCAAGCCATCACGATATATCATGAAAAGGGGCCGTCCTTTCAAAGGGTTGATTGGCGGGGAAAAATTGTGCTAGAATAAAAATAAGCCTCCCACTGGTGGGGAGGTCCCGACCAATCCATATGAAAAAGAGGGATGGAGCCTATGAAACGGCTTTTCTTTCAGGGGGAGCGCAAGATCCAGGCGGCAACCCTGCTTTTCGGCCAAGAGGAAAATTTTGACCCGGAGAACTACCGCAAATATGTGGAACTGGAGGTGGTACTCCAGGACGATGGCCGCTTTTCTGTCTGGGGAGATCTGGAGGACGACGCAGATCTGCTGCGGGACACCAAGCCCGATTGGCGCCATGTGGCGCCCCAGTTGGAACAGCTGGCTGACCAGGTGATGGAGGAGGACTAGGACGGTGGAGATTGAACGAAAATTTTGGTTGGATACCCTCCCCCAGAACCTGCCTCTGGTGGAGCACTCCCTGATGGAACAGAGCTATCTGGCCCTGGACCCGGTGGTGCGCATCCGAAAAAAGACGGTGGGGGACAGGGACACCTACCGCCTGTGCTTCAAGGGAGAGGGCACCCTGGTCCGTCAAGAGATCGAGCTGGACTTGACCCAACAGACCTATGAGCAGCTCCTAACCTTGGTCAAAGGTGCGCCCATCCACAAGGAACAGTGGGTCTTTGCCCTTCCGGAGGGGCTGCAGTTGGAGTGCAACCTGGTGGACCAGGGGACCCCCCACGCCTTCTCCTATGGGGAGGTGGAGTTTGCCAGCGTGGTGCAGGCAAATGCCTTTGTTCCTCCTGTCTGCCTGGGCCGGGAACTGACAGAGGACACCTCCTTCACCATGGCCAGCTACTGGCGGCAGACCCGGGGATAGGAACGTCTCATAGAGGTGCCAACAGCACCTTTACAGCCCTATTTTAGGATATAAGCCGGAGCCCAGTTTCATGGGCTCCGGCTTTTTATATGGCAGGACTGAGGGAGATATCTACCCCTCCACAGGGGCCGCCATGAGCCGCTCCACCAGGGCCCCGGCCTGGATCAGATCCGGAATGGACAGCTGCTCCCCCTTGGTGTGGTTTTTGGAATAGCCTGTGGCCAGCGCCACACATTGGATCCCCTGGTCGTTGAGGCGGTTGGCATCGCACCCGCCTGCCCCATGCTCCACACGGGCAGGGATCCCCAGCTCCTCCATGGCGCTGCGTGCCCGGCGGATGGTGGGGCTGTCCTCCGGAACAGAGAAGGGGGGATAGTGCACCAGAGAACGGGCGATAATCTCCGCACCGGTCTGGGCTTGGATCTGTTGGGCGGTCTCCTCAAAGCGGGCGATGTATCGCTCCATGGTGGAGAAGTTCCGGCTCAGAAGAAAGGCCTGGGCGTGGCACTGCTCCGGAATGGTGTTGCAGGGGGTGGGGGACAGAAGGGTGGACCAGTTGGCCACGGTCTCCTCGTCGATGCGTCCGTCCTCCAGCTGGGCAAGGAGAAGCACCACCGCCCTGGTGGCGCTGATCCCCAGCTCCGGGTAGGCACAGTGGGCCGCGCGGCCCTTCACATCCAAAAACAGTTCTGCCTTTCCCATGGCAGAGTCCAACACCCGGCCAGTGGGGCCAGGGGAGTCCAAAACATACCCCATCTTCGCCACATGCCGGGAGAGGTCCACATACCTGCTCCCTTGCAGGCCGATCTCCTCGCAGACGGTGAGGAGGATCTCAATGCGCGGGTGGGCAGTCTGGGTCTGATGGACCCGGCACAGCCCATCCAAAATAGCACAGACCCCCGCCAGGTCATCCGCTGCCAAAATGGTGCTGCCATCGCTCACCAACAGGTCCCCCTGGATCTGGGGATGGATGCCACCCCCATTCTGAACCCGGTCCAGATGGGCCACAAATAGTACAGCGCCGGGGAGAGTCCCCTCCAAACAGGCGTGGAGATTCCCAGCGGTCCCGCCTTCAATATGGATGGCTGCCCCATCCTCCCAGACGTCACAGCCCAGTTCCTGCAGCCGCTGGGTCAACAGATCCACCATTTCCCGCTCCCCGCGGGAGGGGGCGTTGACCTGCGCCAGTTGAATCATCTCTTCCACAATGGGTGCATGCGACATTCCCTATTCCACCTTTCCCAATCGATTGAAATGTTCCCCTATGTGATCCATCATACCCAAGGGAGCGGTGGCCTGTCAATCTAAATTTGGGAAATATATCATAGATTTATGGAAAGTTACGAAAAATAACTGTACAATTTTGTTAAATTGAAGGGCGGCACCAGTTGGAAGGTACACTGATTGCCCCAAGTAAGAAAAAACAGGCACGGCCCAAGGGCCGTGCTGCACAGTCAACTGCTGTATTTGGAATCAATTGGCGGCATCGCTGGGGGTCTCCGCCCGGTCTAGCCAGATGGAGGCGATGTTCAGCGCCTCATACAGGCCGTTCTTTTCGCTCTTTTTCAGGATCCGCTCCTTCATGCGCAGGCTGGTGTCGGTGGACAGCAGCTGGACCACCACCTTGTTGCCAACAGAGAGATCCTGCATCTTTTCGTCCCCCAGGATCTGCAAAAAGGCCACGCAGCTCCCGTCCATGTTGCCATAGTACAGGATGTTGCCGTTGCGCACCAACGGGCGGCCTTTATAGGAAAAAAAGGATTCCTTTTTCTTTTTGGTCTCGCTCATTCCAAAAACCTCCTCATCATAACATTCATATACACAAAAGGGAACAGTCTCCCTGGGAGAAAAATCTCCCGCAGAAAAAAGGAACTCTGCGCTTGCCGTGCAGAGGTACCATCACAATGATTAAGTTCAGTATAACACATTTTAAAGCAGAAGTAAACGCCATGGAGCCATCATCTACCAGTTCATAGGACAATGTGGCAGAAAGACCGTTCTGGCCAGCGCAAACTTCCGTATTAGAGGAGCAATGTACGGACAAGATACCGCCTCAAAGGGAAATCTGTGAATGGACGGGGAGCCGGCGATGTGGTATCATGGTGACATCGCAGGAAAGACATGATAGGACATAGAGACCAGCCGTTGGAGGTGGGGCAGCATGGATCAGAACTCCCATACCTATTTGACTCTTGGGATTGCAGTGGGCCTGTCGGCCGGAGCCGGCATCGGCAGTCTGTTGTGGGTCTGGATCGACAGCCTGTTTTGCATCCCCCTGGGAGCAAGTTTTGGGATGTTGATTGGCATTGTGGCAGGGTCGGTGATGGATTGGCAGAAAAACAACCGGACCTAGGCAGGCGGGGAACCAGTTTTTCGCGCCGCGGTTCTGTGATCCATCACAGGGCAGCAAGTTGACGGATCCGGCAGAGGAGAGGTGGACGGTGAAGATGTCTGACAGACAGCATAGGAGACGCGTTGGCATCCTCATCCTTGTGGGGATTTTGCTGGTGATATTTTTTGCTTGGGTTCTCTGGGGAAATACTGCCCTCATGGTCAGCGAGATCGGAGTAACTGGCACAAAACTGCCCCAAAATTTTGTGGGCTATCGCATCGCCCAGGTCTCTGACCTGCACAATGCGGAGTTTGGGGAGAACAACGAGGTGCTGATTGACCTGCTCCAGGGGACGGAGCCGGATCTGATTGTGCTCACCGGCGACCTGGTGGACTCCAATCACACCGATTTGGCGGTGAGCCTTGCCTTTGCGCAGCAGGCGGTGTCCATCGCCCCCACCTACTACGTGCCAGGCAACCACGAGGCCAGGATTCCCTCCTATGACCAGCTCAGGGAGGATCTGATCCGTGCAGGGGTGGTGGTCCTGGAGAATGAGGCTGTCCTGTTGGAGCGGGACGGGGCATCCATCCATCTGATAGGGGTACAGGACCCCAGTTTTTTTGCCGACCCCGACCATGAGGAGAGCGCCATGGCGGCCATTTTGACCGACCTGGTTCCAGAGGATGGCTCCTACACGGTGCTGCTCTCCCACCGGCCGGAGCTGTTTGATACCTACGTGGCCAGCGGCGTGGATCTGGTGCTGGCGGGCCACGCCCACGGGGGCCAGGTGCGGCTGCCGTTTTTGGGCGGTGTGGTGGCGCCGGGACAGGGGCTGTTCCCGGCATATGACGCGGGGCTCTACACCGAGGGCGATACCAATATGGTGGTCAGCCGGGGCATCGGCAACAGCATCATCCCCTTTCGCGTCAACAACCGGCCAGAGCTTGTCCTAGTCACCCTAATGCCCCCTGATGACAGCGGAGCAGGTGTCTGAAGTTCGAGAGGCGGCATCGCCATCGATGAGAAAGCGCCATGGGTCTCTCCCTGAAATGGAGAGACCCATGGCTCTTTTTGTGACAGTTCGGCGGGGAGATGTTTAAAAAGGGCTAAGGGGAGACCTCCCAGAGAAACAGCACGGGGTCTGCCTGACGGCAGACCCCCGATGGAATCAGTCATTGAGATAAGATTTGACCAACAGTTGCAGCAACTCGTCCCGGTCGATCTTACGAATGAGGCTTCGTGCACTGTTGTGGGTGGTGATGTAGGTGGGATCCTCAGAGAGAATATATCCCACAATCTGATTGATGGGGTTGTATCCCTTCTCCTTGAGGGCATCGTACACCGTGGTTAAGATCTCTTTGACCTGCTTCTCCTTCTCATGCTGGATGGTAAAGGAAATGGTTGGTTCGTGCATCAAATCACCTCTTTCTTCTAGTTACTAGGATACTATAGTCGGCGGGAAGAATCAAGGGTGGCAATTGAAAAAATTGTCAAAGCCCATCAGCTGCGTAGCTGTGCGCCCAGTTCGCTCAGAGCCTGGAGGGCGCCGGCCACGGCGCGGTCCGTCTCCTCATCGGTGAGGGTGCGGTCCTCCGCCCGCAGCACCAGGCTGTAGGCCACGCTCTTCTTGCCTGCGGGGATCTGTTTGCCTCGATAGACATCGAAGATTTCCACCTGCTCCAGAATATCGCCAACTGCACCGCGGATGGCCTTTTCCATGGTGAGCACCGGCAGGTCCTCGTCACAGAGAATGGCCAGATCCCGAGTGGTGGCCGGGTATTTGGGCAGGGGGTGGTAGCTCTTCTCCGGTCCCACGTGGGCCATCATGCGGCCCATATCCAGTTTGGCAAGGTATGCCTTGGTGCCCAGCTCATAGTTTTGCAGCACCAGAGGGTGAACCTCTCCAAGGATGCCCAACACCTCCTGGCCACAGACCACCTGGGCACACCGGCCGGGGTGGAAGGTGGGGTCCTGGGTCTGAGGCTGAATCTCCCAACCGGTGACATTCAGCGCCTCCAGCAGGGTCTCCACAACGCCTTTGAGCTGATAGAAATCCACCCCATCCCCATACATGCCTATGACGGCCTGGGTGCGCTCGTCGGGCAATTCCTGGCCATCCACCGGCAGGTACTCGTTGCCCAGCTCAAAGCAGGCAGCGGACAGGTTCCGGTTGTTGTAGTTGCGGGAGAGCACCTCCAGCATGGAGGGCAGCACGGTGGTGCGCATGATGCTGGTATCCTCCCCCAAGGGGTTGCCAATGACCACAGATTTGCGCAAGGGGCTCTCCTTGGGCAGACGGATTTTGTCATAGACCTTGGGGCTGACAAAGGAGTAGGTCATCACCTCATAGAGCCCCTGGGCCAGCAGGGTGTCCACGGCGGTGCGTTCAAATTTTTGGCCGGGGGTCAGACGGGCCTCTGCCACGCCGGTGATGGCGGTGGTTGGAATCTTATTATACCCATAAAAACGGGCAATTTCCTCGGCAATGTCCGCCTTGCCCTCCAGATCTGCCCGGTAGGAGGGGGGAATCAGCTCACCCCCATCCACCACAATGTCCAAAGGCTTCAAAATGGCCTCCATCTCCTGGCGGCTCACCTGGATGCCCAGGAACCGGTTGATCCAATCCACCTGGAAGGGGATGCGGTTGGGCGCCTTCTGGTCGTTGTCTACATCCACCATACCGTCCAGCACAGTGCCGGCGCCCAACAGCTCCACCAGCTCGCAGGCGCGCTCCACGGCGGGCAGGCAGTTGCGGGAATCCAGCCCCTTCTCATACCGGCCGGAGGCCTCGGTGCGCAGGCCCACCTTCCGGGAGGTGGTGCGCACGGATACGTTGTCAAAGCAGGCGGACTCGAAGACGATCATCTGGGTGTCGTCATAGATGCCGCTGTACTCCCCGCCCATGACGCCGGCGATGGCGGAGGGGCCGTCTGGGTCGCAGATCAGCAACATCTCTGGGGAAAGCTTGCGCTCCACACCATCCAGGGTGGTGATGACCTCTCCCTCCTTGGCGTTGCGCACGATGATGTGGCCGTCCTTCACATGCCGGTAGTCAAAGGCGTGCATGGGCTGGCCGTACTCCAGCATGACATAGTTGGTGATATCCACAATGTTGTTGATGGGCCGCACGCCGCTGGCGCGCAGACGCTCCCGCATCCAGCGGGGGGAGGGCTGGATCTTAATATCCTTGACCATGCGCCCGATGTAGCGCTTACAGAGCTTGGTGTTTTCCACATCCACCTTCAGGTAGTCGCTCACCGGTCCGCCGCCGCCCTTGACCACGGGGGTGTGGAGCTTGAGGGGCAGGCGGTAGGTGGCAGCGGTCTCCCGGGCCAGGCCGATGACCGAGAGGCAGTCGGGCCGGTTGGGGGTGATCTCAAACTCCACACAGGTGTCGTTGAGCCCCAGGGCCTCATGGATGTCCATACCCAGGGGATACTCCTGGTCCAGAATCATAATGCCGTTCTCAATGGCGTTGGGAAAGTCGTGCTGGGTCAGCCCAAGTTCCGCCAGGGAGCAGAGCATGCCGTTGCTCTCCGCCCCGCGGAGCTGGCCCTTGTGGATCTCCTTGCCGCCGGCAATGGTGGATCCATCCTTGGCAACGGGGATGTAGGCGCCGGGGAACATGTTGGTGGCGCCAGTGACAATCTGCAGGGGCTCCCCTTCGCCCACGTCGATCTTACAGATCACCAGGGTATCGGCGTTGGGGTGCTTCTCCACAGACAGGCACTTGCCCACCACCACGTTGGTGATCTCGCTCCCCTCCACGGCGTACCCCTCCACCTTGGAGCCGGACATGGTCATATCCGCCGCATACTGCCGGGTGGGAACATCCAAATCCACAAATTCTTTGAGCCATCTCATGGAAAGATTCATGGTCCTTACCTCCTCTTAAAACTGATCCAGGAACCGCAGGTCGTTCTCGTAGAAGAGCCGCAGGTCGTCAATGTTGAAGCGCCGCATGACCAGGCGCTCCAGACCCATGCCAAAGGCAAAGCCGCTGTATTCCTCCGGATCAATGCCGCAGATGGAGAGGACGTTGGGGTGCACCATACCACAGCCCAAAATTTCGATCCAGCCCTCGCCCTTGCACAGGCGGCAGCCCTCCCCCTGGCAGTGGAAGCACATGATGTCCATCTCGGCAGAGGGTTCGGTGAAGTTGAAGTGGTGGGGACGGAAGCGCACCTTCACATCCTCCCCAAACAGACGCTTGGCCACAATTTCCAAGGTCCCCTTCAGGTCAGACATGGTGACACCCTTGTCCACCACCAACCCCTCCACCTGGTGGAACAGGGGGGAGTGAGTGGCATCCACCGCATCGGAGCGGTACACCCGGCCGGGGGCAATGACCCGGATGGGAGGCTTCTTCTGCTCCATGGTACGGATCTGCATGGAGGAGGTCTGGGTGCGCAGCACCACATTGTCGGAGATGTAGAAGGTATCCTGGGTATCCCGGGCAGGGTGCCCCTTGGGAATGTTCAGGGCCTCAAAGTTGTAGTAGTCGGTCTCCACCTCCGGGCCCTGGGCCACATCGAAGCCCATGCCCAAAAAGATCTCCTTGATTTCGTCCAGCACCTGGGTCAGGGGGTGCTTTTTGCCCAGGGGACGGCGGGCGCCGGGCATGGTCACATCCAGCTTTTCCGCCAGGAGCTGTTGCTCCAGCAGTTCGGCCTTGAGGGCCTCCCCCTTGCGGGCGATCATGGCCTCAATCTCCTCCCGGACCTGGTTGGCCAGCTGTCCGATGATCGGGCGCTCCTCGGGGGAGAGCTTGCCCATCTGCTTGAGGATGGCGGTCACCTCGCCCTTTTTGCCCAAATACTTGACCCGGTAATTTTCCAGCTCCTTGGCGTCGTGGATCTGCTCCAGCTCCTGGGTCGCCTGCTGCTGGATTGCCTGCAGTGCAGCTTTCATGGATTACCTTCCTTTCTTCTGGCCTGGCGGCCTGTGCTGTTGGGGCGGCGGCCGGACTGTTCTGGCGGCCCTGCCCCTGAGAGAAGGGCAGCGCAACGTGGAGGAGGGCAAACAAAAAGTCCTTCGTCCCATGTAAGGGACGAAGGACAATCCTCCGCGGTACCACCCGTTTTTTTGCCATCAAGAGCAAACACTCTGTGCGCCGGTAACGTGGCGCGCTCCGTCCCCGCCTACTTGTCAGCAGGGCCGCTCAAAAGTGAACTTCAACCACGCCTCCGGCAGGTCCTTTCAGCAAACGGACCCTCTCTGTGGGGGGAGAGATGGCCTACTCTCTTTGTCACAGCGTTTACACCATGATGCAATTGTGTATGAAAGGGGGATTTTTGGTCAAAACCCATTTCAATGACACCTATCATAGCACAGCCAAATCCATTTTGCAAGGGGGTGCAGATTGAATTTGTGCCCCTTCTATGGTATACTGAATAAGATTTTTACGACAGAATTCGCCTGCAATTTTGAAAAAATTTCTACAGATGCCGGGGCGGATCCGTCGACTTCCCTTCAGAAAGGATGTCGTCCATGTCAGACGTCTTTGTGGAATGCCTGGTCAAAAAAATCCCCACCGGTGTGGAGCGGCTGCTCCAGTGGGGGGGCGCCCTGCTGCTGGCTGTGGCGGGGGTTGTGCTCATCCTGTGGGGTGGGCTCTACTTTTTGACCCTGCTGCTGGCCCTGGCCTGCTTTGTGGGGGCCTACTATGTCTTTACTCTTTTTCAAACTGAGTATGAGTACGCGGTGACCAATGGAGAGGTGGACTTTGACCGGATCACGGCTAAGCGCTCCCGCAAGCGGCTGCTGACGGTCAAGTGCTCCCAGGTGGAGGGCTTTGGCCGGTACCGCCCCGGTATGAAGCCCCCTGCAGGGGTGCAGAAGGTCCTGTTCCTGGGCCGCAGCCCCAGTGGGGAGAACCAGTTCTACTTTGTAGTTCCCCGGCCGGAACAGGGCAAACTGCTGGTGGTGTTCCAGGGGGAGGCCAAGTGCCTGCGGGCCATCCGACCCTACCTGCCCCGGCGGGTGGTGGAGCCCGGCACCTGGGAGAGCGTCCATGAGAATTGAAACAGGCATCGACCTGGTGGACATTGACCGCATCCGCCGGAGTATGGAGCGGCCCCGCTTTCTCCAGCGGGTGTTCTCCCAGGAGGAACGGGATTTCCTCCTGGCAAAGCGGGACCCGGGCCCCAGCGCGGCGGGGAATTTTGCTGCAAAGGAGGCCTTCTCCAAGGCCATGGGGACGGGCCTCGTGGGGTTTGACCTGTCGGAGGTCTCTGTCCTGCGGGACAACGGGGGTAAGCCCTATTTGGAACTGACCGGCCGGGCGCAGAGGTTGGCCCAAGGGTGGAGGTTCTCTGTGAGCATCAGCCACACGGACGATACCGCCTGCGCCATGGTGACAGCCTACCGGGAGGAGGACCCCCTGGATGGGGGAGAGGATGAGAAAGGGGGAGCAGAGCCATGTGGATTGTAACCTCACAGGAGATGAAGCAGATCGAGGCCAGGGCGGTGGAGTACGGCCACAGCTATGAGGGGATGATGGAGAACGCGGGGGCGGCCGCGGCCTCCTATATCCGCCAGACCTTGGGGGTGGAAAACAGGCGCTGTGTCTGCATCTGTGGCAGCGGCAACAATGGGGGTGATGGCTTTGTGGTCGCCCGGCGTTTGCTGCACAAGGGCGCCCAGGTGGCAGTGATCCTGGCCAGCGGAGCGCCAAAGACCGGCCAGGCCCAGGCTATGCTGGAGCAGGTGCGTGCACTGGACATCCCCGTCCTCCCCTGGGAGGAGCAAAACCAGGAGACCCTGGCCACCCTCCAGGCGGCGGAGATCCTGGTGGATGCCATCTACGGCACGGGATTCCACGGGGCGCTTCCCCCCCTGGTGGGGGCCCTGTGCCGGCAGATCAACGATTGCCGGGGCAAGGTGGTGGCTCTGGATATCCCCTCCGGTGTCCATGGGGACAGCGGCATGGCCGATTCAGACAGCGTTCGAGCGGACTATACCATCGCCTTTGACAGCTGCAAGCCGGCCCACATCATGAAGGGGGCGGTCCCCTACTGCGGCGAGGTGGTTCTTGCCGATATCGGCGTGGATCCCAGGGCCCGGGAGGGGCTGGGCATCAACCTGCGCAGCACGGACAACAACCTGTTGGTGGACCATCTCAAGCCCAAGGCCATCACCTCCCACAAGGGGAGCAACGGCAAACTCCTGAACGTCAGCGGCTGCCTGCGGTACTGCGGGGCGGCCATTCTCTCCACCACGGCAGCCTTGCGCAGTGGAGTGGGATATATCACCCTGGCGACACCCAGGTCCATTTGTGCCCAGCTGGCCTGTACCATTGTGGAGGCCACGCTGCTGCCGGTGGAGGAGAATGCCGCGGGGCAGATGGCCCTCTCCGCCAAGGACACCATCTACAGCCGCTTGCGTTGGGTGGATGCGGTGTCCATTGGCAGCGGCCTGGGGCGGGGGAACGAAACATTCCAGCTGGTGCAGGACCTGGTGCGCCGTTCCACCAAGCCCATGGTCATTGATGCCGATGGTATAAATGCGGTGGCCCAGGACATAAACATTCTCAAGGAGGCCAAAGCCCCCATCATTCTGACGCCCCACCTGGGGGAGATGGCCCGCCTCACCGGCGAGACCATTGAGGCGCTGCAAAGCGCCCCCTTCCAGTCGGCCAGGGATTTTGCCAGGGAGTATGGGGTGGTTCTCCTCCTCAAAGGACCGGACACGGTGATCGCCTCCCCCACCGGGGAGATGCTGGTCAATCAGACCGGCAACCCGGGCCTTGCCAAGGCCGGCAGCGGGGATGTGCTCACAGGGATCATTGCCTCCCTGCTGGCCCAGGGGATCTCCCCCTTCTACAGTGCCGCCTGCGGCGCTTACCTCCACGGTGCCGCGGCCGATGCAGCGGCGGAGGAGCTCTCCTGCTACGCCATGCAGCCCACCGATGTGATCCGTCACCTGTCTCAGGTTTTTCTGTCCCTCGGCCTATAGCTGGCCGGGAAAGGAGTGCCGTTTTGAAACGATTGACCGGTGTATTTCTTTCACTGCTGCTGGTTCTGCTGTTCTGCGGATGTGGATGCCAACAGGAGCAGAGCAACCAGCCCACTGTCCCCAGCGGGTTTGAATCTCGGGCCAGCATCCGCTATGGTGATATGGACCTGACGGCCCTGGTCTCCCGCACGCAGGAGGGGGTCACCACCGTGACCTTTGAGAGTCCGGAGAGCCTCAAGGACCTGACCCTCACCCTGCAGGGGGAGGAGGTCACCCTCTCCTACCAGGGGTTGAGCCTGTCGCTGAATGCCAACGGATTCCCTGCCCGATCCATTGCCCGGGTGATGCAGGATGCCCTGAATCGGGCGCTGGAACCCCAGGGCTGCACGGTCTCCCTGGAGGACGGGGTACTGGAGCTCCGGGGGCAGACAGACGCCTATGAATTTGTGCTGCGCATGGATGGGGAAAATGGAAACCTCCTCTCCCTCTCTGTCCCAGGGGAGAACATGGAGATGACCTTTGAGAACTTTCAGATCATCCCCCAGTTCACCGCCCAAGAGAATTCCTCCGATTCCCAGACGCCATAGTCATATTGTGTTGTGTTCCATCGAAAGGGGGAGCGCCCGTTCATCGGGCGCTCCCCCTTTACCGTGGGCCATTTGATCCATGATTCTCGCTGCACCGCCAGGGACAAGTTTTCTGTACGCGAAGGCCATAGGTGTCGCAGTGTGTGCCCCTCCTTCCGGCGCTCTGTCCATGAAAGGGTCGCTGCAGGCCGAAGAGAGGTGAAGTCTGACACCAGCTTGCAGGACCAAAGTGCCGGTCCTTTGGTAGAGACATCAAATGGGGATGTCAAAGCCCCTTGCCGTTTGTTCTGTGGTATGAGACGGGGGAGAGGCGTGCCGTTTCCCCCAGCGTTCCACCGCGCATCCCCATCCACGTCTATGGGTGATAGACGCCAATGATCCCCCAACCGCATGGAAAGATAGAAAGAAACAAAAATGGTACGGCCTGGGATCCAGGTGCCGTACCATTTGTTTTTATCGTCTTCCCAATTTTCTCCTGCGGTGCAGAAACTGGGCCAAGGGTCCTCTGCGCCTTGTAGCGGAGGGGGAGATCTGTCGGATGACGCCGCCTGTGGGCCGGATGGGCTCAGTTATGGGCGGCCGCTCGAAAAAACGAAGGGACCTGTTCCGCAGCCCGTGCCTTTTCATCCGCCGGAAGGGGCTGGGGATCAGGAGCTTTTGACGCGCTGGAGCCATTCTCATCAGGGCTGGTCAGGTGCTTTTGGGCCTGGTCAATGGCCAACTCCAGCTCGGAAACACGCTGTTGCATCAGCTGGGTGGAGCGCTCCAACTGCTCCTTGAGCTGCTGCAGGTCCAGCCGGAACTGATCCAGCCGCCTGGTGACATTGGAGACAGAGTCCATGGACTGGGTCTGAATGTCCTTGGCCTTTTGGGAGGCCTGCTGAAGCATCTGCTGTGCAGAGGCCTGTGCCTGCAGCAAGGTGTCTCCAATCTGGGCGGCGGCGGCGTCCCACTGCTTTTCCTTCTCCTGCAGGGCCTGGTTGCGCTCCTCCAGCTGGCGGTTGCAGGCCTTTTGGATCTCCAGCTCCCGCTGGGCCTTGGCTGTGGCCAGCTTGTGACGGCTGACCTCCTCGTTGAGGGAGGTCACCTGGTCCGTCAGCTCCTGGATTTTGGTCTTGTCCCTCTGGAGCTGCTCCTCCAGGGTGGCAATTTTCTCCCCATATTGGGCCACCTGCTCCTCCAACTGGGCGCTGGCCTGGTTCATCTCCTGGATCCGCTCGTTGAGCGTCTTCTCCGTCTGTTGGGCCTCCTGGTCCGCTTTGGCAATGTATTGGAGCACCTGCTCCTTCTGAAAGCCGCCGAAGGCCACGGTTTTAAACAGTCCTTGTTCCATCGTTCTCCCTCAAATCAATATTCAAATCTTGCCTCGCATCGGGGCCTTTGCGGTGCAGAGGCGGGCGTTGTGTCCAGATTTCTTCTGTTCCAATCATTCCCACATGCATGTGCCTGGTGCTCCATGGGCCGGGCCCTCCCGGAGCGCTGTTTTGGCAGGTGCAGTGCAGGAATCAATTCTATTTTTATTCATTATATCATTGTCGCAGTCAGACTGACAAGGGGAAAAGAGGGGGATTCTGCGGTTCCCTGCGGAAAAATAGGAGGGAATTATTGGTCAAGGGGAACAAACTGGTAGGGTTCCACCTGCCGGCTCAGGGGATAGAAGGTATAGCCCTGGCTCAGCAGCTCATCAATGATCATCTCCACCGAGGCAGGGGTGGTGGTGCAGGCGGCAAAGTCGTGGCAGAGAAGGAAGACCGGGTTTTTCCCCTTGGCGCTCTGGAGCATGTTGCGGTACAGCACATCCGGGGAGAGGACCTGCCCCAAAGAGTCGTTGCTCACGCAGTTCCAATCGTAGTAGACATAGCCCCGCTGGGCCATGGCTTGGCGGATCTCCTCCCCCATGGCCCCCTGAAGGGCCTTGTTGCTGCTCCCACCGGGGAAGCGGTAGATCTCCGGATGCACCCCGGTGCACTGGATGATCTTCTGGTTGAGGGTGTCCATATCCTGTAAAAAGCTGTCGGCGCTCTGGTAGATGCTGCTGTAGCTGTGGCTGTCGCTGTGAAGACCGATGGTGTGCCCCTCGGCGGCCATGCGCTTTAACATGGGCTCAAAGTATTCCTCGTCCTGATCGGTGACAAAAAAGGTGGCCTGGATGCCCTTCTCTTTCAACAGGTCAAGGATCACCGGTGTATTGACACTGGGTCCGTCGTCAAAGGTCAGGTAGGCACATTTGCCGCTTTGGGGAACAAATGCGGCATCGCCATCCACATGGAGCAGGGGATAGGGGTCCGGCTCGGCCACAGGGCCCATGACCAGGCTGCCAATGAGGGAGCCTGCAACCAGGATTGCCCCGACACAGATCAAAAGGGAGCTGCGCAACTTGATGGTCTTGTACATCTTTTTCCCTCCCGGCACACAATCTTCGCCCATAGGATGTCTATGCGGGAGTACAAAAAGATATGTCCCTTTTCCATGGATTTTGACAGCATAAAACCCGCAGGAGGTCTCTCCTGCGGGTTTTGCAATGCCGGTTACTCCTGCTCCCCCTTGCGGCGAACTTTGTTGAGCTTGCGCACCACCTTGAGTGCAAAGGGGTAGAGCCTCTTCCAGGCCCAGTAATGTCCCTTGCGAATGATCAGATGGAACTCCCCGGGGAATTCGATGTAGTCCCCAGAGAATTTCTTTTTAAACCGGTGGATTCCGATGGGGTGGCTGGAGTCCTCCGGGTTGCCCACCGTGCCAAAGAAGTCCATGAACTCCATGCCCTGGCTCTGAAAGTTGCGGATGGCCTGGTAGGTGACCCCGTAGTTTGCATTGAGCTCCCTCAGAATGGGCCTGCTGCCGCCAAACACCGTCCAGCCCCGGTTGGGGGTGTTGATGTTGATGCCTGTGGAGAGCACGATCCCGTCCGGATACTGCGCCAGATAGGTCTCGGCGGTGTGCTGCATCTTTAGGAAGCGCTCCTTCTTCTCCTTGGCCTGTTTGACCTGGGTCTCCATCTTGGCGGTGGGTTTGGCCTGGTACTTTGCCTCGGCGGTCTGGATATCCCGGTCCGCCTGCTCCAGCTGCCCTTGGATGGCCTGCAGATGCTTTTGGGGACTGTATTTGGCAAAATAGAGGTTGCTCATCCCCAGGGGTTTGAGAGTGTGGTACACCGTCTCGTAGTAGCTCTTGGGATACTCCAAAAAGTTGTCCCGCAGGGCGGTGTCGTGCATGATCTCAAAGAACAGCTCCAGATTGTCCTCCTCGTAGACCTCAATCTGGTTCTCCTGGCACTGGCGCAGGTTCTTCTTGGTAAAGCGGTCAAAGCGGTTGGTGATCTCCTCCAGGGAGCCCTCCAGCTTGAGCCGGAAGGTAAAGCGGGGCTGGGTGGCCTCAAACCCCATGTTGAACCCCTGGTGGACATAGCCCAGAGCGGTCATGCGCTGGACAAAGTCGTCCTTCTCCTTGATGACATGGTCGTGGGCGTCCGTAACCTGGTAGTAGTAGTCGGGGTCCACCAACAGGTAGGCGACCTTTTTTTCTTTGAGATAGGCCCGCAGGTGGTCGGTAAAGACCTTCAACAGCTCCTGATCCTGAAAATCAATGACAAATCCCCGGGGGGCGTAGTAGATCCAGCTGCCAAAGATGGGCATTTTGCGGTAGAGCAGCAGGGAGCTGGCCACCAGCACATCGTCCCGGAACAGCCCAACCTGTTCGCTGTGCCAGGCGCCGGCGGCGGATTTTACCTTCCCCCAGGCAGAGTGCTGCATAAAGTGCTCCTTGGGATGCCCAATGAGAAAACTGTCGTGCTCCTGGGCACTGATGGGCCCAAAACGATATTCCACAGATGAATTCATCCTTTCCATTTGTCTTCATTGTATACCAATTGGCAAGGGATATTCCCTTTCTGTAGGGGAACAGATAGACGTCATACAGCTGAACGTTACAATGTTCTCTCAGGCGTCCGATGAAAAAGCTTTGCTTTTGAATCGGGGAACGCCGTGAGGTTATTATAACATCAATAACGGCTCG
>CAJFOV010000021.1 GCA_904397835.1 Candidatus Aristotella avistercoris
AATCCTTTATTTTCAGGGCTTTTGGAGGATTTTATTAAAACACTGTAACCTCTGTTGAGAGGTCATAATTTACTGATATTCAAATTATCATTTTATACTGCAACTCCCTTTGCGATCAATTCTAGGATATCAATAGGGTTCCCCCATCTCTTGGAGAAACACCTGTTGTACAGAGCTTCTGGTTCTTTCTCAAACAAAAATTGCTTTTTTCATTTGATAAACAGGCCCGCCGCTCCACATCAGTTTGGGCCCTCTCCCTGCACAACATGCACTTCTCTTGCCCCTTTCTCATAGGATGGTACAGATTCCCATGCGGCCGCGGGCGGTCCACCGTTCTGCTGCATGGAAGGGAGGCGCGTTATGAAACAACCATCCATCGCCGTCCTGGGCGGCGATCTCCGCCAGGTTCATCTGGCAAACGCACTGGCCGGCAGCGGAGCCCAGGTCCATGCCCATCTGCTGGACGGAGAGATTGGTCTGCTGCCCCAGGTGACCCAGGGGCAGACTCTGGAGGAGACGCTGAAAAATGCCGCTGTCGTGATCCTTCCCCTGCCCTGCACCGCCGATGGGAAGCAGGTCAACGCCCCCTTTGGCAGGCGGCCCCTGCCCCTGGAGACATGCCTTTCTCTCATGGCGCCGGGGGCCCTGCTGCTGGGCGGGCGCCTGCCAAAGGATCTCTGCGTCCAAGCTGCGCAGCGGGGCATCCAAGCGGCGGACTACTTTGACCGGGAGGAGCTGGCCGTGTGCAACGCCGTTCCTACGGCAGAGGGGGCCGTCCAAATCCTGCTGGAGGAGCTGCCTGTCACCATCTTTGGCAGCCGCTGCCTGGTCATCGGCTATGGCCGAGTGGGCCGGGTGACGGCAAAGCTGCTGACAAATATGGGGGCACATGTCACCGTCTGTGCCCGAAGCGTGGCCCAAAGGGCCTGGGCAAAGGTCGACGGCTGTTCCCCCCTCCCCCTGGAGGCCCTGGAACAGGCGGCCAAGGGGGTAGATGCCGTTCTCAACACGGTTCCGACCCTCCTGGTGGACCGCCAGGTTCTCGCCCAGTTGGATCCAGACACCCTGGTGATGGATCTTGCCTCCAAACCTGGGGGTGTGGACCGGGCCGCCGCGGCAGACCTGGGGATCCCTGTCCACTGGGCCCTGGCCCTGCCAGGCAAGGTGGCCCCCAAAACCGCTGGGGAGATCCTCTGTGAGACCATCCAAAACATTTTGACCGAGAAAGGGGTGCTGTGACCCATGGAAAACCTGCGGATTGGATATGCCTTTACCGGTTCCTTCTGCACCTTTGACGCATCGATGGGGGCCCTCCAACAGCTGGTGGAGGCCGGCTGCCAGGTGACGCCCATCTTTTCCCACAATGCCTGTACCATTGACACCCGCTTTGGCCGGGCCCAAGATTTTGTGGCACAGGCAGAAAACCTCTGCCGCCGGCAGGCCATCACCACCATTTTGGGGGCGGAGCCTCTGGGCCCCAAGGATATGATCGACCTGCTGGTGGTGGCCCCCTGCACCTCCAACACCCTGGGGAAGATCGCTCATGGCATCAACGACACCAGCGTGACCATGGCGGTCAAATCCCACCTGCGCAGCCAGCGGCCGGTGGTGTTGGCCCTGGCCACCAACGATGCTCTGGCCGCCTCGGCGGAGAACATCGGGATCCTCCTGGGGCGCAAGCATTTCTATTTTGTCCCCTTTGGGCAGGACAATGTGGAAAAGAAGCCTTTTTCCGCCATTGCCGATTTCAGCCTGCTGCAGCGCACGGTGGAGATGGCCCTCATGGGCAGGCAGCTCCAACCGCTGCTGATCCCTTCCAAATAGATTCTGTTTTGCAGGAGAGGCGCATTCCCTGGTCAAAAAGCCGAGGGAATACGCCTCTTTTTCTGCAGATTTTGAGGAAGGGAGCCTTTGATGCCAGCGTCAAGGTGATTTTTTGAATGAGATCCTGCATTTTACTTGCAATTTTCCAAAGTCCGTATTAAGATAAGTACGGAAAGAAACGTGCTGGCAATCGACGGATTTGGAGGTTCAGGTATGAAGCCAAGTAAAAATCTTCTTGCACAGATCGAGGACCAGATGGGCGAATTTTCCAAGGGACAGAAGGCCATCGCCCGCTACATCCTTACCCACTATGACAAGGCGGCCTTTATGACGGCCTACAAATTGGGCTCCACCGTGGGGGTCAGTGAATCCACCGTGGTGCGCTTTGCCTCCGAGGTGGGGTATGAGGGCTACCCCCAGCTCCAAAAGGCCCTGCAGGAACTCATCCGCAATCGCCTGACCTCCATCCAGCGTATGGAGGTCACCAGCGAGCAGCTGGGGGACGATGTGCTCACCAAGGTGCTGAACATGGATATTGAGCGCATCCGCAAGACTCTGGAGAATATCTCTCAGGAGGACTTTAACCGGGCAGTGGACGCCCTGGTGAACGCCAAACACATCTACATCATCGGTATCCGCAGCGCGGCCTCCCTGGCGGGATTTTTGAGCTTTTACTTCAACCACATTTTTGACAACTCCCGCCTGGTACAGACCTCCTCCACCAGTGAGATCTTTGAGCAGCTCCTCCGGGTGGGGCCTGGAGATGTGCTGGTGGCCATCAGCTTCCCCCGCTACTCCCGGCGCACGGTGAACGCGGCCAAATTCTCCAAGGACCGGGGGGCCCAGGTGATCTCCATCACCGACTGCGAGGACTCCCCCCTGGCCCAGTATGCGGACATCCTTATGATGGCCCGCAGCGATATGGCCTCCTTTGTGGACTCCCTGGTGGCCCCCATGAGTTTGATCAACGCCCTGATTGTGGCCATCGGCCTGAAGAAGAGCGATGAGGTCAGCAAGACCTATTCCTCCCTGGAGCACATTTGGGAGGAGTACAACGTCTATGAAAAGGCCGACGCCGACGAAGAAAAGGAGCCAAACTGTGCCAATGATTGATCCAGATGTCATTGTGGTGGGTGCAGGAGCCGCCGGTCTCCTGTGCGCCGGCACTGCCGCCCGCCGAGGGTTGCGGGTGCTGTTGTTGGAAAAGAACCCCCGTCCCGCGCGCAAGGTGATGATCACCGGCAAGGGGCGGTGCAACGTGACCAACCACTGCAGCCCCCAGGACTTTTTGCTGGCAGTGCGGCGCAACGCCCGTTTTTTGTACAGCGCCATCTACGGCTTTTCACCGGAGGACACCATGGCCCTCTTTGAGGATTTGGGGATCCCTCTAAAGACAGAGCGGGGCAACCGGGTGTTCCCCGTCTCTGACCGGGCGGTGGACATTGTGGATGCCCTGCAGCGCTATGCCCTGGGGGAGAATGTATCCCTCCAGCAGGGCACTGCCCAGGCCCTGCTGCTGGAGGATGGATGCCTCAAAGGGGTCAAGACCGGCGACGGGCGGCATCTCTTGGCGCCCCAGGTGGTGCTTGCCACCGGCGGGGCCAGCTACCCCCGCACCGGCTCCACCGGGGATGGATATGCTCTGGCCCGGCAGGCGGGCCACACGGTGGTGCCCCCCACCCCCTCCCTGATTCCCATTGTCACCCGAGAGGACTGGTGCCGGGATCTCATGGGCCTCTCTCTGCGGAATGTGACCCTCACCCTCGCCGACACCAGGCGGAACAAGGTCCTCTTTCAGGAGCTGGGGGAGATGCTCTTCACCCACTTTGGCATCAGCGGACCGTTGGTCCTCAGCGCCTCCTGCCACATGGAGCAGGACAGGCTCCGGGATTACTGCCTCTCCATCGACCTCAAGCCCGGCCTGAGCGCCCAGCAGCTGGATGCCCGGCTGTTGCGGGACTTTGAGGCCTACCACAACCGGGATTTTCAAAACGCCCTGGGGGATCTGCTCCCCCGGAAATTGATTCCAGTGGTGGTCTCCCTCTCAGGGATCCCTGGGCAGGAGAAGGTCCATCAGATCACCCGGGAACAGCGCCAGGCTCTGGTGCAGCTCCTCAAGGGTCTGCCTGTGACCCCCCAGGCATTCCGTCCCCTTGAGGAGGCCATTGTCACCTGCGGCGGTGTGGCCGTCAAGGAGGTCAACCCTAGAACCATGGAATCTAAACTTTGCCCCGGCCTCTACTTTGCCGGGGAACTGCTGGATGTGGACGCCTACACCGGCGGATATAACCTGCAGATCGCCTTTTCCACCGGCCATGCCGCTGGGATGGCCCTGGCGGAAAATACTTGTGTATAAAAAGGAGTTGTTCAAACCCATGATTTCGGTCGCCATCGACGGTCCCGCAGGGGCCGGTAAGAGCACCATCGCCCGGGCTGTGGCCCAAAAGTTGGGCTACCTCTATGTGGACACCGGGGCCCTCTACCGGGCCATTGGCCTGTATGCCCGCCGCCAGGGGGCGGATCCCGCCCAGGGTGAGCAGGTCTGCCCCCTGCTGCCTCAGATCCAGCTCTCCCTGCGGTATGTGGACGGGGTTCAGCATGTGACCCTCAACGGCGAGGATGTGAGCGAGGACATCCGCCTGCCGGAGATGTCCAGCGCCGCCTCCCAGGTGTCCGCCATCCCCCAGGTGCGGGACTTTCTCTTTGACCTGCAGCAGAACCTGGCCCAGGAACACAACGTGGTGATGGACGGCCGAGACATTGGCACGGTGGTGCTGCCCCAGGCCCAGGTGAAGATCTACCTCACCGCCACACCCCAGGAGCGGGCCCGCCGCCGGCATCTGGAGCTGTTGGGCAAGGGCATTGACCAGAGCTATGACCAGGTGCTCCAGGATGTGCTGCAGCGGGATTACAACGACTCCCACCGGGCCGTGGCGCCCTTGAAACAGGCCCAGGACGCGGTGTGCATCGATACCACGGGGCTGGATTTTGAGCAGTCCTTGCAGACGGTGTATCAACATATTTTGAGCCGGCAGGCCCAGGTGTAACAACCTGTTTACAAAGGAGGAAGGGCAACTATGTGGTTTTATCGCCTGGCCATGTGGGTCACAGGGATCATCTATCACATCCGCAACCGTCTCACCTATGAGGGGGTGGAGAACATCCCCACCACCGGAGGCTTCATCATGGCCTGCAACCACCGCTCCATGAGCGACCCGGTCATCATCGCCCAAAAGGTCAAACCGCCCATCCACTATATGGCCAAGGAGGAGCTGTTCCGGAACAAATTTGTGAGCTTTATCATCCGGCATCTGAACGCCTTCCCTGTGGAGCGAGGAGCCGGAGATACCGGCGCCATCCAAAAGGCCATTGATGTCATCAACCAGGGGGACGTGCTGGGGATCTTCCCAGAGGGGACCCGCTCCAAGGACGGCAAGCTCCTGCGGCCCAAGTCGGGCCTGGCCTTTGTGGCCAAGATGACTCATGCCGACATACTGCCGGTCTGCATCATCTTTGACGGGGAACCCCGCTTTGGGTGCAAGGTCACCGTACGCTATGGCAAGATCATCCCCTATGAGGCGCTGGGCTTTACAGAGGATGGCGGCACCAAGGAGATCCGGGAGGCCAGCAAGCTGGTGATGGAGCACATCGCCGCCCTGATGGAGGATAAACCATGTCTGTAACCGTTGCAAAGACCGCCGGGTTCTGTTTTGGTGTCAACCGGGCGGTGGAACAGGTCTTCTCCCTGGCGCGCCAGGGAAAGCCCACCTACACCCTGGGGCCCATCATCCATAATCCCCAGATCATTGGGGAGCTGGAGCGCCTGGGAATCCGCTCCATCGACACCCCCGCGGAGAACACCGACCGCCGCCTGGTGGTCATCCGCAGCCACGGGGTGGGCCGGCAGGTGTACGAGGAGCTGCAGGCCATGGGGGTGGAGTATGTGGACGCCACCTGCCCCTTTGTGGCAAAGATCCACCGGCTGGTAGAGGAGCACTCCAAACAGGGGAAGCTGATCATCATCGCCGGGGATCCGGATCACCCGGAGGTGGTGGGAATCCAGGGCCACTGCTACGGCCCCTGCATTGTGGCCAAGAATGCCGAAATTTTGGAAAAAATGCTCCGTGAGACTGCAAATATCACCGATTTTTCTGCTATATTGGTTTCACAAACCACATTTAATACAAACGAATGGCAAAAATGCGTGGAAATCACAAAAAAAGTGTGTACAAACCTTGCAATCTTTGATACAATATGTATTGCTACGATGCAGCGTCAGAAAGAGGCGGCCCAACTGGCTCAACAGGTTGATGCTATGATTGTGGTCGGAGGAAGGAACAGCTCCAACACCGCCAAACTGGTGGAAATTTGCACCCCCTACTGCCCCACCTATCAGGTGGAGCAGGCACAGGAGCTTCTCCAGCTTCCCCTTCAGGGGAAGCACCGCTTCGGGGTGACAGCGGGCGCCTCTACGCCGGGCTGCATAATTAAGGAGGTACGAAAAACAATGACTGAGATTCAAAACATGAACGACGAAATGAGCTTTGAGGAGATGTTGGAGCAATCCTTCAAAAGTACATATAACGGGGAGAAGGTCACCGGCGTTGTCACCGGCATCACCGGCAACGAAGTTGCTGTGGACATCGGCACCAAGCATGCCGGTTACATTCCCCTGCATGAGCTGACCGACGATCCCAACGCCAAGATCGAGGACCTGGTGAAAAAGGGCGACGAGCTGGAGCTGATGGTGGTGCGCGTCAACGATGTGGAGGGCACCGTTATGCTCTCCAAAAAGCGCCTGGATGCCATCGCTGGCTTTGAGAAGGTCATGGGCGCCGAGGAGACCGGCGAGATCCTGGAGGGCGTTGTCACCGAGATCGTCAAGGGCGGCCTACTGGCCATGACCAACGGTGTGAAGGTGTTCATCCCTGCCTCCCAGGCCACCGCTTCCAGACATGACAACATTGAGGACCTGCTGAAAAAGACGGTCCGCTTTAAGATCATCGAGACCAACCGCCAGCGCCGCCGTGCTCTGGGCTCCATCCGTGCCGTCCTCAAGGAGGAGAAGAAGGCCCTGGAGGAGAAGTTCTGGTCCGAGGTGGAAGTTGGCAAGGTCTACACCGGCGTTGTCAAGTCCCTGACCTCCTACGGCGCCTTTGTGGATCTGGGCGGCGTGGACGGCATGGTCCACATCTCCGAGCTGAGCTGGAGCCGCATCAAGCATCCCTCTGAGGTTGTCAACGTGGGCGACACGGTGGAGGTCTATGTCAAGGATATTGACACCGAGAACAAGAAGATCTCCCTGGGTTACAAGAAGGCCGAGGACAACCCCTGGACCATTCTGCAGAACAAATACCATGTGGGCGATGTGGTTCCTGTCAAAGTGGTCTCCATGACCGCCTTCGGCGCCTTTGCCCAGGTGATTCCCGGGGTGGATGGTCTGATCCACATCTCCCAGATCTCTCAGGAGCGGATCAACAAGCCCCAGGATGTGCTCTCCATCGGCCAGGAGGTCAATGTGAAGATCACCGAGCTGGATTTCGACAAGAAGAGAGTGAGCCTCTCCATCCGCGCACTGCTGGATGACGCAGATCGTGCAGACGAGTCCGCTGAGGCCGACGCAGAGTAATTTTGCCCCTCAAAAAGATCAACAGGCGGGAAATATCCCGCCTGTTTTTTGTTGCTTCCTTTCGGTGTAAGACCCTTCCAATTCTACCTGAGTAAATGAAGGTGAAAGAATCCCATCATTTTTACGAGAAACCGAAGAGACCGACCAGTGCAGGGCAATGGGCGCCATATCATTTTTTGGGCCCCTGCTTGGGATTTGGATAAACCACCCGCTTGCCGAGTGGCCCTGATGGTTCCGTCCCCCTGCCCAAAGATCAAATGTCCAATTCTTTACCGCTCTCCTGCAGAACGCTATGTTTCCGGAGAAAAGTCCCGCCCAGACGGGAACAAACATCTTCTGGATGATCCCACCTTTGCACGGGGTCTGCCCACAGTGGTGGAGCAATCCATCTGATGATATACAAAAAGGGCCCCCTATGTCATTTCCACATAGGAAGCCCCAAACTTTTCTCTTTTCAAACTGATCCACGGGACCCAGGACCTATCGCTGGCCGGCCTCCAAGTAGTCCTGGTAGATCATCCACAGACCGTCCAATGTCAGGTGGCGGTCCACCACCTGGAAGGAATCGGTGTATTGGCCAATCAAACGGGAAAAACCGCCGGTGGCAACCACATGGGTCCCCTCCCCCAGCACCTGCTTGAGCTCATGGATGATGTTTTCCGTTGCGCCCACATAGCCGTAGATGGCCCCGGACTGCAGGCTGTGCACCGTGTTTTTCCCAATGACCTCCCGGGGCTTGACCAGCTCCACCCGGGGAAGTTTTGCCGCCTTTTGGAACAGGGCATCCATGGAGATGCGGATCCCCGGGTAGATGACACCGCCCAGATAGGCCCCCTGGGCATCGATGGCATCAAAGGTGGTGGCCGTACCAAAGTCCACCACAATCAGAGGGCCGCCATACTTGCGATACCCCGCCAGGGCATCCACCAGGCGGTCCGCCCCCACCTCCTCCGGGTTGTCATAGAGGTTTTGGATCTGGATGGAGATGTTCTCTCCAATGACCAGCGCCTCCTTGTGGATATACTTGCGCACGGCGTTGGTCATGGAATAGTTGATCTGCGGCACCACGGAGGTGATGAGGACATCCTGGATCTCCTCCACCTGGATGTGATGGATCTGAAAGAAGGTCATCAGATGCAGGCCCACCTCATCGGAGGTGATCTCCCGGTTGGTCCCCAGGCGAAAACTGGCCAACAGTTTGGCCTGGTGCAACACGCCGAATTCAATATTGGTATTGCCCACATCGATGGCAAGCAACATAATCTCCACTTCCTTTTTCAGAGCGTTTCTGCTTTTCCATGCTTTCTTCCCCACAAGGGGACAAGATGTTCTTATCTTACTACCTCTCCCCTGTGGCGTCAAGTCCCTTTGGAGATCCACCGCCTATAGGCATGGGAGATCCTCCTCTTATCCAGGAGCCGTTCAACTTTCTGTTCACAAAAGGGGGGAGAGCCCACACCAGTGGGCTCTCCCCGTTCTATGGGACAGGATGTTATTGATTGACCAACTTGGCCAAAGATTCCGCTGTCAGGCTATACTGTAGGCTCCCTTCCAGCTCCAAATGATAGCTGGTGCCCTCTTCCTCTTCGTCCTCTGTGGCCTCGGGGGAGGTGTAATGCAGAATGAGCGAGCCGGGCAGTACCTGCATCTGACGGATGCCGCCCAGAATCTCCTCGCACTTTTGGGCAAACTCCTGCCGGTTGCGGAAGGGACCCTCCAGCTGCATGTTGATGGTGCTATCCCCGCGGGTCTTCATATCCTGAATCTGGAAATCCTCCCCCATGGGCACCGCGTCCAGATGGACCCACACGGACAGGGAAAGAATGCCGCCCATGTCTTTGACCTGGTTGTAGCAGTCCTCGTAGAGCTCCTGACGCATCTGGTCAGAGACCTGGGACCGGTAGGGCCCATAGTTCTCATACAGCGGCTGAAGGGCCGCAATCCCCATGCTGCCCAGGATCAGCAGAATGCTGACAAAGCCGCTGAGAAAGTCATATTTGATCTTACGGGTGTTGGACAAAAAGCTGCTGATGAGTACCTCGATCCCCAGAGAGACCAGCACCAGGGGAGAGAGCTTGAGGGCCATGGTGTAGTCAAAGGAGGGGTTCAGCAGGGTATAGACGGTGAGCACCCCCACCACAATGAGGGTCAGACCCAGGGTAAAGGTGCCCACCCGATGGATTCTTTTTGGAGGTTCCTCCTGTTTCTTTCCGCCACGGCTCTGGGGATACCTCTGCTCTGGACTGGATTCCGCATTCTGTGGGTTGGAGAAAGCCTCCCCCTGTCCAGGATGGGCCTCCCGGCCCAAATCTTCCCCGGATGTCTGGCTGCTATTATTCTCCTGCTGCTCAGGCAGATTGTTCTGGTTCTCAGTCATCGATATCCTCTCCTTTGTAGTCCTTAAAGTCCTTGTCATCCTTTGGAGTGCTCTTGCCGCGGATCAGCCGCACGCCCAGAAGAATGACCAACAGTGCCACCACCAGGGTCGGCACCATCTCTTGGAGGTAGTAGCCCCAGAAGGATCCATAGCGCTCCTCCAGGATATAGAACAGGGGAGAGAAGATCCGTGCCAGGACACTGTAAAGCCCCACAAGGATGAGGGCGATGCCAATACCACGGGTGTGGTTGTGGAAGAAACGCTTCCCTGCATCGTAAAGTCTGCCGTCAAAGATGGTATCGTTGGCGATACGCGCCTCCCGCTCCTCCGGCGTCAAATCATACAGGTTTAAAATTTCAAAAAATGCGTAGCACCAGATCACTGGCAGCAAAAAGAGGAGGAACCCAAGGTTTAGGAAGCCGCCGATGCCCATCAGGCCCCAGAATGCCACCATCAACTGCAGACCCCGGTTCATCAGCCCCAGGTACATGTGACCCGCCCCTGGGAACAGGCCAAACAGGATGGTCAAAAATTTACTCTTTCTCTTCACCTTGAAAAACCCCTTTCAGATCCAAGTTGTTCCAAAAATTTGAAAACCCGTTGGAGAACTGCTCCATCCAATGGTTGGTGTGTGCGCTGATGTTTTGAGAGACGTTTTGCAGCCCCTGGGTCATTTTGCTCTGGTCCAGCGGGGTCCGCATTTGAAAGGCCCCTACAGTCCACAGCACCAGAGCCAGAGAAGCGGCAATGGCCACCTTACCATAGCGGCTCAGAGCACTCTGGCGCAGCCGCCGTTTGATGCGCAGGAATACGCCGTCCGCCTGGGGAACGGGGGGCGCCATCAGCTCACCCTCGTCAGCACAGAGGAGCTGGGTATAATGCAGGACACAGCGATCACATTGGGCCATATGCTCTGCCGTTTTCAGACGCTCATACTCAGACAGCGATCCCTGCATCAGGCCCTGAAACGCCTGTTCCGTCAGATGGCCCTGGCTGTCGAACAGTTGCTGTTGCATCTACATCTCCTCCTTAATGTATTTTTTTAATTTATCCCGCGCCCGGTAGATCTGGGTTTGAATGGTTTTCACCGGCCGGTCCAGCTGTTGGGCGATGTCCTGCACACTCTTCTCTTCCAAAAAGTACAGGACAGCGGGCTGGTTGTAGGGCTCCGGCAGGGAGCGGATCACCTGCTCCAACGCCTGCCTCGTCTCCTGGGAGACATAGGATTCCTCCGGTGTGGGGGCATGTTCCTGGGGCTCTATGGGTAGATCTTCATATTCCAGCAGGACATGCTTTCTGTAGGCGCTTTTGAGGAAATCCTTGGCCTTGTTGGTGGCGATGCGTGCAACCCAGGGCTTGTAGTTGTCCCCCTGGTAGGTGTCAATGTGCCGGTAGGCGGAGAGGAAGGTCTCCTGGGTGAGATTTTGGGCCTCCTGGTAGTCCTTGACCAGTTGGTAACAGATGGTGAAGACCAGCTTTTCGTACTGTTCCACAAATGTTCGAAATTCTTGATCAGTCATTCTGCTTGTCACCCACCACCTTTCCGTCGTCCTACATGAGTTAAGACGAACCGATCCCGTATTTGTCTTCAAAAGGGGCAAAAATTTTTTGAAAAGTTTGACTCCACAGCGGTATGTATCTCTTGAAACAGCGCTACAGTACAAGATTCCCCCAGAAAAAGGGGGCGATTCCACCCCTCGGATGAAACCGCCCTCCTTATTTCTTCTTTCGCTGGAGGGGCCTGCCGGTTTGTCCCTTCCTTCTTTGCTGGGTCATTTTGCCCTTCCCTGCTGTAACAGCGCTTGGGCCTTTGGACGGCGGCGTGTCCCGCCGGGGACGGGGATCCTTTTTCTTCCGTACGGTGTAGCCAAAGGTCCCCAGGGACCGGCCCAACTCAAAATATTCCCCGTGGGCAAAGGCGGCCAGATGGGCCCGCTCCAGGTGGAGCTTCCCCTGTTGATCCACCAGCTGGGGGGAGACGTCCACCGCCACAATCTCCGCCAAAAAGAGGTGGTGGCTCCCCAACTCCAGCACCTGCCGGACCTTGCACTCCAGGCTCAGGGGGCTCTCCGCCAGCAGGGGGGCCTGGACCTTGGCAGCCCGCACTGGTGTCAGCTGACAGCGTTCAAACTTGTTCTCCTTCGCCCCAGACCGTACGCCACAGTAGTCCGCCGCCGGCACCAACTGGGCCGTGGTCAGGTTGATGACAAACTCCCCCGACTGCCGGATGAGAGGATAGGAGTGCCTCTGGGGCCGCACGGAGATATAGGTCATAGGCGGGATAGTGTTGACGATTCCCGTCCAGGCGATGGTCAGCACATTGGGGTGTTCCAACGTGCCGCAGGTCACCAGGGCCGGCGGCACCGGGGACAGGAGGGTTCCCGGGTTCCAAACCAGCTTGTTCTGTTGGGTCTGCTCTCTCTCTTCCATGGTAAACCTCCCTGAAGTTCTGTACCGCAGGCACATTTCGCACACCATGCGCCCGCTTTTTATGTCTGTGACCACCTTTTTAGCGGCCAACAGGGACCTCTCCCACCTATGAGAGGGGTGGCGTTGTCAAACGGATCTGTGGATAGAGCCGCTGGACATCCTCCAGCTCCGGTGGATTGGTTCCATCCACCAGACAGGAGGCTGTGCCGAAGGCGGCAGCCAGGCGCAAAATATCGGGCAACGGCATCCCCCGCTGCCACCCCAGCACAAAACCGGCCAGGAGATTGTCCCCGGCCCCCACGGTGGAGCGCACCGCCACCTGCGGCACCTGGACCCATAGCCGCTCTTGCCGCCCCTGGTAGAGGAGCCCCTCCTCCCCCAGGCTCAGCAACAGGTGTTCCGTCCCTACCTGGGCGATCCGGTCCAGGGCAGGCAATAGGCAGGCCCAGTTCACCTTGTCCCGGCAGGGGCAGCCGGTCAGGGCACAAAACTCCTCCAAATTGGGCTTGAGCAGCCAGGGCCGCACCTGACAGATCTCCTGCAGGGTCAGGGAGCTGGTATCCAAAGAGAGGGTGGCCCCCAGGGCCCTGCCGACCTGGCAGATCCGCTGGAATTCCTCCCCCTGCATCCCCCGTGGGAGCTTCCCAGAGAGCATAAGCAACGTCCCAGGGGACACCTCCTGCTCCAGGACCTGCAGCACCTCCTCCAGCGCCCGCTCCGGCAGGGGGGATCCGCTGTCCATGAGCCGGGTCAGCGGCCGGTCTGGCAACACCAGGCTGATGTTTTCCCGGACGGCTCCCTCATAGTAGACCACCCGCCGGCGGATGTGCTCCTGGGGCAGTCGCTCCAAAAACTTGACGGCATTCCTGCGGCCAACCGCCATGACGGCTGTGGTATCCACCCCACAGCGGGAGAGGGTGCGGGAGAGGTTCACCGCCTTGCCGGCCGCCTCGTACTGGCAGGCCTGCACCGGGTTTTCCACCCCCAGCTGAAAATCCTGCAGCCACATGCTGATATCCAGCGTCGGGTTCAGGGACAGGGTGATAATATGTTGAAATTTCATGATTTTCCCTTTCCATTGCCCCATTGGGCAGGGCACAAAAATGTTATCCCACGCTGCAGCCTGGTATCGCCCAGAGGATGCCGCAGATGGGGATCAATGTTTTTATTATAACATAAAAAAGCCCCAAAGGGGCGATCCCTTAAAATGTTTCAACGTTCTTTGCTCGCTAGAGCAAAGGTTGTTATAACATGTAAAAGGTCCGTAGGACCGATTCCTCTGGCCCGTGCGAAAGGTCGTTCCTCTATGGCATCCACCGTCTCCAGTGGAGCCGGGCGGTTTGTTCCTCCAGAACCGGGCCAGCCTTTTTGTTACACGACAAAAAGGCTGGACAAAAAGCGTGCCGGGGGAACCTTCGGACCGTGGGCCCTTTGGGTCACGGGTTCCCCCGGTCCCCCTCCCCACCACCGCCAAAGGGTGTTCCCCCTTTGGAATCCCCCGAATCTTTCAATAGGAGAGCGAGAATAAACATATCATAAGAATTCTTCGAATCATTTCAACGTTCTCTCAGGCGTTCGATGGAAAAACTCCATTTTTCCATCGGCTAACACTGAGCGGTTATCAGCGAAATCTTTTGTTTCCATGGCAAGAAAGGCAACTCTTTTCCTCATAGAGAGACAAACGTGGCTCAATCAACGCAATAATTCGAAAAATATTTATATAAATATCTTGACATAATAATGATATTATATTACAATAATCTCAAGAAACGGAGGGAGTCCCATGAGTAAAGTGGTTTACAGTTTGGTGCTGGATGACAATGTGGTGCGTCAGGTGGACCGGGTGGCCTATCAGATGAACACCAACCGCTCCAGCCTCATCAACCGGATTTTGGCAGAGTATGTCTCCTACCAGACCCCGGAGATGCAGGTCCAGGACATCTTCCAGGCTCTGAGCCGGTTGATGGAAGCCTGCGCCCCCATGAAGGTATTGGCCCCCTCGTCGGAGGCCATGCTCTCCATCCGCAGCCCGCTGCAATTTAAATATAACCCCACCATCCGCTACACCGTGGAGCTGGGTGTGGTGGAGGATCAGCTGGAGGGGGAGATCCGCGCCAGCACCCGCACCCAGAGCGAACAGCTCATTCTGGTGCTCAACAGCTTCTTTTTGCTGCTGTATAAGATCGAGGCCTCCTACCAGCGGGAGCGGAACCCCGGCGTGCCCTTGGACTGCACCGTCCAGGACGGACGCATGACCCGCCGGTTTCATCTGCCCCAGGAGCTGACGGACAGCCAGGATATCAGCGACGCCATTGCCAACTACATCCAGATGGTGGACCAGGCGCTGCATCTGTACCTCTCCAGCTCCAATCCCAGGGGAGTTGCTCAGCAGGTGGAGGCCCTCTACCGGCAGTATCTGCAACAGCCCAACACCATTTTATAGATCAATTCCAGAGAACCTCCGGGGCCCATGGCTCCGGAATCCTCTCTGTTTTGAATAGAAATTTGATTGAACAAAAGGTTTGACGCACCTTTGAAGGAGGAGTGTTCCTATGAATACCCAGAACTACACCCAAAAGACGCTGGAGACCCTGCAGCTAGCCCAGAGCGCTACAGTAGAGTTCGGCCACACCCAGATCGAGGAGCAGCACCTGCTGTATGCCCTGCTCAACCAGCCGGATTCCCTCATTGCCCAACTGCTCAAGCGCATGGAGATCGACCCGAACGGCGTCCTCCAGGCCGTCCAGGAGGAGCTGGGGCGCATCCCCTCCGTCTCCGGGCCGGGGCGGGAGCCGGATAAAATCTACATCTCCCGGGAGGTGGAGGAGGTCCTGCTGGCCGCCGAAAAGACCGCCCAACAGATGAAGGACGAATATGTCTCAGTGGAGCATGTGATGCTCGCACTGCTGGATCACCCCAACAGCGCCCTGCGCCGGATCTTCCAGCAGTACAACATCCAGAGCGGGCCCTTTTTACAGGCCCTTTCCCAGGTGCGGGGAAACACCCGGGTCACCAGCGCCAACCCGGAGACCACCTATGACGCCCTGAAAAAATATGGCCACGATCTGGTGGAGGAGGCCCGGAACAAGAAGCTGGACCCGGTCATCGGCCGGGACAGCGAGATCCGCAACGTCATCCGCATCCTCTCCCGCAAGAGCAAAAATAACCCGGTTCTCATCGGTGAGCCCGGCGTGGGCAAGACTGCTATCGCCGAAGGGCTGGCCCTGCGGATTGTCCGCGGGGACGTGCCGGAGAACCTGAAGGATAAGACCATCTTTTCCCTGGATATGGGGGCCCTCATCGCCGGCGCCAAGTACCGGGGAGACTTTGAGGAGCGGCTCAAGGCCGTTCTCTCGGACATCCAAAAGAGCGAGGGGCGCATCATCCTCTTTATCGATGAGCTCCACACCATTGTGGGCGCTGGCAAGACCGAAGGCTCCATGGACGCGGGCAACCTGCTCAAACCCATGTTGGCCCGGGGCGAACTGCACTGCATCGGCGCCACCACCATCAACGAGTATCGCCAGTACATCGAGAAAGATGCCGCTCTGGAGCGCCGCTTCCAGCCGGTCATGGTGGAGGAGCCCTCTGTGGAGGATACCATTGTGATTCTCCGTGGCCTGAAGGAGCGCTATGAGGTGTTCCACGGGGTCAAGATCCAGGACAACGCCCTCATTGCCGCCGCCAAACTCTCCCACCGGTACATCACCGACCGGTTCCTGCCGGATAAGGCCATCGACCTGGTGGATGAGGCCTGCGCCATGATCCGCACGGAGATGGACTCTATGCCCACCGAGTTGGATGAGATCTCCCGCAAGATCATCCAATTGGAGATTGAGGAGGCCGCCCTGAAGAAGGAGGACGACAAGCTCTCCAAGGAGCATCTGGAGAAGATCCAGCGGGATCTGGCCGAGATGCGGGATAAATTCAGCGCCCAAAAGGCCCAATGGGAGAATGAAAAGAATGAGATCTCCAAGGTGCAGAAACTCCGGGAGGAGCTGGAGCACACCAACGCGGAGATTGAAAAGGCGGAGCTAGCCTATGATCTGAACCGGGCCGCCGAGCTCAAATATGGCAAGCTCCCCGAACTCAAACGTCAGATTGAACAGGCGGAAAAGGAGGCGGAGAGCGGTGAACATGGCCACCACCTGCTCCGTGACCGGGTCACGGAGGAGGAGATTGCTGAGATCGTGGGCCGTTGGACCGGTATCCCCGTCTCTCGGATCATGGAGGGGGAGCGTGAAAAGCTGCTAAACCTGGAGAAGATCCTCCACCAGATGGTGGTTGGCCAGGATGAGGCTGTGCAGAAGGTGAGCGAGGCCATTCTCCGGTCCCGGGCTGGCATCGCCGACCCCAACCGGCCCATGGGCTCCTTCCTGTTCCTGGGGCCCACGGGCGTTGGCAAAACCCAGCTGGCCAAGGCCTTGGCCAAGAGCCTGTTTGACGATGAGAGCAACCTGGTGCGCATCGATATGAGCGAGTATATGGAGAAACACTCGGTCTCCCGCCTGATCGGAGCGCCTCCCGGATACGTGGGCTACGATGAGGGCGGCCAGCTCACAGAGGCCGTGCGCACCCACCCCTATTCGGTGGTGCTGTTCGATGAGGTAGAAAAGGCCCACCCGGATGTGTTCAACGTCCTGCTCCAGGTGTTGGACGACGGTCGGATCACCGATTCCAAGGGCCGCACGGTGGACTTTAAGAACACCATCATCATCCTGACCTCCAACCTGGGCTCCAACTACATCTTGGAGGGCATTGACCAAGAGGGGAACATCCTCCCAGAGGCTCGGGAACAGGTTCAGGCTTTGCTCAAACAGAGCTTCCGTCCGGAGTTCCTCAACCGGCTGGATGAGATCATCTTCTACAAGCCCCTGACCAAGGAGAACATCCGTGGCATTCTGGATCTGATCATGGAGAGCGTCCAGGAGCGGCTCCAGGAGAAACAGATCAAGGTGGTCCTCACCGATGCGGCCAAGGACTACATCATTGACAATGGCTATGACCCTGTCTATGGCGCGCGGCCTCTCAAACGGTTTGTGCAGCAGAAGGTGGAGACCCTTCTGGCCCGTAAGATCATTGCCGAGGAGGTCCTGCCCGAGAGCACAGTCACCATCTCCGCCAACGAAAATGGTCTGTATCTGACCAAATAGGCGCTCCGTTGAACGCCATCCCTGGGAGATCCCTTTGAGGGATCTCCCATTTTTTATTGTAAGTGTCATCCCTTTCTGCCACCAAAAGCCCTCTCAACGGAATATATGGTACTATAGGTGCCTGCCGCCCCTGGGGTATCTGCCTCCTCTCCAATTTCTTCCCATGTTCTTGCCGTTTTTTTGGTAAACGGCCGTATTGTATTTGCCCCCAAATGAGGATATACTTGTTTTGCTTTTCAAGGGGAGATATGATTCTGTTCATAACCAAGAATTTTTGCCTGGAAAAGAGTACAACGTTTTGATCCAAGAAAAACTAGGATTAAAAGGGGGACTACCTTCCCTATCTCCCTCAACGGCAACACACAGCAAAGGAGGACATATATGCCAAATCAATCACAAGAACAACACAAAATGGGAATTCTACAAGGTCTCTCCATTGTCATTGGAGTCATCATCGGCAGCGGAATTTTTCTCAAGCCAAGTACGGTGCTCCAGAGTGCCGGCACCCCCGCCATGGCCCTGTTGGCCTGGGGACTGGGCGGCCTTGTCACCCTGGCCTCCGCCCTCTCCATCAGTGAGATTGCCTCTGCCATTCCGGAATCCGGCGGCTTGTACCTCTATCTCCAGCGGCTCTACGGCGATGTGTGGGGCTTTTTGTTGGGATGGGTACAGACGATCATCTCCTACCCTGCCTCTGTAGCAGCGCTGGCGATCGCTTTCACCACCAATTTGGATGTTTTTATTCCGCTATCCCCCAGCATGCAGAAGGTGGTTGCCCTGGGGATTCTTTTCTTTTTGGTGGGGATGAACATTCTCTCCACCCGGTGTGGGGGAGCCATTCAGGTGCTGTCCACCATTGGCAAGCTGATCCCCATGGCAGCCATCATCTTCTTTGGACTTTTTGCAGCGCCGGACCTGGAAAGTTCCACTACTGGGGCCGTGACCGCCACTGGATTTGGGGCCGCCATGCTTGGCACCCTATGGGCCTATGACGGCTGGATCGGTGTGACCAACATGGCTGGTGAACTGAAAAATCCAAGCAAATCCCTGCCAAAGGTCATCGCCATTGGCGTGTCGGCCGTTGTACTGGTGTATGTTCTGTTTAATTGGGGCATCTTCCAGGTGCTGCCCTATGAGGAGGCTGTCACCTCTCAGACTCCTGCAACGTTGGCCGCTGTCCATATCTTTGGGCCCCGGGGAGCCGCGCTGCTTACAGCTGGCATTATAATCTCCGTTGTGGGATCTATGAACGGCTATCTAATGACCGCCGCCCGCGTCCCACTGACCATGAGCCAGCAGGGGCAGCTGCCCTTTTCCCATACCCTGGGTAAACTGCGGGGCCGGTCAAAGACCCCGTGTAATGCCCTGCTCCTGGAAGGGGTTATTGCTGCCCTACTGGTGCTCTCTGGCTCCTACGATCTGCTGACCAATCTGTTGGTATTTGTTCTGTGGATTTTTTTCACCATGGGCGTGTTCGGGGTCTTCCTCCTGCGGAAGAAATACCCCAACAGGGAGGGAGGCTATCGTGTTCCCCTCTATCCTGTGACCCCACTGATTGGCATTGTGGGTGCAATATATATCTTGGTCAGCACCGTCTTCTCCGATCCGCTGCAGGCCATCCTTGGCATCGCTCTCACGTTGGTGGGCCTGCCCGTCTATTTCTATTTACGTAAAAAGAGAGCGTAGTAGTCCTACCTTCAAAACAAAAACCAACTTTTCTTTTTCGGCGGCCCAATTCACAGAATTGGGCCGTTGTACTTTATTTTTTGCATTTTTGAAGAATTGACAAGCTTATTTCGTTCTATCATTGTAAAGAACGTGAAAAAATTCTGAAAAGGTCTGTTTTTATCAATTTGTTCACATTTTCTTGCTATGATGAACAAATCATCTCGGTAAGGGGAGGGGGCGCTACTATGCGTCATTTGATACAACAACTTCAGAAGCACCGGTTTCTCAGCCCGGTCCTCTGCTTTGCCAGCTTGCTGTTTTTGGACATTTCCTTCCGGTGGATCTACTCCTTTGTGGGCAGTACTTCTTTATTTTCCACTTACCCCATGGGCTTCTCTGTGGGATGGTCCCTTCTTTTCACGTCGCTGGCGATGCTTCTGCCGAGATTGGTACGGCGCATTGTGATGGGAATCTTGATCTTCTTCTTTGCAGTGTTGGTCTTGGTACATGCCGTTATGTACAACATTTTTGGCAATTTTTTCTCCTTTTCTGACCTGAATTTTGCGGAAGATGGGTTTAAGTTTTTCAGCTGGGCCTATCTAGATGTTAGGATTCTGCTGATCTTTTGCATCCTTTTTTCTATCTTTTTGATGGGTCTGGCTATTGCAGCTGCTCCTCCAAACCGTGAGGACGTCCCTTGGTGGAAATCACGCATCCTCCCCCTTGGGATGGGGATTCTTTCATTACTCCCCATTTTAGGGCTACACCACGCTCTCATGCAGGAGGAGGAAACCGTTCTCACCTGGGATTTCGCACTACATTCCGGGCCTGCTTACCAAACATTTACAGACATGAACCGTTGTATGATGATCAGCGGTCTTTATCAATACACTTGCCGCAATTTTCTACTTTCCTTTAACCTGGTCGGGGAAACAGTGGATGTCGAAGCATTGGATACATTTTATAGCCAACGTGCCCAGGAGATCAGCGGTACCAATGAAATGACCGGCGCCTTTGAAGGCAAAAACCTCATTATGATCATGATGGAATCCATCGATACATGGATGATCACACCGGAATATACGCCAAATCTCTATGCCCTGCAGCAGGAGAGCATCAACTTTGCCAACCACTATACGCCCCTGTTCCTCTCTGCAGGCACCTTTAACACGGAGATCACCTCCCAAACAGGGCTGATCCCTCCTTTGACCGGTCTGTCTAACAGTGCCTATTCGTCCAATTCCTTTCCGTTGTCTCTTGCGAATCTATTTGAAAACAAGGGATATTCCGCCAACTCCTTTCACTCTGCCAGCCCGGTGATCTATAATCGGGGTGCTATCCACACCAATCTGGGGTTTGAAGCCTACCACAGCTATGAGGATATGGACATGGAAGACTACCAGTTGGACAGCCAATTGATCAATGGATATGACCTATTTGCACCTCTTCAGGGAGAAGCGCCATATTTTTCCTATATCATCACCTATTCCGGGCACGGGCCCTATACGGATGAGCTGAGCAACATCTCCGACCCACACCTGCAGGCGGCCCAGGCGGCGGTTGCTGCCTCCGGCGTCACCGGCAGCGAAGAGAACATGGAGGAGTACACCCTGGCTATCGCCCACGCCATGGAGACGGACGCCTTTATTGGCGAACTGATAGACCGGCTCAGAGCCGATGGCCAGTTGGAGGACACCGTTCTGCTCTTTTATAGCGACCACTACGGCAAATATATGACAGATCTGGAATTCTTGAAGGAGATCAAGGGCGTGGGAGACAGCGAGACCGAGCTCTACCACACCCCCTGCTTCCTCTATTCAGCGGATCAGGCGCCCCAGACTATCGAAAAATATACCTCCACCGTGGATCTGGTCCCCACCCTGGTGAACCTATTTAACCTGGATGCAGACCGCCGCTATTACATTGGGGATGACATCTTTGGGGATCAGGGCGGCGTGGTGATCTTCCCCAACTACGCCTGGTACGATGGGGACATCTACTACTCTGCCGACTATGACGGAGAGATAACCCAGTACATTCAGGACACCTGCGCCGCAGTCAAAGCGCGGTTGGACGCCTCTTATGACACCTTAAAGAGCGATTACTTTGCCTATCTGCTGGCAGAGGGTCTGCTATCCTCCTAGAGGAAAATTTTGCAGCCCGATCGCCAAGGGCCGCAGCTCGCACCAGAAAGGTGCAGGCTGCGGCCCCTTTTCATGCGATCAGGATTCTTTTGAGGGCTCCTGCCAGAGGCGGAGCAGCTGTTTATAGAGCTCCTGTGTCTCCTGTGGTTCCAGCTCGTTGTAAAAGATGGTCTCCCCAGGCAACTGCAAAACCAGGATGGGGCTGCTCTGGCAGTGGACATAGAGCAGGCAGTCCCCATAGCCTGGGTAACGGAAGTATCCCCGGACATAGCGGTCCGTTGCGGCCCCGTTGGTCTTCCATCCGTTCTCCGGCAGGGAATCCACCAGCGTAATGGACTGCACCTCCTCCAATTCCACCGCGCTCCCATAGAGTGGACAGGAGAAGGTGAGGGTCTCCCCCTGGATCTGTAGGGTGTGTCCCTCAAAATCCAGCCGCACAAACAGAATACAGAGGGGGATCACCAGGGCTGCCACCGCCACGTAGAGGATCTTTACGGCCCTGCGCCCCGCTGGCGTGCTGGTGTTGAAGGTGTATCCAATCCCCACTGTCTTGGGCACAAACAGGGTGTTGCCCATTCCCTGGGGATCCTCCCAGGAGACAGGAATTTCCACCTCCTGGTCTGTGAGACAGAGCAGCCTTCTCTCATACTGCTGTTGACTGACTAAGAACCAGATCAAATAGGCCAAGGGGATCAGGGACGGCGCCAGCACCCAGAGCCGATCCGAGGCAAAACTGTCCCCAGACAGAAGAACTGCAATCCCCACCGCCACGATTCCCTCACACAGGGCACTGAGGAGCCAGAAGAGGCACCAACCCCGTCGGTTGCGCCGGTCAATGCGCTGGTTGACGCGGCTGTCCTGGGAGAAGATTTTCCCCTTGCTCCCACGGGTCAGGAGAAAACAGCCAAAGGACAGCATCCCCACCACTGGGCCACTCCAGCGCAGAACCCCCTCCAATGGGCGCCCTTGGGGAATGGGAACCAAAAATGGAATCAGATAGAGGGGCAACACCAGAAGGAACCACCAGGGGGACAGTGCATTGGCCACCTTCATCTTGGCCAGAGTGGTGTCCACTGTGACCAGCTTTCGCTCGGTCCTATACCAGCCTCTTTGGACAGCCAAATCCACCATGGCCCTGTGCTCCCGCATCTGTAAAAACTGCCAAACGGCAATGCCTCCAAAGGTCCACAACAACAGATAGATCATCGTGAGGGAGGGCCAGGGGAACAGCAACAGCTGCGGCAGAACCGCGATCCCCCACAGGAGGCAAAAGGAGCGATTGGTGTGCCGGCACCGGGCCTGCATCTCCAGCACCTGCCTGTCCTGTTCCTCCTGTGGCGGCAGGAGAACCCCCAAGAAGCGGTGATTTTCCACCTTGCCGGTCTTCACCACAGCGGGCAGCAAGCTCAAAAACATGCCAAGATAGACCAATAGGATTACAGCAATGTACAAGTCAGCGCACCTCCCCCCGCTTGCCAGGCGGAACAATCCTCTCTCCGTCGGAGAACTGCTGATAGATCCGGCGGCACTGCTCCACAAAGTCCTCCTCCCCCATACCCCTGGCGGCGGCCTCAGCAGCCAGCTGCTCCAGCTCCTGCTCCTGGCGGGGAGAAAACTGCAGGTGTCCATCTGGCAAAGGAACCACCTTGGCGCCGTGGCGGCGGTCGGTGGTGATGAACCCCTCCTCCTTGAGGATGCCGTAGGCCTTGCTGACGGTCATGACATTGATCCCAATCTCCTGGGCCAGCTGGCGCACCGTGGGCAGGGCCTCCCCATACTGCAGATCCCCTTTGCCAATGCCTCGGACAATCTCATTGCGCAATTGGACATAGATGGGCACCGGTGAAGAAAAATCCAATTGTATCAGCATTTTACTGCCTCCTTTGTATTATTTATTATAATACAAATAATACATTATTACAAGGGGGGACAAATTTTAAGTCGATTTCCCGAAGGTTACGCTGCAAATTCCACAAAAAATGATGTTCTTCCCCCCATTCCTGTGCTATACTGTAGGTACTGTTGGTTTGTGAACTGTACAAAAGGGAGGTCAACACCATGAATCGATTCAAAAAAATTTCCATGTGGCTGCTCTCTGGGCTGCTGTGTGTATCCCTGTTTGCCGGCTGTAACCGGGAGGAGCCCACCTCCAGCGGTAGTTCCACAGGGGACTCCTCCGCAGTCGCGGTGGCAGTAAATCCCTTCACCGGATTGCCCATAGAGAATGAGGCCGCCCTGGACCAACGTCCGGTGGCCATTATGATCAACAACATCAAGCAGGCCCAGCCTCTGGTGGGTATCAGCAAGGTGGACATGCTCTTTGAAATCACTGTGGAGGGGGGCATCACCCGCATGATGGCCGTGGCCCAGGACCCCACCACCCTGGATGATCTGGGCAGTGTGCGCAGTGCCCGGCCCTACTTTGTCCACATTGCCAAAAGCCTGGACGCCCTCTATATGCATGTGGGGGGCAGCGAGGAGGCAAAGAGCCTGTTGTCCTCCTATGACGGTGACATGGATTTCATCAAAGGCGGCTACGGAGACATCTCCTGGCGGGATGACTGGCGGCGGCAAAATTTGGGGTATGAGCACAGCGTTCTGACCAACGGGGAGAAGATCCAGACCTTCTTGGACAACTCCTCCGTGCGCACAGAGCTGGAGGACGGCAGCGCCTACCACCAGCTGTTCTCAGAGGACTCCCCCGTGCTCCAGGGGGAGGCGGCCACCAGCATGCACCTGACCTTTTCTGGCTACAAGTCCAGCGACCTGACCTATCAGGCGGAGAGCAACCAGTACCTCTTCAGCCAGTTTGGCAACGACCTGGTGGACAACAACAAGACTGCCGTCACCTTTGACAACGTTCTGGCCCTGCACATTGACTCCTGGGTGGCGGATGACTACGGCCACCTGGCCCTGGATCTGGTGGGCAGCGGTGACGGTTACTATATGAGCAATGGCAAGGCTATCCCCATCCAGTGGAGCCGTGCTTCAGAGGATGCCCCCTTCGTGTACAGCACCGCCGATGGCCAGGAGCTGGTCATGTTGCCCGGCACCACCTATGTGGGCATTGTCCCCTCCTCCGACTCCATTGAAATTTCGGCGGAATAGTGCCATCCTTTTCTCAATCCAAACACAACAGGCGTCCAGAGCAATGCTCCGGGCGCCTGTTTTCCATATGCGAACTTTGTCATTCTTCCCAAGGATAGGGCTGGAGAGGAACAGCTCCTCACTGTCCGGCGTATTTGCGCTCCAGTGCCAGCAGGGCCTGCTTCATCTCCAGGCCCCCTGCGTATCCCGTCAGGGCGCCGTGGGCCCCCACCACCCGGTGGCAGGGCACCACAATCCAGATCGGATTGCGTCCATTGGCGGCCCCCACTGCCCGGCTCGCCTTGGGGTTTCCGATGGCAGTCGCAATCTCCTGGTAGGTTTTGGTCTCGCCGTAGGGGATCTGCTGGAGGGCCGCCCAGACCTGTTGTTGAAAGGGTGTCCCCTGGGGCGCACAGGGCAGGTCAAACACCTGCCGTCTGCCGTCAAAATATTCCCGCAACTGCGCAAAGACCTGGTCCGAAAGGGCGCTGGGGCAGTTGAGGCTCTCCTGGGTGGGAACCACCTTCAGGCTCACAAGGGCCTGGTCGGTGTATCCCACCTGTATCAGGCCAAATTGGGTGGAATCATAGGCGTAGTGGATCATAAATTCACAGATGCTCCTTTCGATAGGCTGTCGGGGTGGTGCCGGTCCCCTGCCGAAATGCACGATAGAAGGCGGCCGAGCTCCCAAATCCCACCGCCGCCGCAATTTCGATGATGGGGTCCTGGGTCTGCTGCAGCAGGCGCTGGGCCTCCTCCAGACGCAGCTGTCTGACATAGGCCCAGGGGGTGACACCGCGATGGGTTTGAAAGACCTCCGTCAGCCTGCGGCGGGAGACGCCCATCTCCTGCGGAAGGCGATCCAGCACATCGGGTTCCCTCCAACGGCGGTTCAGCACCGTCTCAATCTGCTGTGCCAGCTCCCTGTCGGGCCGGTAGTCCCAAAGGTCGCTCCGGCAGCGCTTACAGGGGCGGAAACCTGCCGCCTGGGCCTGTTGCGCCGTCTCAAAAAAGCGCACGTGCTCCCGCTTTGGCACCTTGGAGGGGCAGGAGGGGCGGCAGTAGATGCCCGTTGAGACGACCCCGTAGAAAAAGCGGCCGTCGTAGGCGCTGTCATTCTCCCGCACGGCCCGCCACATCTCCTCCTCTGTCATCTCCGGTTCCCTCCCTTTTTGATGGCATAGTCCCGCATGCCCGGAATGGCCCCGCCTGCAATGGCCCACAGGTACAGGCTGGCCACTGTCCCGTAGGGGGAGTAGCGCCTGGCATACCGTTGAAAGCGCTTGCAGTCAATGGCCCGGTGGTGGTAGAGCATGCGCATCCCCCGTTGAATGGCCAAATCCCCAAAGCTGACCACGTCTGGACGCTGCAGGCAGAAGATCAAAATCATCTCCGCAGTCCAGACCCCCACTCCCTTGAGAGTACAGAGCCGCTGGATGGCCTGGTCGTCCGGGAGTTGAGCCACTTCTTCCAAATCAAAGGTCCCCGCAAGGATCTGTTGGGCAAAATCCTGGATGTACTCCACCTTTTTAAAGGTCATGCCGCAGCGCTGCAGGGCCTCACGGCTGGAGCAGGCGACAGCCTCTGGGTTGACCACTCCCAATTGCTCCTGCAGCCGCCGCCAAACGGTGGCCTGGGCGGCAGTGGAAATCTGCTGACCTATGATGTGGTGTACCACAGAGGAGAAGAGGTCCGGGTCCACCTCCCGCTGAATCATGCCAATCTCGTCGATGGCCCGCCCCAGGAGGGGATCCCGCTCCTTGAGATGGGCGAGCTCCTTTTCACCATATAGAAAATACATCTCAGGCCCTCCCTCTGCCTCTATCATCACATCGGAGAACATCCAAAGGAGCAATTTCTCTGAACGTTACAATGTTCTCCCAGGCGTCCGATGAAAAAGCGCCGCTTTTGAATCGGCTAACGCCGTGAGGTTATTATAACATCAACAACGGCTCGTAAGAGCCGATCCCTCTAAACGTTTCAATGTTCTCTCAGGCGTCCGATG
>CAJFOV010000022.1 GCA_904397835.1 Candidatus Aristotella avistercoris
CTCTCAGGCGTCCGATGAAAAAGCGCTGCTTTTGAATCGGGGAACGCCGTGAGGTTATTATAACATAAAAGAAGGCTCGTGAGAGCCGATTCCTTGAAATGTTTCAACGTTCTCCATGCTGAAAGTATGGAGGTTGTTATAACATAAAAATAGGCCCCGTAGGGGCGATTTTTTAAAATGTTTCAACGTTCTCTCAGGCATCCGAAGCTTCGCTTGGGACAATGCCGAGAGGCTGTTATAACATATTTATCCTAGGAGTCACAACAAAGGGCGAGAATTCTCCTCAAAATTTTGTGAAAGAGTGTCCCATGGCCAACAAAAAGGTCTGGAGCATAGAGCGTCCATTTTTGTATTTGGATCAGGAGGAATAGAGAGAAAACAGAAGAAAATGCCCAAAATAGTGAGCATGGAAAAAGTAAATTATCATAATCGAAAAAAGGTGTTGACAAGGCCCAACCCCCACGCTATAATAGAGCATGTTGAAAATCGCCAGAAGATTGAGATGGAGGGAAAAACTATGTCAACGACCATGCCAAAAGCCGGCCAGATCAGCCGCAAATGGTATATTCTAGATGCAGCTGGCAAGCCCCTGGGCCGCACCGCTGCCCTGGCTGCCCACATCCTGCGCGGCAAGCACAAGGTGGACTTTGCCCCCAACGCTGACTGTGGGGACCATGTCATTGTGATCAACGCCGCCAAGGCTGTGCTCACCGGCAAGAAGCTGGAGCAGAAGTCCTACTACCACCACACCGGTTGGGTCGGCGGACTCAAAGAGACCAGCTACAAGGATATGATGAAAAACAACCCAGAGAAGGCCATGATGCTCGCCATCAAGGGCATGCTCCCTGCAAACACTGTGGGCCGCAATTCTCTGAAAAGAGTGAGAATCTACAAGGGCGCCGAGCACAACAACGCCGCTCAGAAGCCCGAGGCCTGGACACTGTAAGAAAGGGAGGACGTTTAGAATGTACGATACCAAACCATATTTCTATGGCACCGGCAGAAGAAAGCATTCCGTTGCCCGTGTGAGAGTTTACCCCGGCACCGGTGTGATCACCATCAACAACCGGGATATTGACGATTACTTCGGCCTGGAGACCCTCAAACTCATTGTCCGCCAGCCCATGGAGCTGACCAACACGGTGGGCAAGTTTGACGTCGTCTGCACCGTCAACGGCGGCGGTGTGTCCGGCCAGGCTGGCGCCATCCGCCACGGCCTGTCCAGAGCCCTGCTTCAGTATGACGAGCAGACCCGCCCCATTTTGAAGAAGGCCGGCATGCTCACCCGCGACCCCAGAATGAAGGAGCGCAAGAAATACGGCCTCAAAGCCGCTCGTCGCGCGCCTCAGTTCTCCAAGAGATAGTTTTTTCTTGGAAGATCTCCCGTTCTTCCGGCCGGCAGATGCCGCCGGACCACTACAGATGTTATTCAAATCCTCTGCCGCAAGGCAGAGGATTTGTTGATTCTACCAAAGCACGTTGCACAGGAGGAACCATGCAGAAGATCGCCGGATACATCCGCAAGGCCGTGGCCGACTACAACATGATCCAACCGGGGGACCGGATCGCCGTGGGGGTCAGCGGCGGCAAGGATTCGGTCCTGCTGCTGGCGGGGTTGGTCAAACTCCGCAGTTTTTACCCCCTCCCCTTTGACCTGGTGGCCATCACCCTGGATCCGGGCTTCTTTGGCAGGCGGGAGGATTACTCCCCCATTGCAGACCTCTGCCAGCAGTGGCAGGTGCCCTATGTGGTCAAGGAGACGGACATCGGCCCGGTCATCTTTGACATCCGCAAGGAGAGCAACCCCTGCAGTCTCTGTGCCCGCATGCGGCGAGGGCTGCTCCATGACACCGCCAAAGAGCAGGGCTGCAACAAGGTGGCCCTGGGCCACCACTACAACGACGCGGTGGAGACCTTTGTCATGAACCTCTTCAATGAGGGACGCCTGGGGTGTTTCTCCCCGGTGACCTACCTCTCCCGCAAGGATCTGACCATGATCCGCCCCCTGGTCTATTTGCCGGAGCGGGAGATCGCCAACGCTGTGCGCCGCAACAACCTGCCTGTGGTCAAAAGCCGCTGTCCGGCAGACGGGGTCACCCGCCGCCAGTGGACCAAGGAGTGGCTGGAACAGATGGAGCGGGAGGCCCCAGGCATCACCAAGCGGCTCTTTACCGCCATGCGGGACGGCCACATCAGCGGCTGGTAATGAGCGGGCCCGCCCCTGCGTAAAGATGATACATACCACAACAAAGGAGATGGCATGTATGATCGATGTTGCAGTGGTGGGCTATGGAAATGTGGGGCGCTGTGCCGTCCAGGCCGTTCAGGCCGCCCCGGACCTGCATCTGGCAGGGGTAGTGCTTCACAGGGAGGGGCAGATCCCGCCGGAACTGGAGGGTTGCCAGGTGGAGCCCCAGATTGACCGCCTGTCCCATCGGCCCCAGGTGGTGCTGCTGTGTGTGCCCAGCCGGTCGGCGCCGGGCTTGGCCCAGGTGTATCTGGCCCAAGGGTTCTGCACAGTGGACAGCTTTGACATCCACCCCCAGATCTGGGAGACCCGCTGCCAGCTGGACGGGGTGGCCAAGGCCCACGGGGTGGCGGCGGTTCTCTCCGCCGGATGGGACCCGGGGACTGATTCGGTGGTGCGCACCCTCATGGAGGTCTGCGCCCCAAGGGGGATCACCTACACCGACTTTGGCCCCGGCATGAGCATGGGCCACACGGTGGCGGCCAAAAAGACCCCGGGGGTGGCGGACGCCCTCTCGCTGACGGTTCCCATGGGCACCGGGCTCCACCGCAGGGTGGTCTATGTCCAGCTGGCGCCGGGCTACAGCCATCAGGAGGTCTCCAGAGCCATTCTGGCGGACCCCTACTTCGCCGGGGATGAGACTCGTGTGGTGGCAGTGGAGGATGTCCGCCAACTGCTGGATATGGGCCACGGGGTGCATATGACCCGCAAGGGGGTCTCCGGGATCACCCACAACCAGAACCTGGCGTTCTCCATGTCCATCAACAACCCCGCTCTCACCGCCCAGGTGATGGTGGGGGCGGCAAGGGCCGCACTGCAGCTGGCGCCCGGCTGCTACACCCTGCCGGAGGTCCCTATGACAAGCCTTTTGCCGGGAACGTTGAAGGAAAAAATTAGCCGCCTGGTGTAGCGGCGAATTTTTGGCAAAAACCGCCGCCCAGCCCTTGACAAAGCCCTTTTGCACGGATATAATAGATTGCGTAACTGGCCAGAAAGGGGCTTTTATGCCCAAAATGGGATGGTTATCCAGGGCGGCGGTTGCCGTTTTGTGGAAATTCCACGGCGCACCAAAGCGAAATTTGCAATGGGAGGTGTGCCGATGCAGATGGATCTCAAGCGGGTGTTTGATATCCCAGGGGAGAGTGTGGCCTTTTCCCACGAGCTGGATCTGCGGGATGTGGAGCAATGGGGCAGAAAGCCCTTTGCCTCGCCGGTCCATGTGACAGGGGTTGTTCAAAACCGTGCGGGAATTGTCGAAATGGAATATTCCGCCACCTTCCGGATGGTGACGGTCTGTGACCGGTGCCTGAAGGAGGAGGAGAAGGACGCCCAGATGCGTTTTTCTCACATCCTGGTTCAGCAGCTCCAGGAGGAGGACAACGATGCGTTGATCCCTGCCGAGGGCGGCATGCTGGACCTGGACGAGCTGGTCGCTTCCGACGTGATTCTTGAGCTACCAATCAAGACCCTCTGCCGGGAGGACTGCAAGGGGCTGTGCCCCGTCTGCGGGAAAAATTTAAACGAAGGAAGCTGTCACTGCCAGACAAAGACCGTTGACCCCCGGTTGGCGGTTCTGCAGCAGCTGCTGGATGATTGACAGCCATTCTGATACTTTTGAGGAGGAGGTGCCACCATGGCAGTACCCAAGAGAAAATTGTCCAAGGCACGGAAGAATAAGAGACGTTCCAACGTGTGGAAGCTCAGCGCGCCTGCGTTCTCCAAGTGCACCCAGTGCGGAGAGCTCAAGCTTCCCCACAGAGTTTGCCCCAACTGCGGTTACTACAAGGGCAAGGAAGTCATCAAAGTGGAGGCCTAAGCGCAAGCTGAAAAGGGGTAGAGGCGGAGCAATCCACCTCTATTTTTTTTGCCGGCGCAAATGTGGATTGTAGCGAGGGGGAGAGCGGCATGGCCGTGGTGATTGCAAAGGTGGATGCCCACACGCCCGCCAGCCGGGCGGGCATCCTGCCGGGGGAGACATTGTGCACCATCAACGGGCACGGAATCCGGGACGTGTTGGACTACCGGTTTTATATGACCGTCCGCAAGCTGGACCTGGTCCTCATGGGACTGGATGGCCAGGCGCGCACCGTGCGGGTCCTCAAGGGGGAGTATGACGACCTGGGGCTGGAGTTTGACACCTATCTCATGGACCGGCAACAGAGCTGCAAAAACCACTGCATCTTCTGCTTTGTGGATCAGATGCCTCCCAACATGCGGGAGAGCCTGTATTTTAAGGACGACGACACCCGCCTCTCCTTCCTGTTCGGCAACTATGTGACTCTGACCAACCTGGATCAGGAGGACATCGACCGGATCATCAAGATGCGCATCAGCCCGGTGAATGTCTCCGTCCACACCACCAATCCGGAGCTGCGGGTCAAACTGATGAAAAACCCCAGGGCCGCCGGCAGCCTTGCCTACCTGAAACAGCTCACAGATGGTGGAATCAAAATCAACACCCAGCTGGTCCTCTGCCCGGGGATCAACGACGGGCCGGAGCTGGAGCGTACCCTGAGGGACCTGGGGGAGATGTACCCGGCCCTGCAGTCCATCGCCTGTGTCCCCGTGGGGCTGACGGCATACCGCCAGGGGCTGTATCCCCTGGAACCCTACACCAAGGAGCAGGCCCAGGCGGTTATCGACGTGGTGGACGCCTTTTCCCAGAGGTTTCTTCAGGAACACGGCGTGCGTCTGGCCTATCCCTCGGACGAGTTCTTCCTCAAGGCCCAGCGGCCCATCCCGCCCCCGGCGTACTATGGGGAGTACAACCAGCTGGAGAACGGCGTGGGTCTCATTGCTCTGCTCCAGCAGGAGTTCCAGCAGGCCCTGGAGCAGCTGCCCCAGGGGATGGATGTGGGGTCCCGCCAGGTCTCCATCGCCACAGGGGTGGCGGCCTATCCCCTCATGTGCCGTCTGGCCCAGCAGGCCATGGATCGGTGCCGGGGGCTGACGGTGCGGGTCTTTGAGATTGTGAATCAGTTTTTTGGAGAGAATATTACCGTGGCGGGGCTTGTCACCGCCCAGGATCTGATGGAACAGCTCCAGGGCAGGGAACTGGGGCAGCAGCTGCTGATCCCTGCGGTGATGCTGCGCCATGAACAGGACAAATTTTTGGACGATCGGACCATCCAGGACGTGGAAGCGGCCCTGGGGGTGCCGGTGCAGACGGTGGAAAACGACGGCTGGGAGCTGTTGGACCGCCTCACCGGCCAGGAAGGTTGAGAAAGGAGGCATCCATGGCAAGACCAATCATTGCAGTGGTGGGGCGGCCCAACGTGGGCAAATCCACCCTGTTCAACAAGCTGGTGGGGCAGCGCCTCTCCATTGTGGAGGACACCCCCGGCGTCACCAGAGACCGGATCTATGCCCCCTGTGAGTGGCGGAACCGGGAGGTGATGCTGGTGGACACCGGCGGCATTGAGCCCTACTCCGACGACGTGATCCTCGCTCAGATGCGCCGTCAGGCCCAACTGGCCATCCGCAGCGCCGATGTGATCATTCTGGTGACGGATGTACGCACCGGCGTCACTGCCACCGACTATGAGGTGGCCACCATGCTCCAAAAGAGCGGCAAGCCCGTGGTCCTCTGTGTCAACAAGTGCGACACCCTGGGGGAGCCGCCGGCAGATTTTTACGAGTTCTATAACCTGGGCCTGGGGGATCCCATCGCCGTCTCCTCCGTCCACGGCCACGGCACGGGGGATCTGTTGGACGCCTGTTTTGAAAAGATCGACTTTGACCAGCAGGATCCCTATGAGGAGGAGTACATCAAGGTGGCCGTCATCGGCAAGCCCAACGTGGGCAAGTCCTCCCTGGTGAACCGGGTCGCCGGGGAGGAGCGGGTCATCGTCTCCGACATTGCCGGCACCACCCGGGACGCCACAGACACCGTGGTGGAAAACGAGTGGGGCAAGTTTGTGCTCATCGATACCGCCGGCATCCGCCGCAAGAGCAAGGTGGAGGAGGCCATTGAGAAGTACAGCGTCCTGCGCTCCTACATGGCGGTGGACCGCTCGGATGTGTGCGTCATCATGATCGATGCCACCGAAGGCTTCACCGAGCAGGACTCCAAGGTGGCCGGCTACGCCCACGAGAGCGGCAAGGCCTGTATCATCGCGGTCAACAAGTGGGACGCCGTGGAGAAGGACGGCAAAACCATGCAGGAGATGCAAAAGAAACTGGAGCAGGACTTCTCCTTTATGCCCTATGCCCCCATCCTCTTTATCTCGGCCAAGACGGGCCAGCGGCTGGACAAGCTCTTTGCCCTCATCTGCCAGGTGAACCAGCAGAACGCCATGCGCATCTCCACCGGCGCCCTCAACGAGTTGCTGGCCTACGCCACCGCCAGGGTGCAGCCCCCTTCGGACAAGGGCAGGCGGCTGCGGATCTATTATATGACCCAGGTCTCCACCCGCCCCCCCACCTTTGTATGCTTCTGCAACCGGAAGGACCTGTTCCACTTCTCCTACCAGCGGTATTTGGAGAACCAGATCCGGGAGACCTACGGCCTGCAGGGCACCCCCATCCGGATTGTGGTGCGGGAGAAGGGCGAGAGCTTCTAGCCCCTGCAGATTGGCCACCGACTGGTGGATCCGGGGACAGCATACAAGTTTGAACAAACTGATTGTTGAAAAAACCTCTGTTTGTGTTACAATAAGACAAACAGAGGTTTTTGTGTGGTTGGAGAGGATGCTATGGAAGATTGGAATGAAGTGATCCTTGGAATTGCGCTTGTGGCGCTGATTGCCTATCTGTTGGGCAGCCTCAGCTTTGCAGTGATCATCTCCAAGGTGCTGGAAAAGGACGATGTGCGCACCCACGGCAGCGGCAATGCCGGCATGACCAACATGCTGCGCACCTACGGCAAGGGGCCGGCAGCTCTGACCCTCATCGGAGATTTTTCCAAGGGTGTGGTGGCGGTCCTTGTGGGCCGGTGGATCTTTGAGGCCATGGGCATCACCGTGTTGGATGCCGGCCAGGTGGCGGGGCTCTTTGCCCTGCTGGGGCATATCTTCCCGGTGTTCTTCCACTTTAAGGGGGGCAAGGGGGTCCTCACCTCCGCGGGGATGATCGCGGTCATCAACCCCCTGGTGCTGCTGCTGCTGGTGATCATTGTGGTGCCGGTGATCTTTTTGACCCGGATTGTATCGGTGGGTTCCCTGTTGGCGGCGGTGCTCTACCCGGTGCTCACGGCGGTGGTGCTGTATGTCCAGGGCTTGCCGGTGCTGGGGGACACCCTGTTTGCAACGGCCTTTGGCCTGATTGTGATCTTCATGCACCGGGAGAATATTCAGCGCCTGATCCATGGCACGGAGAACCGCTTTGGCGGCAAGAAACAGAAATAGGGCACAGACCCTGTTAAGACGCGGGACATAGGTGTGTGAAACCGGTGCAGCCACAGGAACGGTGCGCTGTGCCACAGCGGAGTCCAAACCTGGTCTGTAAAGAGGAACTGGGCGGTTTCACCCGGGGCAGCCTCCAGCGGCGCAGGCCGCAGGGGAGCAGAGGACATTTGGCTGCACATTTGTTGACAGCTTTTGCAAGAATCACTTGGGGCGGTTTTGCCCATAGAAGGGACGATGGACGATGGCAAAAATTTTTGTGTGCGGCGCCGGGACCTTTGGAACGGCTCTGGCCACTCTTACAGCCAACCAGGGGCACGATGTGACCCTGTGGGCCTATCTGGAGCAGGAGCGGGATCAGCTGCTCCAGACCCGGGAGAACCCCCTGCTCAAGGGGGTGCACATCCCCGAAGGGGTGCAGATCACCCACGAGATGGAGCCCGCCGCCGACTGTGAGCTGCTCATCATTGCCACCCCCTCCTTTGGGGTGCGGGCGGCCTGCCGGAATCTGGCCAAGGTGCTCCGTCGGGACACGGTGGTGGCCTGCGTCTCCAAGGGATTGGAGGAGAGCACCCTCAAGACCATGTCCGATATCATTGAGGAGGAGATCCCGGACAACCGCTGCGTCATCGTCTCCGGCCCCAGCCATGCGGAGGAGATCGCCGCGGGGGTTCCCACCACTGTGGTGGCGGCCAGCCGCAGCCGGCAGGCGGCGGAGTATGTGCAAAATCTGCTGACCTTCCAAAACCTGCGGGTCTATGTCAGCGACGACATCTTGGGGGTGGAGCTGGGGGGCGCCCTGAAGAATGTCATCGCCCTTGCAGCAGGCATCACCGACGGCATTGGCACCGGAGACAACGCCAAAGCGGCCCTGATGACCCGGGGCATCACAGAGATTGCCCGCCTGGGGGTGGCCATGGGCGGCAAGAGCGAGACCTTTGCAGGCCTGTCGGGCATTGGGGACCTGATTGTCACCTGCACCAGCATGCACTCCCGCAACCGCCGGGCGGGGATCCTCATTGGACAGGGGGTTCCAGCTCAGGAGGCCATCCGCCAGATCGGCATGACGGTGGAGGGCTACACCTGCACCAAGTGCGCCTATGAGCTGGCCAGACGGATGAAGGTGGAGATGCCCATTGTGGAGCAGATGTACCAGGTGCTCTACCAGGGCAAGGATCCCAAGCAGGCCATGCAGGATCTCATGACCCGGCCCAAGCGCCACGAATCGGAGGTCATCTGGCTACTGACCCGGTCGTAAAATACAAGGAAAATGCCCGGAGGGATTCCCTCCGGGCATTTTCGATCTGTGGTGCTACTCGTCCCGGTCCCTGTGGAAGAGGAGGTTGATACACCAGATGCCCGCCAGGGCAATGAGCACGTAGACAATGCGACTGCCTATGGCGGCGGTGCTGCCAAACAGCCAGGCCACCAGGTCCAGCTGGAACAGGCCCACGCACCCCCAGTTGAGGGCTCCGATGATCACCAAAAGCAGGGCAATTTTATTGAACATAGGTCTCAACTCCTTTTTGATTCTCTTTTAGTATGGGTGCGGTTGCATCTGTTATACATGGGACAAAGAGACAGGGCGTGGAAAAGTTTTTCCACGCCCTATTTGACGGAATTTTGATCCTGCTCTCAGTCGTCTTTGCCACTGGCAACGCCGCCTGGTTGAAGACAGGCCACAGCTTTTATAAAAAAGGACCCCATGTCCAAATTGAGGGACACAGGGCCATTATCATTCCACTTGAACTTACAGCATGTTGCAGCTTTTGAGCATCTCTTTCATGCAGTGGGTGCAGATGTTCTTCCCCTTGTAAGTAATGACATCATCCGAGCTCTGGCAGAAGATGCAGGCGGGCTCATACTTTTTCAAGATGATGCTGTTGCCATCCACATAGATCTCTAACGAATCTTTCTTATCAATGTTGAGAGTTCTTCTCAACTCGATGGGCAGAACGACCCGGCCCAGCTCGTCAACTTGGCGGACAATACCAGTAGATTTCATGGGGCTTTCCTCCTTTGTCCAAGATGAATTTTTATGTGTCCATCATACCGTTTCCTGGTAACTATGTCAACTAAATCACAAAAAACTTCTCCAAAAATTAACAAAGTTCTACGTAAAAAGAAACAATTTCACCAGGAAAACCGCTGTGTTTGTGAGAATTGTCTATAAAAAGGAAAAAGCTCAAAAAAAGTACAAAAGTTGTGTGAACGAACAGTAAATTTTAAAAGGGATTCCTTCACAAATACCCAGAAAAATCTTCCAATTTGACCCGCTCGTAGTAAATTTGTATCTCATAAGAATAATTTATTAAAAGCGGGCCCCACCTGTTTCCCTTGTAACGCCTCTGGGGTAGTTACCGGACAAACCCAATTTTTCGGAAGACCTTCTCCATGGTTCGGCTGGAGCGCTGTTGGGCCTGCTGCGCCCCGCGGCGGTAGACCTCCTCCAGGTAGCCTTTGTCCGCAGACAGGCGGGCAAAGTTCTCCCGGATGGGCTTGAGATGGTCTGCCACCACTTCCCCCACGGCCAGCTTAAAGTCGCCATAGCCCTTGCCGTCAAACTCCCGCTGGATCTCCTCCATGGTCTTGCCAGTGACGCAGGAATAGATGGTCATAAGGTTGTTGATGCCGTCCTTCCCCTCCCGGTAGACCACCTGGGCCTCGGAGTCGGTAACGGCCCGCTTGAATTTGCGGATGATGGTGTCCGCAGGATCCAGAATGGTGATGAAGCCATTGGGATTCTCGTCACTCTTGGACATCTTCTTGGTGGGGTCCGCCAGGGACATGATCTTGGCCCCAGCCTTGGGGATGTAGGCCTCAGGGACCTTGAAGGTGTTGCCATAGAGGTTGTTGAAGCGGATGGCCACATCCCTTGTCAGCTCCAGGTGCTGCTTCTGATCCACCCCCACAGGAACCAGATCCGTCTGATAGAGCAAAATGTCCGCCGCCATCAGGACCGGATAGGTGAACAGGCCCGCGTTGATGTTGTCCGCATGCTTGGCGGACTTGTCTTTGAACTGGGTCATGCGGGAGAGCTCCCCAAACTGAGTGGAGCAGCCGAGCACCCAGGAGAGCACGGCGTGGTTGTCCACATGGCTTTGGATAAAGGTGACACTCTTCTGGGGATCAATGCCACAGGCCAGCAGCAGGGCGAAGGCGTTGAGAATGTTGCTGCGCAGCACCTTTGGTTCCTGGCGGATGGTCAGGGAGTGCATATCCACAATGGGATAGATGCAGTCGTAATCATCCTGCATCTGAACCCAGTTGCGCACCGCCCCCAAATAGTTGCCCAAGGTCATGGTGCCTGTGGGCTGGATGCCGGAAAAGACAACGGGTTTTTTGGCGGGAACGGCTGTGGCGGCCGGCTGAGTCTCCTGCATGGTGATTCCTCCATTCATGGTATATGATGCTTAGGCTGATCCGCCTCCCATACAAACAGGGTTCTTCCAGCGCGCCGGGCGGCAGGCACCCCTGGGGCCGGGAGGGATCTCCCACGAGACAGATCAAAATCAACTTCTATTATAGCACATGGAACCAGGGATGAAAAGAAAAAATGCCACACCCCAGGGTCCGCTATGCACAGGCAGCACAAATTAGAAGGAGAATCGTTCTACAAATTGTATTATAAATAGACGATATAACATAAAATTGGACAGTTCCTTCTACAGAGGGCCCGATGCCGGGGAAATCTGCGCCGAGGAAGCGACACCCTTTGCAGCGGACAGGCGCTAGAATGAAGAAAAAAGCGAGGTGAAGGACCGTGAAGAATGCAACACAGGTGGTGGGCGTCTCCCTGCTGGAAAAGCTCCGGCAGCTGCTGCGCGCCAACCACCCGCTGCTCAAGGCGTTGGCCTGGGGCTTCTGTGGGTTTGTGGCCTCCGGCTCCACCATTGTGGGGGGATTGGCCCCCTTTGGCGTGGCCGTCTGCGGCGCCGCCCGGGGCAGGTGGATTCTTCCCGCCACGGTTGGGGCGGTCCTGGGCTACCTGGTGGCCGGCGGGGCCGATGGGTCGGTCAAGTATCTGGCCGCCATCCTGTTGGCCGCAGGGGTCAAGTGGCTCCTGTCCAACCGGCCCAAGTGGAACCAGGCGGCACTGTCGGCCCTGGTCAGTGCAGGGGCCATGGTGGCCCCCTCCCTGGTCATCGCCTTCTATGGGGGCATCAATGCCTACGGGGTCATCCTGGCCATCTGCGAGGGGATGATCAGCGGCTCAGGGGCCTACTTTTTCTCCCGGGCGGTCCATGTCCTGGAGCGTCGCTCCCCCCTGGTGTCCGCCAACGCCACGGATCTGTCCAGCCTGATTGTGGTGCTGGCCATTGGGGTCATCTCCCTGGTGCCCTGGACCTTCCAGGGGATCTCCCTGGGGAAAGTGTTGGCCTCCCTGCTGGTCATGGCCCTGTCCTACAGCTTTGGCGTGGTGGGCGGGGCGGTCTCAGGCACGGTGGCGGACCTGGCCCTGCGGCTGGCGGTAGGCGGGTACTCCTTTGGGGGATATAGCATCCCCGGCCTGGCCTGCGGCCTCATGGGTCCCTTTGGAAAGACGGCGGTGGGCTGCACCTATGTCATCTCCTCCACCCTCTGGCAGCTGGTGGCCTCCACCCAGGACTTCACCTATGAGGGGGTGCTGGAGTGGACCCTGGCAGGGGTGGCCTTCCTGCTGCTGCCCACCCGCTGGATTCAGCGCCTGGTGGTGCGGGGGGAGGCAGGCGCCGCCGAGGGACTGGAACAGCTGGTTCAGCAGCGCCTGAGTATGGCGTCCGCCTCACTGCAGGACATTGCCCAGACCACCCGGCAGGTGTCGGAAAAACTGGGACAGATGCGCGCCGGCGCCCAGGAGGATGTGTTTTTGCAGGCCTCCCAGCAGTGCTGCAAAAACTGCAAGTACAACGGGCGCTGCTGGCAGCTGTCCTATGGGGACACCATCCAGGCCCTGGAGAAGCTGACTCCCCGCCTGCGCCAGGAGGGGGCCATAACCCCCAAAGACCTGCCGGTCCAGCTCAAGGGCCGCTGTGACAGGCAGCAGGAGCTGTGCGACTGCATCAACGAGGCCTACCAGGCCTTCTCCACCCGCCAGGGGCTCAGCCGCAAGGTGGCCCAGGTGCGGGGAGTGGTCAGCGACCAGTTTGAGGGCATGGCCCAGCTGCTGGCAGGGCTCCAGGAGCAGATGCAGGAGATCACATTCCTCTCCCCACGGCTGCAGCAGAAACTCCAGGCCTACTTTGCCCAGTGTAAGCTGGAGCCCCAGCAGGTTCTGTGCTATGAGGACCGGTTTGGCCGCATGACGGTGGAGGTGCGCCTGCCCAATTTCAAAGGTGCAAGGTTGGATGGGGACCGCAGCGCCCTGGAGATCGGGGAGATCTGTGAGCGGGATTTTGACCGCCCCACCATCACCGAGTGGTCCGGCCAGACGGTGGCCGTCTACAGCGAGCGGGCGGCCTTTGCCCTTCAGGTGGGGGTGGCCCAGCAGGCCGCCGGCCAGAGCCGCCTGTGTGGGGACAGCTTTCAAAAGCTGGAGGACCACCGGGGCCACACCCATCTGATTCTGAGCGACGGCATGGGCAGCGGCGGCGGTGCGGCGGTGGATTCCGCCATGACCACGGGGCTGCTCTCTCGGCTCATTGAGGCCGGGGTGGGGTTTGATGCCGCCCTGCGGCTGGTCAACTCCGCGCTGCTGGTCAAGAGCGGGGAGGAATCCCTCTCCACCGTGGACCTGGCCTCTGTGGATCTGTTCACCGGACGGGTGAGCTTCTACAAGGCGGGGGCCGCCCCCACCTTCCTGGTGCGGGACGGCAAGTGCGGCTATGTGGAGTCTGCCTCCCTGCCGGTGGGCATTCTCAACGACGTGGGCTTTGAGAAGAGCGGCATCACCCTGCGGGAGGGGGACCTGCTGGTGATGGTCTCCGACGGGGTGACGGATCTGGGGGTGGAGTGGGTCCTGCCGGAGCTGGAACAGAAACAGGGGAAGGCCCCCCAGGCCATCTGCCAGCACCTGTTGGACCGCGCCCTGGAGCGGCGCAGCCAGGGCCACGCCGACGACATCACCGTGGTGGCCGCCCGGCTGGTGTCCAGTGACGGGGAGGAGTAGACTGCCGCTTTTTCCCGGCGAATGGGGTCAAATCCCTTGAGAATAAACCCGTTTGGTGTTATGATAAGGGCAGTGGGCGGCCCAACCGGCGGGCCTGGAGTGGGGGAAGATCAGCCCCGACCTTCAGGGCCTGGACGGCCGGCCGCGTGAGCAAACGACAGCCCCACCGTGGGGATTTGAGAAAGGGGATCAACTATGCCACTGGTAACGACAACAGAGATGTTCCGCAAAGCCTATGAGGGAGGCTATGCCATCGGCGCCTTCAACGTCAACAACATGGAGATCATCCAGGGGATCACCGAGGCCGCCAAGGAGGAAAACGCCCCTCTGATTTTGCAGGTGTCCGCTGGGGCCCGCAAATATGCCAAACACGTCTACCTGATGAAGTTGGTGGAGGCCGCCATTGAGGATACGGGCCTTCCCATCGCCCTGCACCTGGACCACGGGGATTCCTTTGAGCTGTGCCGGGACTGCATCGACGGGGGCTTTTCCTCGGTGATGATCGATGGCTCCAAGTACAGCTTTGAGGAGAACATCGCCCTGACCAAGCAGGTGGTGGACTATGCCCACGCCAAGGGCATTGTGGTGGAGGGCGAGCTGGGCAAGCTGGCCGGCATCGAGGATGCAGTGAATGTCTCTGATGCAGATGCACAGTTTACCAACCCCGCCGAGGTGGAGGAGTTTGTCGCCCGCACGGGGGTGGACTCCCTGGCCATTGCCATCGGCACCAGCCACGGGGCCTACAAGTTCAAACCTGGCCAGAAGCCCCAGCTGCGCTTTGATATTCTGGAGGAGGTGCAGCGCCGTCTGCCCAACTTCCCCATTGTGCTCCATGGCGCTTCCTCTGTGATGCCGGAATATGTGGAGATCGTCAACAAATTCGGCGGCCAGATGCCCAACGCCATCGGCGTGCCGGAGGATATGCTGCGCAAGGCGGCCACCATGGCGGTGTGCAAGATCAACATTGACTCTGACCTGCGCCTGGCCATGACCGCCTCCATCCGCCAGCACATGGCGGAGCACCCGGATCACTTTGACCCCCGGCAGTACTTGAAACCCGCCCGGGAGAACATCAAGGCTGTGGTCAAACACAAGCTGGTCAACGTGCTGGGCTGCGCGGGCAAAGCTTAACCAAACCGTGGGAAAGGGCCAGGGCATTTGCCCTGGCCCCTTTTGTCAAAGGGGTGCAAACAGAATGAATCGACCGGCGCAGACCCGCCTGGATCAGGCAGACGGGGACCGGTACTGGCAGGTGATCCTCTGGCAGGAGCTGGCAGAGGACCTGTACTTTGACCATGTGACCTTTCCGGCGGAAAATTTTGAGCAGGTGCGCTTTCGCAACTGCACCCTGGACCACTGCCGGATGGGGGGACTGGCCGCGGAACACAGCGATTGGCACGGTGTGGTGTTCCGGGACTGTGATTTGAGCAATTTAAACCTGGGGGACGCGGTGCTCTCCCAGGTGCGCTTTGAGGACTGCAAACTGGTGGGGGCCAACCTCTCCGCCTGCGGCCTGCACGGGGTGGAATTTGTCCGCTGTAACCTGTCCTACAGCAATTTTTCCCTCTGCCAGGGGCGGGACCTCTCCTTTGTAGAATGTGGCCTTCAGGGGGCCAACCTGTCCCAGTGGCGCATGGGCCCCTGGCAGGTGCAGGCCTGTGATCTGCGGGGGTGCAACGTTTTCCACAACGCCCTCAAAGGGATCTATCTGGCGGACAGCCAGGTGGAGGGAATCCTCTGTACCCTGGAGGACCTCAAGGGCGCCAGAGTCTCTCCGGTCCAGGCCTGCCAGCTGGCCTCCCTCATGGGGTTGGTAGTGGTGGACTGAGGGAGGGCCCAGAGAAAGGTGGAGAAGGCGCTCCCAAGGGCGTTCAACGGGGTGAGGCTCCATTGGGGCGATACGGGGCTCTGTCAGTTCCCCCTGCACCCTTGAATCGCCCCTGCGGAGGTGCGATTTACCGCAGTTTTACAGGGCGGGCTCCGCCCAGCGGATCTGCCGGAGGGCCGCTTCCATAGAGCGGATTTTTTCCAAAAGACAGCGGCTGCTGGCCTCAAGGGCCGGCAGCCGCCGTCTGCGTTTGATTCAGATTGCGGGGAGGGGCTTTCTCCCTATTTTTCGCAGGCCTCCACCGCCGCCTCGGGCTCCTGCATGCCAAAGATCACAGCCAGCAGGCCGTCCCCATACTGGCGGAACATTCTGGCAGGCACCAGGATGCTGTCCTCCACCAGATCCAGGCTGGGCAGGCTGTCATCGCAGATGAGGCTGAATTTAAAGCGGATCTCGCCGTCGGTGTAATCCATCTCAAAGTTGCCGTAGGGCAGGCCATAATTGGCCCGGTGGAGGAATTCCCCCACCTCCTCCTTGGCCTCTCCTGCGCCGATGGGGCAGTAGGCGTAGCAAATGAACCGGGACTGGGTCACGCGGATGAGATACTTGATGTTCTGCAGCTTGCTGGGCATAACAACTCCAAAGTGGAAGATCCCCTCCTCCTCGTCAAAGTCGTAGTGGAATGATTCACCGTCTAGGTACTGCTTGATCAGGTTTGCGATTTCTCTGGAATAGCTCATAAGACCGCTCCTTTCAGCACGGGGCGTGACGCCCAACTTCCTACGGCCCAACCTCCTGTGGGCAGGACCTGGCCCAAACTCCGCCGGTGAAACCAGTCAGGTTGGGGTGACAGATATTTCCACTGCAAAGAGTGGAATATTTTATTCTATTGGAACAGCTTGTAAATGTCAAGAGATGTTCAGGTAAAAATTAGTCCTCTACGATTTCATCAATCGCAATTGACTGAATTACGCATGAGTAGATTTTTAAATCTTTCAGGTAGCTTTCAAACGGTGCGTCATCGCTGCAAAAGGTATCAAAAATCATTTTTGCGCCGAGACGGAAGCCGACGAGAAAGGAATCAAGGCCGCTTTCGCCCATCAGTTCCCCGTAAGCATTACAGAAATCAAGGAACAGCGTCTTGTCCTCGCCGCTCAAGCGCTCGCTCATCTTTTCTTCCAGCTTGTTTATGTCTTTTGAAAAATGGAGAATCATTCGGTGGAAGCTTTTTCCAGGGAGATAACCGCCGCCGGGGCAGCTTGTCCGGCATGTCAGGGGATATCCAGCTTCCGCAAAGATAAAAACACCTGGGCACGCAGGCGGACGTGGTCCGGTTTTTCCACACGCGGTGGCGTGAGCCTATCCCCGCTGGTATGTAGCCGACCGTACGGGCCGCTGACAGGGCGCACCGCGTGTGGCACTCTGTTTTTCTGTGGGGTTCTCCTGGACGGTACTGCTGCGCCAGACACACCTGGTGATTGACGCCGCACAATAAAATGTGGCCTTGTGGCGGCATTGCCACAGGTACCGTGAGACAATACAAGGAACCAGCGCAGGCTTGCGCTGGCTCCTTGGTGTGTGTGGAGGCTTCTGCGCCGCTGCCCAGCGGGAGGCCCCACTTTTGTATATCCCAACGAGAAACGGATCAGGCCAGCCCCAACAGCCGGGCCACCGATGCCACCCCGAAGCACAGCAGCATGCCGGCCCCTGTGGGTAGGGCCACGGCCAGGGCGGTCCATTTGAGACTCCCACTCTCCTGATAGATGGTCCAGCAGGTGGTGGAGCAGGGCCAGTGCATGAGGGAGAAGAGCATGGTGCACAGGGCCGTGAGCCAGGTCCAGCCGTTGTCCACCAGCACCTGGCGCAGCTGTACCAGAGGGCCCACGTCTGTCAGCGTTCCCGTGGCAAGGTAGGCCATGAGGATGATGGGGAAGACGATCTCATTGGCGGGAAAGCCCAGCACAAAGGCCACGAGGATGACCCCATCCAGCCCCAACAGCCGGGCGAAGGGATCCAAGAAATCGCAGGCGTGGCGCAGCAGGGTGGCGTCCCCCATAGTCACGTTGGCCATGATCCACAGCAGCAGCCCGGCAGGCAGCGCCACAGCGGCCGCCCGCCCCAGGACAAAGAGGGTCCGGTCGCAGATGGAGCGCACAATCACCCGACCCACCTGGGGCCTGCGGTAGGGGGGCAGCTCCAGGGCAAAGGAGGAGGGGAGCCCTTTGAGCACCGTGGCAGATAGGAGTCGGGAGACCAAAAAGGTCATCCCCACCCCCAACAGAATCACCGCCGTAAGGAGCAGGGCGGCATACAGGGAGGAGAGGGGCCCCAGGGCAGACCCCACAAAAAACATGGTGAGGATGGAGATCAGGGCAGGGAAGCGCCCATTGCAGGGCACAAAGCTGTTGGTCAACATGGCGATGAGCCGCTCCCGGGGGGAATCGATGATGCGGCAGCCCACAACGCCGGCGGCATTGCATCCAAAGCCCATGCACATGGTGGAGCCACGATTGGATGCGGGTTGGGGCATAGGGGACAGGTTCCGTCCCATAGGATGGGAACAAAAGGGGCGGCGCCATGCCGCCCGCCGGGAGGTCTGAGACATGGAGCGGAAAACCATCTACCAGGTGCAGCTGGAATATGGGGACGGCCACACCCTCCAGGAGCGGCTGCTCCAGTGGCTGCTGGAGGCGGGGCAGACCCAACTGCAGCCTGCGCCAGATTGCAGGGAGGAAGGGCAGGATGACAGCTGAAAGCGGGAACAGGGCGGCCCTGTACCTGCGCCTGTCCAAGGACGATGAGGGCCAGGGGGAGAGCGGGAGCATCCACTCCCAGCGGTGTATGCTCCTGGCCTACGCCAAGGAGCGGGGCTTTGCCGTCTGCGGGGAGTATGTGGACGACGGTTACTCCGGCACCACCTTCCAGCGGCCGGGATTCCAGCGCCTGTTGGAGGACATTGAGCGGGGGCTGGTGGATCTGGTGCTGACAAAGGACCTATCCCGGTTGGGGCGGGACTACATCCAGGTGGGCCAATACACCGAGCTGTACTTCCCCATCAAGGGGGTGCGGTTCATTGCCGTCAACGATGGATATGACTCCGCAGGCCCCTGGCGGGATCTGGCCCCCTTCCAAAACTTGGTCAATGAGATGTACGCCCGGGACGCCAGCCGCAAAATCCGCTCCGCCCTCTACAGCCGCATGGGGGAGGGGGAGTTTGTGGGGCCCCGGGCCCCCTACGGCTATTGCCGGGATCCCCAGAACCGGCACCGCCTGGTGCCCGATGAGCCTGCCGCCGGGGTGGTGCGGGAGCTGTTCCGCCGCAGCGCCCAGGGGGCCACCCCCGGGGAGCTGGCCCGGGAGCTGACAGCCCTTGGGATCCCGCCGCCCCGGGCATCTCGTTCCGGCAATCTGTCACTCCCGGAGGGGGAGATACCGGCCTGGTCCCCGGCCACCGTGGGGAAAATTCTGAAAAATCCAGTCTATCTGGGCCACTTGGTCCAGGGCAGGAGCCGCAAGGTCTCCTTCAAAAGTCCGGCGGTGCTGCCGGTGCCCCGGGGGGACTGGCAGGTGGTGGAGCACACCCATGAACCCCTGGTGAGCCACGGGCTGTTCCAGCTGGCTGCCTACGGCCGCCGCCACAGACAGTGCAGGGCCAAGGGGGCCTTTGAAAACCGTTTTGCTGGCCTGGCCTTCTGTGGGGACTGCGGCCGGGCCATGTCCACCGTCTCCACCCGCAGGAGAGGCGCCGTGGCCAACCTGGCCTGCGGCGGATACAAGGCCGGGGGCCGGGCGGCGTGCACCAACCACTTCATCGACTATGAGGAGCTGTGCCAGGTGGTCTGCCGCCTGCTGCGGGACGCCCTGCACCTGTCCCAGGGGGAGCGGGAGAAGCTGCTGGCCGATGCCGAGGAGAGCCGCCGCCGGCAGCAGGAGGGTCCGGGTCAGCCCCGGCGCAAAGCGGTTCAGATACAGATCAGCCGGCTGGAACAGGCCATCCGCACGCTGTATGGGGACCGGGTTCAGGGCTATCTCCGGCCGGAGCGCATGGCCGCGCTGCTGGAGAACTACGAAAGGGAGCTGGACCGCTGGCGGGCCGTTCTGGCGGCACTTCCCACCCGGCCTGAGGAGGAAAATCCCATCCCCCAGGCCCTGGCCCAGTTGGAGAAGCGGCTGGAGGGCGGAGATCCACCCTGGGATCTGCTGCGGATCCTGGTGGAGGAGATTCAGATCTTCCAAGGCCGGTACGAGCGCCAGGGGGAGACCCTCGTCAAACGCCAGAGCATTCGGATCCGCCTGCGGTTCCAGGGGCAGAACACAGAGAGGACCGTGACCATCGGCTGATCCCACGGCAGAACGGACGATGGAATCGGGGTTCCCTTTCCCTTTTCTGGCGCAGCATCCGTCCCCGGAATGAAGAAACAGGGCGGGAAAGCCGTTGAACGCTTTCCCGCCCTGCTCTCTTTTGAACGAGTGGTGCATGGCTGGCACAAAGTTTTCTGCAGGCCCATGGAACCAGTTTCAACCATGGGCCTTGTGCAGCTAGGGGGTCTGCCGCTTTTTCCGCCTCCCCATGAGGAGACAGGTGGCCAGAAGGAGGAGCCCAGCGCCGGTTTTGATCAGCCCTTGGAAAAACTGGTACCGCACCAGTTCCTCAATGGACGCCACCCCGCCATAGAACCGCAGGGCCTCCCAGCCGATGGTCACCCAGTGGTACAGGTCCACGGCCCCCCAAAGCAGGAGCAGGACCGCCAGAATCAGAATGCCCTTTTTCATCTCCTTTTGCACCTCCACACGAAGAACAGGCGGGGGCGCCGCCCCCTATGCCAACAGCTGACGCAGGGTGGAGGCATCCACGTTGCCGCCGCTGATGACAAAGCAGACCTTCCGGCCGGGCCGGGTGTCGATCTTGCGGTCCAGGGCTGCCGCCAGGGCGATGGTGGAGGAGGGCTCCGCCACCACCTTCTGATCCAGCAGCATGATGCGCATCATCTCCAGGATGTGCTCATCCCCGTGGAGCACAATCTCCGGCGGATAGGCCTTGAGGACATCAAAGTTGATCTGCTCTGCCCGGCCCACCCGCAGGCCGTCTGCCAGGGTGGGGCCCATCTCCACACAGACCGGGTGGCCGGCCTTGAAGCTCTCTGTCATGCGGGGCACACCCTGGGGCTCCACGGCGGTCACATGGGTCTTCTGGCTCATGCCGTTGGCAGCGATGACCGTGCCGCAGATGAGCCCTCCGGCCCCCAAGGGGGTCACCAGTTCATCCAGATCGGGGAGATCCTGGAGCACCTCCAGGGCGACGGTGCCCTGTCCGGCAATGACATAGGGGTCCGCGTGGGAGTGGACAAAGTATCCCCCCGTCTCCCGCACCAGCTGGAAGGCACGCTCCTCCCGGTCGTCCCCGGTGAAGCCGCAGAGGATCACCTGGGCGCCAAAGGACCGGGCCCGCTCCACCTTGATCTTGGGGGCGTTCTCCGGCATGACAATGGTGGCCTTGACCCCCAGCTGGTGGGCGGCGTAGGCCACTGCCTGGCCGTGGTTGCCGCTGCTGGCGGCAATGACGCCGTTTTTCATCTCCTCTGGGGTCAGGTTCAGAATCTTGTTGGCCGCGCCCCGGAATTTAAAGGAACCGGTGCGCTGGAAGTTCTCCAGTTTCAGGTAGATCTCTGCCCCGTCAAAATAGGGCTCCAGCCCCACGGCCCGGACCACCGGGGTGCGTACAATATGATTGCGCAGGGTCTCACTGGCCTGCAGGACGTCTTGAAAGTTGACCATGACGCTTCCTCCTTTTTTCATTGGGTTCACGGTTCCAGGGGGCCTTGGCCGCCGCCGGAGATGTGGTATAGATCGGTGCGCCGGGCGGAGAGAATGGGCAGCTGTTCCCGGATGGAGGGGATTGTATCCAAATCCAGATCCACCAGGAGCCCCCCGGCCTGGCCGCCCAGGCGGGCAAGCACGTCGCCCCAGGGGGAGACGGCAATGGTGTTGCCATAGGAGACATATTCGCCCTGGGGATCTCTGGCAGGGGCGACCCCCAGGGTAAAGAGCTGGTTGTCCACCGCCCGCTGCCGGAAGAGGAGCTCCCAGTGGGCGGGGCCGGTGGTCATATTGAAGGCCGCGGGAACCACAAGGAGCTGTGCGCCCCTCAGGGCCATGAGGCGGGCCAGCTCCTCAAAGCGGAAGTCAAAACAGATACACAGCCCCACCCGGCCGAAGGGTGCATCAAAGGTTGTGATGGCATCTCCGGCGGTGAGGGTCTCCGACTCAAAGAAGCGCTGGTCGCCTTTGACATCGATGTCAAAGAGATGGATCTTCCGGTGGCGGGCCAGCTGTGCACCGTCCGGGCCGTAGACAAAGGAGGTGTTGTAGACCCGGTCCCCCTCCAGCTCGGGCAGGGAGCCGGCCACCAGGGTGATGCCCAGTTTCGCGGCAAGGTCTGCCATGGTGGTCTGCGCCATGCCGCCCAAAGGCTCCCCATAGGCCCGGAAGTACTTTCCAGCATAGGGGCAGCAGAACATTTCCGGCAGGACCGCCAGATCGATGCCATGTTCCGCGGCCTGGGTAATTGCCCTACAGGCATACTGCAGGTTGGCCTTTTTGTCGTGCACCACGGGCATTTGAATGAGTGCGGCTCTCACGGATGATTCCTTCTTTCCAATGATAGACTTCACCGCCCCAGGGCGGTTTTCTTTTGGGGCTATCCGCCGGACACAGGGGGTGTCAAGGTCCCCTGTGAAAAGGAGACGGATTTAAAGATCCACAGTCTGCCCCAGGCCCAGCTCCACGGCCCGTTGGTAGATCAGTTGGGAGACACACAGATCCAGCACTCCGATGCCCACCGATTTGAAGAAGGTGGTCTCCCCCGCCTTGGGCAGGGCGTGAGCAGGGCCGTTGAGGAGGGCGCCGATGTAGGCGACCCGGTCCATCTCCAGCAGGCCGTTGGCCAGGGGCAGGGCCAGATCCCCACTCTCCTGGCAGGCGAAGGGGTCCTCCACATAGACCCGCTCCACCAGGGGCCAGATGGCGTCCGGGAGCTCCCGCATATCCGGCCTTGCGGAGCCCACCCCCACAAAGCACTTGCCCCGGAGCAGGTTTTCATCGTCGGACAGCACCGGCTGGGCGGAGGTGGTGGCAGTCACCACAATGTCGCTGTGTTCCAGCAGCTCCCGGTCGTTGGCGCAGACGGTGATCTGGGGGGCCTTGCCGTAGGCGGCCAGAGTGTCCCGCAGCCGCTGGACATAGGCGTCCTCCACCGGGCGGCGGTCCAGGAGGTAGATCTGCTGGATGTCCCTGGCGTGGCAGGCGTAGAGGGCCTGGTAGAACCCCTGGGTTCCCGCCCCCACAACGCCAACGCTGTGGCAGTCCGGCCGGGAGAAGTGGCGCATGCCCACCCCGCCCACGGCGCCGGTGCGCAGGGCTGTGAGGAAGCCGCCGTCCAACAGGGCCAGGGTCTGGCCACTGTCCCCGTCGCTCAGAAGCATGATTCCCCGGATGTAGGGCAGCCCCCTGGCGGGGTTCTTGGGGCTCAGGGAGAGGATCTTCACCGCCGCCGTGTCCCCGTGGAGGCAGGGCATGTAGCAGAAGGTGTTCCCCTGGTGCTCCACCGTCAGGCGGTCGGGCATCTGAAAGTCCCCCCGGTCCACAATGCGGTAGGCCTCCTCCACCTGGTCCATCACCTGCTCCAGGGTGACGGATCTTAAAATCTCCTGTTGGTTGAGCAACAACATGGTCCCTCTCTCCTTTTCCTTGTCTGGTGTGATGTGTCCCAATGGGTCTATCATACCATCCCCCAGGTGCAAAAGACAGGGAGGGGGCGCAAAACCGTCAACAAGTCCAGAGGAAGAGGTTTCATTCTGGAGAAAATGACCAATCCCTCCGGAGGGATCCATGCCCCACGGAGGAACCGGGCCGCATCCAGATGGAAACCAAGCACATGGTCAGGGCCTGCTTGCCGCAGGTGTGGGCCATTTGGAAGCAGTGGTCCAGGTTAAAGGCCACCCGAGGCAGATAGCCCAGATCCTCCAGCAGGGTGAACAGGGGGAAAAAGATGGCCATGGGCGGGAGCATCACCGAGACCACCCAGGCCAGGGTGCGGTATCCCCCCAGGATCAGCATGTCGTGGAGCCAGCGGGGCGGGTTCAGGGCCAAAAACCAGGCGCTGAGCTGGTCCTGGAACCAGAACAGGGCATCCCCCAGCAGCTGGGAGGGGACATTGGCCCCGACGATGGTCAGCCAGAGGATGCCCATGAGGAGCAGAACCATGGCGGGGATGCCTGTGCGGCGGCTGGTGAGGATCCGGTCCAGCTGCCGCTCCCGGGCCTCCTGGGGGGAGGGGGCCTGGAGGACCACCCCCTCACACAGGGCGGCGGCCTGGGTCACCAGACTTTGGACCACGCCGTCCTGGAGGGCCTGGGGGGTCAGGCCCTCCTCCAACAGGGTCTGCTGCAGCTGGCAGGTCTCCTCCCGCACCGCCTCCCAGTCTGGCCCAGGGCAGCGGGAGGCCAGCCGGTCAGACAGCACCTCATCCCCCAGAAGCAGCCGCAGCGCCGCCCACCGGCTGGGGATGTTCTGAGGCAGCAGGGGTGCCAGCCGGGGCTGAAGCTCGGCAATGGCCGCCTCCACCGGGGCGTCGTAGGCGGGCCGATAGGGGGCAGGGGCCTCCTGCCGGACCGCCTGTTCCACCTGTTCCATCAGCTGGGCAAGGCCCTTGCCGCTGCGGGCGCTGGTGCCCACCACCGGGACCTTCAGCGCCCTGGAGAGTTGGAGCAGATTCAGGGAGATCCCCTTTTTCTGGGCCTCGTCCATGAGATTGACACAGACCACCACCCGGGGGGTGATCTCCAGGGTCTGGAGCACCAGGTTCAGGTTGCGTTCCAGGCAGGTGGCGTCACAGACCACCACAGCGGCCTGGGCTCCACCAAAACAGAGGAAGTCTCTGGCCACCTCCTCCTCGGCGGAGTGGGCCATGAGGGAGTAGGTCCCCGGCAGGTCCACCAGGGTATAGCGCTCCCCATGGAAGACATAGGTCCCCTGGGCGCTGGATACAGTTTTGCCAGGCCAGTTGCCCGTGTGCTGGTTCAGACCCGTGAGGGCGTTGAATACGGTGCTCTTCCCCACATTGGGGTTGCCGGCCAGGGCAATGGTGCGCTGCCCCTCCCCCTTGGGGGCAGCAGGCTGGGCGACGGCGTGTTTCCCGGTGGAACCTTTGGTCAGGCCCATGGGGCGCACCCCCTTTCTCCGTCAAAAGTTGGCCTCTACCAGAATATCTTGGCAGTCCCTCTGCCGCAGGGCGATGGTGGTCCCCCGGATGCGGTAGGCCACCGGATCCCCGGCGGGGCTGCGCTGCAAACATTGGATGGGGGTGCCTTGGATCACCCCCAGGTCCTGGAGCCTGCGTCGCATGCTTCCTTGGACGCGCAGGAGCTGGACCTTGGCGGTCTGGCCCTCTAAAAGGGCGGTGAGGGGAACGGTTTGGTGAGACATAAAGCAGAACTCCTTCACATAACATGAACCCAGGGAAAGATTGTTTCCTGCTACCATCATAATGGGGATGGGCCAAATTTGTGACAGGCGGCGATACCATGGACAACCGGGAACAATCGGGCTTTTACACCCTCAAAGGGTATCAATTGCAGCAAAATGGCCCCGTGACAGAGGCCATGGAGGACTATCTGGAGATGATCTGCCGCCGGGCAAAAAAAGATGGGGTGGTGCGCATCTCCGCCCTGGCCCGGGAGCTGCATGTGCGGCCCTCCTCCAGCTCCAAAATGGTGGCCCAGCTGCGGGAGCTGGGCTATGTGCAGTTTGAAAAATACGGTCTGATCCGCCCCACCGCTGCGGGCTGGGCCCTGGGGGACTATCTGCTGGAGCGGCACCGGACCCTTCAGACATTCTTCTGCCTGGTCAATGGCACCAGCGATGAGCTCAAACTGGTGGAACAGTTGGAACACTACATCGACCGGCGCACCTTGGAGAACCTGCGGGCGCTGCTGCCCCTGCTGCGCCATTGGAGAGCCTCCCCGTCCCCGAAGGAGACGTGGCAAGAGACCGAGCAGGGGGAGGTGACCCAACAGGGGGCGACGGCCCAGGCGCCCCAGCCCCCCGAGACGACATGAGCTCCCGCCCACTGCGGGACCAGGCGGCAGATTGCTGCCCGGATCTCTGGGGTGGACAGGCCGGCGGGAGCGGGGGCAACTGTGCCGGCGAGAGCGGCCTCGTTTCCGCCACCTACCTCTGCCAAAGGCTGGATCTGTGACCGGCTGCTGGACCTTCCGCTGAATTGTTTTTGTCAGCTGATGCGCCCTGCCGGGTCATTTCTCCGTTTGATGGCACTTTGACTGTCTGCTGCCTCGGAGTGGGCGGGAAGATCTGCTCCCATCCCAGCGGGACACAAAATATAAAGAATACAAATCATAAGTAAGATAGAACCCGCTGTAAATTTCCAATGGCGCTGGTATAAGTTTGCTGCAGGGGCAAATAATAGAAACAACTTGTACCGCCGCCTGGGCAGGGCGCCAAGATTTTAATAGAAAGTGCAGGAGGAGTTCATCCATGAAAGCAACCGGAATCGTACGCCGCATTGATGATTTGGGCAGGGTGGTGATCCCAAAGGAGATCCGCCGGACCATGCGCATTCGGGAGGGGGATCCCCTGGAGATCTATACGGACAATGACGGGGAGGTCATTTTCAAAAAGTACTCCCCCATCGGGGAGCTCTCCTCCCTGGCAGGGCAGTATGCCGAGGTGCTCTACCGTGGGGTGGGTCACCCGGTGGTGGTCTGTGACCGGGACCATGTGGTGACTGTGGCGGGCATCCCCAAGAAGGAGATCCTGGAGCGCCGGGTCTCCCCGTCCCTGGAGGAGCTCATGGAGCAGCGCAAGACCTACCCCGCCCCCGGTGGGGAGAGCCGGCGTCTGATGCCCGTGGAGGGGGTGGACCGCTCCGCCCTGGCCCAGGCCCCCATTCTGGCATCGGGGGACGTGTGCGGGTCGATCCTATTTCTCTGTACCGAGCCGGGGGACCGGGCCACAGAGACGGATCTAAAGCTTATCTCCGTGGCGGCGGCCTTCCTGGGCAGGCAGATGGAGCAGTAGGGGCCAGAAGAGGGCAGGGGAGCCCCCTAAATTTTGGTTGGTTGCTCTTGCATCTGACCCCAGAGTGTGCTACAATGCAATTGTATAGAGTATGAGATGAAAGAGTGGGGCCTCCCGCTCTTTTGTTTATGTGGAGTGATATGCGATGCCAAAGGGAAAAAGACCTTCCACTGTGGAGGTGGCTGAGGCGCTGGCAAAACCCCTGCTGGAGCAGATGAACCTGATCCTGTGGGATGTGCGCTACGAAAAGGAGGGTGCCACCTGGTACCTGCGCTACTTTTTGGAGAAGGAGGATGGCCTGACCATCCAGGACTGTGAGGATTTTAGCCGGGCCATCAGCGATATTTTGGACGAACAGGACCCCATCCAGGGCTCCTATGTGCTGGAGGTCTCCTCCCCGGGCATTGAGCGGGAGCTGGTCAAGGACTGGCATTTCCAGGCCTACCTGGGGGCCCAGGTGGCCGTACGGCTGTACCAGGCGGTGGAGGGCGTGCGGGACTTTGTGGGGACCCTTGCAGACTACCAGGATGGAACCATCACCCTGCGCCTGGATGAGGACCTGGAGATGACCTTTCAAAAGAACGAGGCCGCCTTTGTGCGCCTGTATGAGGATTTTAGCGCCATCTAATGGGATGGCTCCCCGCCCGGCAAGGCGCGGTTGGACATACAACAATGGAGGTTACAAGAGATGAACAGCGAATTTTTTGAGGCCATGGCCATGATCGAAAAGGAGAAGGGCATCCCGGCCGACTACCTGCTGGAAAAGATCGTCAAGGCCATCCAAGTGGCCGTCAAAAATGATTCCGGCGGCTCTGAGGACATTGTGGTGGACATTGACCCCGTCACCCAAAAGTTCTACGTGGCCGTGCGCAAGCTGGTGACAGAAGAGGTGACAGACCCCCACAACGAGATCTACACCTTGGACGCCCGCAAGTACAACCGTTCTGCAGAGCCGGGCAGCTATGTGGAGATCCCCATGGAGCCCAAAAAGTTCGGGCGCATCGCCGCCCAGGCCGCCAAGCACGTCATCCGCCAGGGCATCCGGGAGGGGGAGCGGGAGCAGATCCTCTCCAAATTCCGCAGCAAGTACAATGAGATTGTCTCGGGCGTCGTGCTGCGGATCGATCCGGTCAAGGGCAATGTGACGCTGGAGATCGACCGCAACGAGGTCATTCTCCCCAAGGGGGAGCAGACCCCCGGGGAGGAGCTCCACGAGGGGGAGCGGATCAAGGTCTATGTGGTGGACGTGGCCGCCTCGGCCAAGGGCCCCAAAATGATGATCTCCCGCACCCATGCAGGGCTGGTCAAGCGCCTGTTTGAGCAGGAGACCCCTGAGATCGCCAGCGGCGTGGTGGAGATCAAGGCCATCGCCCGTGAGGCGGGTTCCCGGACCAAGCTGGCCGTCTGGAGCAAGGACGAAAATGTGGACGCCGTGGGCGCCTGCATCGGCCCCAAGGGCTCCCGCGTCTCGGTGATCGTGGAGGAGCTGGGGGGCGAAAAGATCGACGTGGTCAAGTACAGCGACGACATGGCCCAGTTTATTGCAGAGGCCCTCTCCCCGGCAAAGGTGCTCAAGGTGGAGCTGGATCCCGAGGGGGGCAAGAGCTGCAAGGTCACCGTGCCGGACAATCAGCTCTCCCTGGCCATCGGCAACAAGGGACAGAATGCAAGGCTCGCCGCCCGGCTCACGGGATATAAGATCGATATCCGCCCGGAGAGCGGATTCTACGGCGAGGACGAGGATGAGGAATAGGCCCCCCAGGGCAGAATCCCCAGACAGTGGAAGGACGGGGCGTGGAAGGGCCACAGCCCCAGGAGAGGAGGAGAGGCGTTGCAGGCAAAGAAATATCCGGTGCGCATGTGCACCGGCTGCGGCGTGCAGAAGCAGAAGCGGGATCTCATCCGGGTGGTAAAGAGCCCGGATGGGGAGATCTCCATCGACTACACCGGAAAAAAGTCCGGCCGGGGCGCCTACCTGTGCAACGACCTGGAGTGTTTGAAGAAGGCCCGCAAGGCCAGAAGGCTGGAGCGCGCCCTCTCCTGCCAGATCCCCCAGGAGGTCTATGACCGCCTGGAGAAGGAGCTGGCTGGCCATGCGTGATCGGATGCTGCAGCTGCTCTCCCTGAGCCGCAGGGCGGGCAAGCTCCTCAGGGGCTTTGACCAGGTCAAGGACGGCATTGCGCAACAGCAGGTGTGTGCCGTTCTGCTGGCCCAAGACCTCTCCCCCAAGACAGAAAAAGAGCTGCGCTATGTCTGCCGGGATGCGACGGTTCCCTTTGTGTGCGTCCCAGCGACCATGAAAGAACTGGAAAAATACGTGGGCAAAAAGGTCGGGGTCCTGGCCCTGACGGAAAAAGGGTTCGCCGACAAGGTCCAGGCCCTTGCCCAGGAGTCGCCGCAGATGAAACCGTAGCTGAGCAACCCCTACAAACAAAGCGCTCACGGCAGTGGGAGGGCTTTTACACAGACCGATTGGCCGGAACACTGCCCGGCAGAATGGAGGTACAGCTTATGATGGATAAATATCGGGTGCACGAGGTCGCAAAGGATCTGGGCGTGCCCAGTAAGGATATCATTGACCTGTTGGCAAAATATTTTGACACCCCCAAAAAACATATGACGGCCCTCACAGAGAAGGAGCTGGACGTGGTCTTTGAGCACTATACCCAGAAGAACCAGGTCCCCAGCTTTGAGGCCTACTTCAACTCCGGCAAAAAGGAGGAGCAGCCCAAACAGGCCCAGCCCCAGTCCCAGGAGAAGGCCGCTCCCCAGCAGGCCCAGAAGAAGAGCGCCCCCGCCGCCGGTCAGAGCGGCCGCAGCCAGAACAACGGCCAGCGCCAGGGCAGTCAGCAGAGGGGCCAGAACAACGGCCAGCGCCAGGGTCAGGCCAATGGCAACCAGAACCGCCCCAACAACCAGCGGGGCCAGCAGAGCCAGAGTGGCAGCCGGAGCCAGCAGGGCCAGCGCAGCCAGCAGCGGCCGGCAAACCGCCCCGCCAGCACCCAGCAGGCGGCCAGCGGCGCGGCCCCCAAGACGCCGGCGGCCTCCGCAGGCCCCAGAGGGCAGCGGCATGTGGATATGCGCGCGGCCAATGTGGATTTGGATAAGTACAACGAGAAGTATGAGAACATCGCCTCCACCAACACCCACTTCTCCCCCAATGCGCCGGTGGTGAAAAAGCAGAAGCTCAACCAGCGCTCCGCCCGCCGGGGCAAGCCCGCCCTGTCCCGCAAGGAGCAGGAGGCGGAGAAGATGCGCCGCCTGGAGCTGGAGCGCCAGCGGCGGCAGAAGCTCTCCATCACCATTCCGGAGGAGATCACCGTAGGGGATCTGGCCCTGCGCTTGAAGGTCCAGGCCGCTGAGATCATCAAAAAGCTCATGGGTCTGGGCGTCATGGCCACCGTCAACCAGGTGCTGGACTACGACACCGCCGCTATGGCCGCCATGGAGATCGGCGCCAAGGTGGAGAAGGAGGTCGTGGTCACCATTGAGGACCGGCTCTTCCAATCCGAGGAGGAGGACGAGAGCAACCTGCAGCCCCGCAGCCCCATTGTGGTGGTCATGGGCCACGTGGACCACGGCAAGACCTCCCTGCTGGATGCCATCCGCAACTCCAGCGTCACCAGTACCGAGGCCGGCGGCATTACCCAGCACATCGGCGCCTACCAGGTGGAGGTCAATGGACGCAAGATCACCTTCTTGGACACCCCCGGCCACGAGGCCTTTACCGCCATGCGGGCCAGAGGCGCCCAGGTGACGGATATCGCCGTGCTGGTGGTGGCGGCCGATGACGGCATCATGCCCCAGACGGTGGAGGCCATCAACCATGCCAAGGCGGCCAATGTCTCCATCATTGTTGCCATCAACAAGATGGATAAACCTGAGGCGGACGCCAACCGGGTCATGCAGGAGCTCACCGAGTACGAGTTGGTCCCCGAGGAGTGGGGCGGCGACGTGGTGTGCGTGCCCGTCTCCGCCAAGACCCACCAGGGGCTGGATAACCTGTTGGAGATGATCCAGCTGGTGGCGGACATGAAGGAGCTCAAGGCCAACCCCGACCGCATGGCCAAGGGTACTGTCATTGAGGCCCGTCTGGACAAGGGCCGCGGCCCTGTGGCCACGCTCCTGGTGCAGAACGGCACGCTGCACACGGGGGATATCCTCATTGCAGGCTCCACCGTGGGCCGGGTGCGGGTCATGCTCAACGACAAGGGCAGAAAGGTCAAGGAGGCAGGCCCCTCCACCCCTGTGGAGATCACCGGCCTTTCGGAGGCCCCCTCCGCCGGCGACGAGTTCAATGTGGTGGAGGATGAGCGCCTGGCTCGGGAGCTGGTGGAGCAGCGCAAGCAGCAGGCCAAGCAGGAGCAGTTTGACGCCTACCAGAAGGTGACGCTGGATAACCTCTTCTCCCAGATCGCCCAGGGCGAGATGAAGGAGCTGTCCCTCATTGTCAAGGCCGACGTGCAGGGCTCCGTGGAGGCCGTGCGCCAGTCCCTGGAGAAGCTCAGCAACGAGGAGGTCCGGGTCAAGGTGATCCACGGGGCTGTGGGCGCCATCAGCGAATCGGACGTCATGCTGGCCAACGCCTCCAACGCCATCATCGTGGGCTTCAATGTGCGCCCCGATCCGGTGGCCCAGATGAACGCCGAGCGGGACGGGGTGGATATCCGCCTGTACCGGGTCATCTACGACGCCATCGAGGAGATCAGCACCGCTATGAAGGGCATGATGGCCCCCAAGATCCGGGAGAAGGATCTGGGCCGCGCCGAGATCCGCCAGGTCTACCGCATCAGCAATGTGGGCGCTGTGGCAGGATGCTATGTCCTGTCCGGCAAGATTGTCCGCTCGGCCAAGATCCGGGTGGTGCGGGATGGCATCATTGTGGCGGACGACCTGCTCTCCAGCCTCAAGCGCTTTAAGGACGACGTGAAAGAGGTGGCCGCCGGCTATGAGTGCGGCATGGCACTGACCAAATTCAACGACATCAAGGAGGGCGACATCCTGGAGGCCTACACCTTGGAGGAGTACCAGGAATAAAACCGCCCCAAAGAGCAAAGAAGTAATCCAGAGAGGAGGAATTCCATGGCTGGATTTAAATTGGACCGTATGACCGAGGACGTCCACCGGGAGCTGACAGACATTCTGCGCTCCCTGAAGGACCCCCGGATCACCGGGCTCATCAGCATCGTGCGGGTGGAGCTGTCCAACGATCTTTCCCACTGCAAGGTGTTTGTCAGCTCCATGGACGGCATGGAGGGGGCCAAGCAGGCCGTCAAGGGCCTGAACAGCGCGGCCGGCTTTGTGCGCCGGGAGATCAACCAGCGCCTGAAGATGCGCCGCACCCCGGAATTTAAGTTTGTGGCAGACAATTCCATGGAGCACAGCGCGGACATTGCCCGGATGCTGAACGAGATCAAAGAGAGGGAACACCATGAGGACTGATCTGTTTTCCGCTGCCCAGCTGCTCAAGCAGGCGGAGGATGTCTACATCCTCTGCCACCGGCACCCCGACGGGGACACCTTGGGCTCCGGCTTTGCCCTCAAGCACGCCCTGGCGGCCCTGGGCAAACGGACCCGGCTGCTGTGTTCCGATGAGATCCCGGAAAAATATGCTCGCTTTATGATGACCCCGGAGACCCGGGAGTACTTTCCGCCCCAATTTGTGGTGGCCGTGGACATTGCAGATCTGCAGTTGCTGGGGGAGGAGCTTCAGACGTACCGGGACCGGATCGATCTGTGCATCGACCACCACCCCTCCAACACCGGCTATGCCCGCCACACGGTGGTGGACCCCACAGCGGCGGCCACGGCAGAGCTGATCTTTGACCTCATCGGCCTGCTGGGGGTACAGTTGGACAGCTGCATGGCGGACTGCATCTATGCGGGGCTTTCCACGGACACGGGCGGGTTCCGTTTCTCTAACACCACCGCCCGCACCCACCGGATTGCCGCATCGGTCATCGACGCGGGGGCGGATCACACGGCCATCAACTACCAGCTGCTGGAGGTCAAAAGCCTGCAGCGCATGGAGGTGGAGCGCCGGGTGCTCAACTCCCTGGCCTACTACTTTGACAACCGGGTGGCGGTTCTCTGCATCACCCAACAGATGCTTCGGGAGACAGGCGCCCGGGAGGACGAGCTGGACGGCATTGCCGCCCTGCCCCGGCGCATTGCTGGCGTCCAGGTGGGAGTCACCCTGCGGGAACAGCCGGATGGGAGCTACAAGGTCTCCCTGCGCACCAACGAGGGGGTGGATGCCTCCCAGGTGTGCAGCCAGTTGGGCGGCGGCGGCCACGCCCGGGCAGCAGGCTGCAATTTGAAGATGGAACAGGACGCGGCAGTGCAGGCCATTCTGCAGACGCTGCGGCCCTATTTGGAACAAATCCCTGACAACAAGGAGTAAAAGCGCGTGGAACTGCAAGGCGTATTGTGTATCGATAAACCCCAGGGCTTTACCTCCTTTGATGTGGTGGCCAAAATGCGGGGCATTGCCAAGACCCGCAAGGTGGGCCATGGCGGTACTCTGGACCCGATGGCAACCGGAGTACTGCCAATTTTTTTGGGCAGGGCCACCAAGGCCTGCGACCTGGTGCCGGAACAAAAGAAGCGGTACCTGGCCACCTTCCGCCTGGGAATCACCACCGATACCCAGGACATCACCGGCCAGATCCTCCGGCAGGAGCAGGCCGCCTGTTCTCCGGAACAGGTGCGCACCGTGCTGGCCCGCTTTGTGGGGCAACAGCAGCAGGTCCCGCCCATGTATTCGGCGGTGAAGGTGGACGGCAAACGCCTGTATGACCTGGCCCGCCAGGGCAAGGAGGTCCAGCGCCAGAGCCGGGAGATCACCATCTTCGCCCTGGAGCTGCTGGATCAGAATCCGGATGCAGGGGAGTATACCATCGATGTCACCTGCTCCAAGGGAACCTATATCCGCACCCTCTGCCACGACGTGGGGCAGGCTTTGGGCTGCGGGGCCACCCTGACCCAGCTGCGCCGGACCCTGTCCGCTGGCTTCTCCCTGGAGCAGTGTATCACCCTGGAGGAGGCCTCCCGACTGGCTGAGGAGGGCAGGCTTTCGGAGCGGGTGCTGCCGGTGGAGCAGATCTTTGCGGTGTTGCCTCGGGTCACCCTGACCCAGCAGCAGACCCGCCTCTTCTGCAACGGGGCGCCTCTGGATCTGAACCGGGTGGAAGATGCCCTCGGCACCGGGGCGATGCTGCGGGTCTGTGGGGCAGATGGCCGCTTCCTGGGGCTGGCCCAAGAGGACCTGACCCAGGGCCTTCTGATGATGAAAAAACTGTTTGCCTTGGAGGGGGAGCGGGTATGATCGTCACGACCAATCTGCAGCAACAGCCCCCTGGTTGTCCCATAGCGGTGGCCCTGGGCTGCTTTGACGGGGTCCATCTGGGCCACCAGGCGGTGATCGGCAGGGCCGTGGAGACGGGCAGGGCCCAAGGGCTCCTGCCGGCGGTGTTCACCTTCACCCTGGGACGGGACCGCCCCCAGGGAAAGGCCGGAGCCGGCCGCCTGGTCAGCGACACCATGAAGGATGCTGTCTTGGAGGCCTTGGGTGTGGAATATGTCTGTAGCCCAGACTTTGATGCCTTTCGGGAGATGTCCCCCCAGGCCTTTGTCCAGGATCTGCTGCTGGACCATTTGCAGGCAAAGGTGCTGGTGTGCGGCTATGACTTTCACTTTGGCCACCTGGCCGCCGGGAATCCCCAGCTGCTCCGGGAGCTGTGCCAGCCCCGGGGCGTCCAGGTCCTGGTGGTGCCGCCGGTGCAGCTTGCAGGGGAGCCTGTCAGCTCCACCCGCATCCGGCAGGCGGTGTCCCAGGGGGAGATGGAGCTGGCCAGAACTCTGCTGGGCAGACCCTATGGGTTGGACTTTCCCATTGTCCAGGGGAACCACCTGGGGCGCAAGCTCCAGTTCCCCACCATCAACCAGCCCTTCCCGCCGGACTTTGTCCTGCCCCGGTTCGGGGTCTATGGAACCCTGGCCCAGGTGGAGGGGCGCTGGTATCCCGCCGTGACCAATGTGGGGGTCAAGCCCACCATCGGCACCGATACCCCCCTGGCGGAGACCTATCTGCAGGGCTACTCCGGGGATCTGTATGGGCGGCGGGTGCTGGTGGAGCTGCTGTCCTTTCTGCGGCCGGAGCGCAAGTTTCCCAATGTTGAGGCCCTCCGGGAGCAGATTGCCCGGGATGCCCGCCAGGCCCAGGAGATGGGGCAGGGGGAGCTGGCCCGCCGCCAGGGCGAAAGCCGGTAAACGGGAGCTGCCCCACAACGTCTTTCACCACGGTTCTTTCGTTTTGTGGGGCCTGCCCTGGAATGCCGGCTTTCTCCCGGGGCGCTGCTGGCGGTTCTTTTTTTGCACACAGGCATAAAATGCCCCAAAACCGCAGCAACAGGAACTTTACACGGCGGGAAATCTGTGATACAATAGATGAGCAAGTGCGACCGATGGCTCGGAGCAGGGAGATAAGCCTGTCAACAGGGAGGTCACCCACCCTACTCTGAACGATTCGGGAAATTTTTTATGAGGTGATTGTATGATTACAAAGGAAAAAAAGACCAGCATCATCGAAGAGTATAAGCTCCACGACGGCGACACCGGTTCTCCGGAGGTCCAGATCGCCATCCTCACCAGCCGCATTCAGGAGCTCACCGAGCACCTGAAGACCCACAAGAAGGACCACCACTCCCGCCGTGGTCTGCTGAAGATGGTCGGCCACAGACGGAACCTGCTCAACTACCTGATGAAGAAGGACGTCGAACGCTACCGTGCCATTGTTGCAAAGCTGGGCTTGCGTAAGTAAGAGAGCTTGGAAAGGCAGGTGACAGGTGTCACCTGCCTTTCGGTGGTTTTGGTCGAAAAGAATATCCACCCCACTGGAGCGGGCTGCAACCAATTTTAGCAGTGAATCGACCGTTGAACGCTCCCGTTCAACGGCGGATTCATCGCTAAAAAACGTTGAGCTGCTCCAGGCGACCGATGCATGGAGGATTGCAAATGTTTGAAAATTTCAAAGTGTTTGAAACCGAATTTGCCGGCGAAAAAATCACCTTTGAAACCGGCAAAATGTGCTGCCTGTCCAGCGGCTCCTGCCTGGTCCGCTACGGCGAGACCACCGTTCTGGTCAACGTGACCATGAGCGAAAAACCCCGTGAGGGCATCGACTTCTTCCCCCTGTCTGTGGACTTTGAGGAAAAGCTCTACTCCGTGGGCAAAATCCCCGGCTCCTTCCTGAAGCGGGAGGGCCGCCCCAGCGACAAGGCCATCCTCTCCTCCCGGCTGGTGGACCGCCCCATCCGGCCCCTGTTCCCCAAGGATATGCGCAACGATTGCGCCGTGGTCATGACCGTCCTGTCCACCGACCAGGATCATGAGCCGGTCATTGCCGGGATGCTGGGCGTCTCCTTTGCCCTGTCCATCTCTGATATTCCCTGGAACGGCCCCATCGGCGGCATCAGCGTGGGCCTGGTGGACGGCGAGATCGTCCTGTCCCCCAATGTGGAGCAGCGGGAGAAGAGCGATTTGACCCTGACTGTGGCTGGAACTGCCGAGAAGGTGGTCATGATCGAGGCCGGCGCCAATGAGGTGGATGACGACACCATGCTCCAGGCCATCATCAAGGGCCACGAGGAGATCAAAAAGTTTGTGGCCTTTGTCAAGGATGTCCAGGCTCAGATCGGCAAACCCAAGCGGGTCTTTGAGTCCCAGGAGCCCCCCCACGAGCTGTTTGACGCCATCAAGGACTTTGCCATCGATAAGGTGAAGTACGCCCTGGATACCGACGATAAAAATGAGCGGGAGGCCCGCCTGGCCCCCATTGTGGATGAGATCCACGAGAAGTTTGACCCCATGTACGAGGAGGAGACCAGCAAGATCGACGACTGCATCTACAAGCTCCAGAAGTTTGTGGTGCGCCGCTGGCTCCTGGACGAGGGCAAGCGCGTGGATGGCCGTGGCCTGGATGAGATCCGTCCCCTGGCTGCGGAGGTGGGCGTGGTGCCCCGCGTCCACGGTTCCGCCTTGTTCACCAGAGGCCAGACCCAGGTGCTGACCATCACTACCCTGGGCCCCGTCTCTGAGGCCCAGATGCTGGACGGCATCGACCTGCAGACCGAAAAGCGCTACATGCACCAGTACAACTTCCCCTCCTACTCGGTGGGTGAGACCAAGCCCTCCAGAGGCCCCGGCCGCCGCGAGATCGGCCACGGCGCCCTGGCGGAGCGGGCCCTGCTGCCGGTGATCCCCCCGGTGGAGGAGTTCCCCTATGCCCTGCGGGTGGTCTCGGAGGTGCTCTCCTCCAACGGCTCCACCTCCCAGGGTTCCATCTGCGCCTCCACCCTGTCCCTCATGGATGCCGGTGTGCCCATCAAGGCCCCTGTGGCCGGCATCTCCTGCGGCCTGATCACCGAGGGGGACCGCTGGATGACCATGGTGGACATTCAGGGCTTGGAGGATTTCCACGGCGATATGGACTTCAAGGTGGCCGGTACCCACAAGGGCATCACCGCCATCCAGATGGACCTGAAGATTGACGGCCTGACCTATGACATCATCAAGGAGGCCTTTGAAAAGACCCACAAGGCCAGAATCTATATTCTGGATGAGATTATGCTCAAGGCCCTGCCTGCACCCAGACCGGAGCTGAGCAAGTACGCGCCCAAGACCAAGTCCCTGAAGATCCCCGTTGACAAGATCCGCGAGGTCATCGGCAGCGGCGGCAAGGTCATCCAGAAGATCTGTGCCGAGTGCGACGTCAAGATCGACATCGAGGAGGACGGTTCCGTCTTTGTCTCCGGCATCGACATGGACAATGTCCGCCGGGCTGTCCAGGTCATCGAGACCATCGCCATGGATCCCGAGGTGGGTGCGCTGTACAAGGGCAAGGTCACCCGGATCATGAACTTTGGCGCCTTTGTGGAGATTGCCCCCGGCAAGGAGGGCCTGATCCACATCTCCAAGCTGGACAACAAGCGGGTGGACAAGGTGGAAGATGTGGTGAACATCGGCGACGCCGTGGTGGTCAAGGTCACGGAGATCGACTCCCAGGGCCGCATCAACCTCTCCCGCAAGGATGCCATCAACGACCTGATGCACAAAAAGAACAGCCAGAACAAATAATGTTGCTCTGTTGGGCCGCCGGAATCCTCCGGCGGCCCTTTTGCGTTAAGAGCTGTAAAATGTCCGCCAAGGGCGGTGGCCATTGGGTCTAGGAGTTGAAAAAGGGGTTGACAACGCTATATATTTATAATATTATAACGTTATAAATATATAGCGAGGAGGATTTGCTCTATGTCAAATCTAGAAAAATGGAATGAATTGCGGGAGAAATGGATGCAGCTCATTGCTGAGACGGATGCTTTTTTGCGCCAGGAACAGGGGCGCACACAGGAGACCCAATCCCGTTCCAGCCGAACCAGAGCTTTTGAGACCTTGGTATCTTTGGAGGCGAGCAACCGTGACGTTCGCAACAAGCGGCCCATTGGCGTGGTGTTTTCCGATGGTGCGCGCAAGGATGTCTCCACCTGGAAGCAGATCTATGTAGAAGTGCTGCAGCATTGCAACCGGGAGCCAGGCACCCATCAGGCTCTGATGAATCTGAGAGGCAAGATCTGTGGTAGAACCCGGGTGCTTCTGGGCAGTGAGGCGGGCAGCATGACCGAACCAGTGCAGATTGACCAGGCCATGTATGTAGAAACGCACAACAGCGCAGAGGCCTTGATGAATACTCTGGTGCGCATTCTCACTGCCGCCGGGTGGGACTACAGAGGAATTCGCATTGCGGTGGAGAACCAGTAGGAGACAGGGGGGCAAAGCGCGGGACTGCGCTATGGCGCGTCAGTAGGAGTAGAGAAAAGATCGGGGGACGCCCTGGCCTTTTTTGAGTGCGGAACCGGGCTGTAGCCAGGCGGAAAAGTTGAGAGAAAACTTGTAACCCCACCGGATATTTGATACAATAAAACAGTATATATGCGGTGGATACACAGGCTGTAAAAGTGCGGGATAGCACCGTACCGTCCTGGAGACCCGCTGCAGAAATAGAATTAGGAGTTGAAGGAAAACTTGGACAGCAGTGATTGGATACTAGTGGTTGTCATTGGCGTTCTCATCGCCCTATCTGCGTTTTTTTCCGCCACGGAGACGGCCTTCTCCAGCGCCAACAGCGTGCGCCTGCGCAAAATGGCCGACGATGGCAACTCAGGGGCCAAAAAGGCGCTGTACATTCTGGACCACTATGACAAGGCCATCTCCACCATCCTGGTGGGGAACAACATTGTGAACATCGCATCCTCATCCCTGGGAACGGTGCTGTTCACCAAGCTCCTGGGCGCTCAAATGGGCCCCTTGGTCTCCACCATTGTGATGACGGTGGTGGTGCTGGCCTTTGGTGAGGTGACACCCAAGAGTTATGCCAAGGCCAACAGCGACCGGCTGGTTTTGAGCAACAGTAAAATCTTGACTGTCCTGATGAAGGTGGCCACGCCGGTGGTCTTTCTGCTGTTGAAACTTACCGAACTGGTCAACCGAAGGGGCGGGCAGGAACCGTCCATGACCGAGCAGGAGCTCAAATATATGATCGAGACCATCGAGGAAGAGGGCGTCCTGGAGGAACAGGAGAGCGAACTGGTCCAGTCTGCCCTGGAGTTTGACGAGACCACCGTCCAACAGGTGCTCACCCCCCGGGTGGATATGGTGAGCTTTGATGTCCAGGATGATCCTCAGCAGGTGATCAACACCATCATTCAGGAAAAATACTCCCGGATCCCGGTCTATGAGCGCAGCATCGACAACATCATCGGCGTGGTTCAGAGCCGGGAGGTGCTGGAGCGTGTGGTCCAGGGGGAGCCCATCAACCTCCACGAGCTGGTGGGGCCCTGTATCCACGTGCACAAGACCATGAAGATCTCCAAGCTCCTCAACGAGTTTAAACGCACCAAAAACCACTTTGCCGTGGTCTGCGACGACTATGGCGGCACCCTGGGCATGGTCACCATGGAGGACCTGCTGGAGGAGCTGGTGGGGGACATCTGGGATGAGGACGACGAGATTGTCAACGAGTGCCAGCCCCTGGACGACAACCGGTACCTGGTCAGTGGTGATATGAACATTGAGGAGTTTCTGGAGGCCATCGACTACCAGGAGAAGGACTTCCAGTGCGACTACAACACCGTGGGCGGATGGGTGCTGGAGCAGTTTGGATACATCCCCCAGGCGGGGGAGTCCTTCTGTTACCACAACCTGCAGGTCACGGTCCAAGCACAGGAGGACCAGCGGATCAAACAGCTGCTGGTGGAAAAATTGCAGACAGAGCCCGCCCAGGAGGCAGAGGCCCAATCCAATGGATAACATGGAAACAGTAAGGAGCAACAGAGAGCAATGCGGACGTGGAAAACAGCCAAGCGCGTGGTGATCAAGGTGGGCAGCTCCACCCTCACCTATGAGACGGGCAACATCAATATCCGCCGGGTGGAGCAGCTGGTGAAGGTGCTGGCGGATCTAAAAAATGCCGGCAAGGAGATTATCCTGGTCTCCTCCGGGGCCATCGCCGTGGGGGTGGGCAAGGTGGGCCTGCCAGAGCGGCCCAAGGACACCCCAACCAAGCAGGCCATGGCCGCCGTTGGCCAGTGTGAGCTCATGTACATCTATGACAAGCTCTTCACCCAATACAACCACAAGGTAGCCCAGGTGCTTCTCACCAGGGACGTGGTGGACGTGCCAGAGCGCAAGGCCCATGTGCAGAACACCTTTGAGCGGCTGCTGGAGATGGGCGCTATCCCCATTGTCAACGAGAACGATACAGTGGCGGTGGAGGAGATTGAGTTCGGCGACAACGACAGCCTCTCCGCCATGGTGGCCACCCTGACCCGGGCGGACACCCTGCTGATCCTCAGCGACATTGACGGCCTGTATAATAAAAATCCACGGGAGCACCCGGATGCCAAACGGATCCCTGTGGTGGAACAGATCGATGAAACCATCTATGCCATGGCCTCCGGAGCCGGCTCCAACCGGGGCACCGGCGGCATGGTCACCAAGCTCCATGCGGCCCAGTGGGCCGGGGAGCACGGCATTGAGACGGTGGTGCTCAACGGATCCCGCCCAGAAAATTTGTACGACGTGTTGGAGGGCCAACCGGTGGGAACCCGGTTTTTGGCCCAAAAATCAGAATAGAGGGGGAGAAGGGCAATGACAACCATCCAGGCAATGGGCCAACGGGCCAAGGAGGTCTCCGTTGACCTGCGCAAACTGACCACCCAACAGAAGAACCAGGCTCTGCTGGCCATTGCAGAGGATCTGCTGGCCCACACCCGGGAAATTTTGCAGGCCAATGAACAGGACCTGCTGCTGGCCCAGGAGAACGGCATGTCCCCTGTGATGCAGGACCGGCTGCGCCTGACCGCCCAGCGGGTCCAAGACATGGCCCAGGGGGCCCGCCAGGTGGCGGGATTGGATGACCCGGTGGGCCGGGTGCTGGATGGCAAGACCCTGCCCAACGGCCTGCGGATGCAGAAGGTGGCGGTCCCCATGGGCGTGGTGGGGATGATCTTTGAATCCCGGCCCAATGTGACGGTGGATGCCGCCTGCCTGTGCCTGAAGTCTGGCAACTGCTGCCTGCTGCGGGGCGGCAAGGAGGCCCTGCGCTCCAACCAGGCCCTGGCCGGCATCATGCGCCGGGCGGTGGAGCGCACCGGCCTGCCCGCAGATTGTATCCAGCTGCTGGAGGACACCTCCCGGGAGGGCGCCCGGGAGATGATGCGTCTGAACGGCTACTTGGATGTGCTGATCCCCCGGGGCGGGGCGGGGCTCATCCGCTCGGTGGTGGAGAACGCCACCGTCCCTGTCATTGAGACCGGCACCGGCAACTGCCATGTCTATGTGGATGCCAGCGCGGATTTGGACATGGCAGTGCAGATTATCTTTAATGCCAAGACCTCCCGCCCATCGGTCTGCAACGCCGCCGAGACCCTGCTGGTCCACCGGGATGTGGCCGAGGCATTTCTCCCCATGGCGCAGCAGGCCCTGGCAGAGAAGCATGTGGAGCTGCGGGGCTGCCCCAGAACCATGGAGATTTTGGGCCGCCATGTCATCCCTGCTACGGAGGCGGACTACGCCACCGAGTTCTTGGACTACATTCTGGCCGTGCGGGTGGTAGACAGCCTGGATGAGGCCATCAAACATGTGAACACCTACTCCACCGGCCACTCTGAGTGTATTGTCACCAACGACTATACCGCCAGCGAGCGCTTCACCCAGGAGGTGGACGCCGCCGCCGTCTATGTCAACGCCTCCACCCGCTTCACCGATGGGGGAGAGTTTGGCCTGGGGGCGGAGATTGGCATCTCCACCCAGAAGCTCCACGCCAGAGGCCCCATGGGCCTGCGGGAGCTGACCACCACAAAGTATATGATCTTTGGCCAGGGGCAGGTCCGATAGACCTTTCCCCAGGCCTCATCTGTCTTTTTGACACAGGAGGTACCATTTCATGAGCAATACAGAAGCTTCCACCCCCCGGCGCAGAAACCGGGCGGCTGCTCCCCTGGGGGCGGTCTTTATTGTGTTGGCTGTCATCGGTCTGATCACCGTTGTGGGCACCTGCATCACCTTTACAGCCAAGCTGTTGGACAACACCGCCAAAAAGGAGGAGATTGCCGACTTTTTGCGGCCAGTGGTGCTGTTTGACCCTGTGCCCTTCTCCTCCGTATCAGAGGTGGACCCCATGGTGATCCAGCGGGCCGCTATCTGGGGGGCCATGTTTGACAAGGACACCCAGAGCCTGGAGTACGATGAGATGCGCCGGGTCAAAGTGGCGGCCTCCGATGTGGATGTCTGGGCCGCAAGGCTATTTGGTGAGGGCACCACTGTGGCCCACGGCACCTTCAGCGACTACTTTTTGACCTATGAATATGACGAGAGTAGCCAAACCTACTATGTGCCTGCCACCAGCATCACCGACTACTATTCCCCCATTGTGGAAAGCATCACCAGCAAAAACGGCATGTATGAGGTACGGGTGGGCTATGTGGCCCCCGGCCCCCTCTTTGGCAGCGACAACCGGGAGGATGCAACGCCGGACAAATATATGATCTATACCCTGGAGCGGGACCGGCAGGGCTACCACATTGTCTCCCTGGCTTTTGACACCCAGGTGCAGGGGAGCACTGACTATCCAGGCCTCTATCAGGGTACCTCAGAGAGCAGCTCTGACGCCAGCTCCCAGGGGGAACAGGACACCTCCGGCGAGTCCCAGAGCAGCGCCTCAGAGAGCAGCCAGGAGAGTTCCAGCCAGGCCGCTTAACGGTCCTGGACTTTCGCAGAAGCATTGCAAGGGGGCGGGAAATATTGCCCGTCCCTTTAAGATTTGAAAATAGGCTGGGCGCCGTGTCTAAGAACACGACGCCCAGCCCTTTTTATGGATCAGATTCAGATTTCAGAATATCCCTTGCGGGCCACATAGGCGATGCCTGTGGCGCCGGGCCCTGCATGGGTACCCACCACCGCCCCAATCTCCATGAGAGGGGCCCCCTTCAGGGGATAGGCCTGGCTCAAAAACCGCCGCAGCTCCTCCCCCAGTTCAGGGGCGCCGCTGTGGGCCAATATGGGGGGATAGGCCGGGTCGTAGGGAACCTCCTGCAGGCGCTTGGCGATCCACTGAAAGGCCGCCCGTTGGCCCCGGACCTTGCCCACCGCCTTGACCTGGCCGTCCACCACCGAGACCACCGGCCGGATGTTCAACAGTTCCCCGATGATGGCGGTGGAGGCGGAGAGCCGCCCCCCCATCTTCAGATATTTCAGGGTGCCCACGGTGGCATAGATGGCCACCCGGCCCTTGAGCGCCTCCAGCGTTTCCACAATCTCCTGGCAGGACAGGCCCCTGTCCCGCAGGCGCACCGCCTCCAGCACCAGCAGGGAGAGAGCGACGGTCACGGTTCTGCTGTCCACAATGTGGATCCGGTCGGAGCCCAGCAGCTCCTTTGCGATCTGGGCCGACTGGACCGTCCCACTCAGGGTGCTGGACAGGAGGATGGCAATGACCTCATCCCCCCGCTCTACCATGGGGGCAAAGAGGGCCCGGAAGGCCTCCGGCGTGGGTTGGCTGGTGGTGGGCAGGGTGGAACTGTCCTGGAGCTTTGTATAAAACTCCTCCTTACTCAGGTTCACCCCGTCCAGATAGGCATGTTCGCCAAAGAGCACCTGCAGGGGGATCAGATGGATCCCGTACTGTTTCTGCAGCGATAGAGGGAGATCACTGGTGCTGTCCGTTACAATCTGTATGGCCATGACATTGCTCCTTTTCTAGGGCGGGGGAGAGGTCCTCCCCCGTAAAATATGTTGTGATGGCAGAGAGGGCCCGGACAAGGACCGGCAGTTCCTCCTCCTCCAGGCGGTCCACCACGGCGGCCACCATCTGGCGGTGAAAGTCCTGGTGAATCTGGTTGGCCTGCCAGCCCAACTCTGTAGGGAGCAGCCGGGCCACCCGCCGGTCCTGGGGATCCCGCTGCCGGAGCAGGTACCCCTTGCGGGTCAGGACATTGACCGAGGTGGTGACAGTGCTCAGGGTCACATGCAGCCGCTGGGCGATGGCAGAGGAGCGGTTGTCCCCATCCTCCGTACAGGCACAGCAGACCGCCTCAATCAGATGCATCTCCCGGATGGAAAGGTTCTGGAAGGGCCCGGTGCAGATGCGGCTCTCCTCCTCCCGCAAAATCTCCTGAAAGGCCTGGACCAAAAAGGTGTTGAGCTGATCGTACGGGTTGCAAACCAACGGGAACTCCCCCTCTCTGAAATCAAAATATACTGTATCATATCACATCGAGAGGGAAAAGTAAAGAAATTTTACACTTCAAATTATTTGAAGTACATAGTAATTTGTTGTAGATCCAAAATAAGAAACCTGTGGGCGGTCCTCCGATGAGCAGGTCGTCTAAATTTGATGATGGATCGAAATTTTGGGATGGATCCCTTTGATCCCCAATCGGGAGGAGCGCAATCAAAAGGCAGCCAGGATATGGGGCACGGCAGACCCGCAAGAAATGGTGCGCGTGCCAGAGATGGAGCAGGAGATCGTTGATCTTTACAATGAAAAAACTGGAGAAGTTCAGGGCCGTTGGCAAGACACCATACATATTTGCAGCAGATGCTGGAAAACTAGGGACAGAATTCAATGTGAAAAGGGGTACCAACATGCAAAAAATGACGCCCACAGAATATGGGGAGCTGGTGAAAAAGGCCTCCCCCAACTCCCGCAGCTACCGCACCATTCCCATGGCCTTCCTGGTGGGGGGCTTCATCTGCGCCCTGGGCGAGGGGCTGCGGACCCTCTACCTCTCCTGGGGACTGCAGGAGGATGTGGCCGGGGGCCTGGTTTCGGTGACGCTGATCTTTCTGTCCGTGCTGTGTACGGGGCTCAACCTCTACGACAATCTGGCCAAATATGCGGGGGCGGGCACCCTGGTGCCCATCACCGGGTTCGCCAACGCCGTAGCCTCCCCCACTCTGGAATTTAAGCAGGAGGGCATGGTCCTGGGCATGGGGGCCAAGATGTTCACCATTGCCGGGCCGGTGATCCTCTATGGCGTCCTGGCCAGCTTTATTTACGGGGCCATCCTCTGGGTGTTCCGGGGCTAGAGGGGAGGGAGCGAACAATGGCAAAGCGGCAGGGCAAACAGACCATCCGCCTGGAGAGACCCGTCTCCATCCTCAGCTATGCCTCCACCGTGGGAAAGAAGGAGTCCGAGGGCCCCCTGGCGCCCTACTTTGACGTCACCAGCCAGGACAATTTCTTTGGCCAAAAGACCTGGGAAAAGGCGGAGAGCGAGATCCAGCGCAGCACCCTGCAGAAGGCCCTGGAGAAGGGGGGCCTGTCCGCCGGGGAGGTGGACATCGTCTTTGCAGGGGACCTGCTCAACCAGTGCATCGGCTCGGCCTACGGCCTGCGGGAGATGGGCATCCCCTTTGCAGGCCTGTACGGGGCCTGCTCCACCATGGCAGAGAGCCTGATTTTGGCCAGTCTCCTGGTGGAGAGCGGGGCGGCGGGCAAGGCGGCAGCCGTCACCTCCTCCCACTTCTGTTCGGCGGAGCGGCAGTTCCGGTTCCCCCTGGACTACGGGGGCCAACGCACGCCCACCTCCCAGTGGACCGTCACCGGCGGCGGCGCCTGCGTGGTGGGACCCGTTGGGGAGGCGCCCTATGTCAAGGAGATGGCGATTGGCCTCATTGAAGATCTGGGGGTCAAGGATATGAACAACATGGGCGGCGCTATGGCGCCGGCGGCGGTGAGCACCCTGTCCCAGTTTTTCACCGATACCAACACCAAACCGGACCAGTACGACCTGATTCTCACCGGGGACCTGGGCCTGGTGGGCAGCGAGCTGCTCAAGCAGCTTATGGAGCGGGAGGGCCACCCCCTGGGTAGCCGCCACGCCGACTGCGGGCTGCTCATCTTTGACCGGGAACAGCAGCAGGTGGATGCAGGGGCCTCCGGCTGCGGCTGCAGCGCATCGGTGCTCTGTGGCTATGTGCTGGAGAAGCTCCGCAAGGGGGAGCTCAAGGAGGTTCTCTTTATGGCCACCGGAGCCCTCATGAGCCCTACCTCCTCCCAGCAGGGGGAAAGTATCCCGGGTATCGCCCACCTGGTCCATCTGTCCAACAGCCCAACTGCACTGTAGAGGGAGGAAGTATCATGGAACTGATTTTACCCTATCTCAAGGCATTCCTGGTGGGCGGCGCCATCTGCGCTGTGGGCCAGGTTTTGATCGACTACACCAAACTGACCCCCGCCCGGATTCTGGTGCTCTTTGTGGTGCTGGGGGTGGCCCTCACAGGCCTCGGGATCTACCAGCCCCTCATTGACTTTGCAGGGGCGGGGGCCACGGTCCCCCTCACTGGTTTTGGGTCCCTGCTGGCCAAAGGGGTTCAAAAGGCCGTGGAGGAGCAGGGGGCCTTTGGCATTCTCACCGGCGGACTCACCGCCTCCGCAGCGGGAATTTCCGCGGCCATTGTCTTCTCCTGGATCGGGGCCCTGGTCTTCAAATCCGGGGACAAAAGCTGACTGGGAATGCCGCCTTTTCATGGAACAGTCACATTTTTCAAATCAAAAAACCGGTTCACAGGGCCCTCTGTGAACCGGTTTTGATCTGTTGTTCAGTTGTAGATGCCGTGCCAGCGGGGGGCATCCACCTCCACCGCCCGGCCGGCGGCCAGGCTCTTGGGCACATCCAAAATCCGCTGGTTGCGGCTGCCCCGGAACACCAGCTCCAGGCTCCGCTCCGCCAGCAGAAAGGGCCCGTCAATGAGAACGTCCAACTGGGAGAGCAGCGCCCGCTGGTCCGCGGTGCCCTCCAGCAGTTCCTCAAAGGTGTAGCCGGAGTAGCTGGCCACCTCGTACCCCCGGTCCTTCAGGAGCTTTGCCAGGGTGGCAAACCCCTTGGCCTGGGAGAAGGGCTCTCCGCCGGAGAAGGTCACGCCCCGGGCCAGCGGATTGCTCTGCACCAGGTGCAGCAGCGCTTCCTCCTCCATGGGGGTCCCTCCCTCAAAGGGCCAGGTCTCCGGGTTGTGGCAGCCGGGGCAGTGGTGGGGGCATCCCTGGCAGAAGATGGCCACCCGGATGCCGGGGCCATCTACAATGCTGTCCCCCACAACCCCTGCAATGTTAAGCATTGGGGCCCAGACCGTGCTTCACCCGGTCGTGCTCCTCCGCCTTCTTGGCGTCGTTCCACTTGTCCATGGTGCCCACCAGGTAGCCGGTGATGCGGCGGATGCGCTCAAAGGGGACGTCTTTGCCTACAACGGATTGTCTCTGCATAGCAGCCATATTTTGTTCCTCCTGTTCTGGTTCTCATTGGAAGGTTCCTTCCATTCTTTGCAGTTGCGGTGGACCCTATTCACACCCGCAGAAGGTGGGCACCCCGCCGGGATACATCTTGCGCAGTTCCCGCAGCTTTGCCTCGCTGATGGGTTCCCCCTCCCGGCGGCCGCAGCGGGGGCACACGTCGCCGATGACGCCCACATAGCCGCAGACCGGATCCCGGTCCACCGGGTGGTTGATGCTGCCGTAGCCGATGCCCGCATCGTGCATACAGCGCACCACACTCTCAAAGGCCTCCACATTGTTGGCCGTGTCCCCGTCCAGCTCCACATAGCTGATGTGGCCGGCGTTGGTCAGGGCGTGGTAGGGGGCCTCAATTTGAATCTTGTCAAAGGCGGAGATGGGATACCACACCGGCACGTGGAAGCTGTTGGTGTAGTACTCCCGGTCGGTGACGCCGGGGATCTTGCCGTAGCGCTTCTGATCCATGCGTACAAACCGGCCGGAGAGGCCCTCCGCCGGGGTGGCCAGCAGGGTGAAGTTCATCCGCATGGCCTGGCTCTTGCGGTCGCAGTACTCCCGCATGTGGCGGACAATGGCAAGGCCCTTCTCCTGCATCTCCTTGGACTCCCCGTGGTGGTGGCCGTAGAGGCTGGTGAGGGTCTCTGCAAGGCCGATGAAGCCGATGGAGAGGGTGCCGTGCTTGAGCACCTCCCGCACAGTGTCATTGGGCCCCAGCTTGTCGGAATCCAGCCAGACCCCCTGGCCCATGAGGAAGGGGAAGTTGTACACATGCTTCTCCGCCTGGATCTCGAACCGGTCCAGCAGCTGCTTGGCCACCAGGTCCATCATCTGGTCCAGCTTTTTATAGAAGAGGGCCTCGTCCCCGTGGCTCTCAATGGCCAGGCGGGGCAGATTGATGGAGGTGAAGCTCAAATTGCCGCGGCTGAAGCTGATCTGCCGGTCCGGGTCGTAGACATTGCCCATGACCCGGGTGCGGCAGCCCATGGTGGCCACCTCCGTCTCCGGGTGTCCGGGCTTGTAGTATTGCAGGTTAAAGGGGCTGTCCAAAAAGACGTAGTTGGGGAACAGCCGCTTGGCGCTCACCTTGCAGGAAAGCTTGAACAGGTCGTAGTTGGGATCCCCCTCGTTGTAGTTGACCCCCTCCTTGACCTTGAAGATGTGGATGGGGAAGATGCAGGTCTCCCCGTGGCCCAGGCCCGCGTCGGTGGCCATGAGGATGTTGCGGATGACCATGCGGCCCTCTGGGGAGGTGTCGGTCCCATAGTTGATGGAACTGAAGGGGGTTTGGGCGCCGGCCCGGCTGTGCATGGTGTTCAGGTTGTGGACAAACCCCTCCATGGCCTGGTAGGTGGCCCGGTCGGTCTCTCTGGTGGCCCGGCGGCGGACGGTGGCAACCAGGTGCTGGGCCCGCTCGGGGGCAAAGCCATACTGCTCCGCCAGCAGTTTGGCCAGGCGGCCGTCAAATTCTGCCACATCGGTCTCCAGGCGGGGACCGTCGCCCACAGCGGTCTTGACCTGGTCCACCAGAGCCTTCACCGTGTCCTCCTGGCTCTCCTGGTCCAGCAGGTCCTCCACCGACTCGGTGAGCTTGCGGGTGTAGGACTTGCGGAAGGTCTTGGCCACCCCCAGCGCCATACCGTAGTCAAAGTTGGGGATGCTCTGGCCGCCGTGCTGGTCGTTCTGGTTGGACTGGATGGCGATGGCCGCCAGGGCCGCATAGCTGGCGATGCCCTGGGGCTCCCGCAGGAAGCCGTGGCCGGTGGAAAAACCACCCTTGAAGAGCTTGATGATGTCGATTTGGCAGCAGGTGGTGGTCAGGGAGTAGAAGTCAAAGTCGTGGATGTGGATGTCCCCCTCCCGGTGGGCCTTGGCCTGCTCCGGAGTCAAGAGATAGGCCTCGTTGTAGGCCTTGGCGCCGGCGGTGCCAATCTGGAGCATGCTGCCCATGGCGGTGTTGCCGTCGATGTTGGCATTGTCCCGCTTCATGTCGCTCTGCCGGGCGTCCACGTTGGTGATCTCATCGATGGTGCGCATGAGGCTGGTGTTGGCCTCCCGGATGCGGGTGCGGTTGGCCCGGTAGAGGATGTAGGCCTTGGCGGTGGTCTCATACCCCTCCTTCATGAGCTCGTACTCCACCGCATCCTGGATCTGCTCGATGCGGGGGGGCTCCCCGTCCATGGTCTGCTCCTCCAGCTTTGCATGGACGGCGTTGGCGATCTTGGCCGCATCGCTGGCATTGCCCTCGCCGGTGGCATCCAGGGCCTTGAGGATGGCGCCGGCAATCTTGCTCTCATCGTACAAAACGATGCGGCCGTCGCGCTTCATGACACTGTGAATCATAGCTTCTTCTCCATTCTGTGTAATTTATGGAATCTCGTAACAAGGTAATTTCTTGGGATCGGGAGACATTCCACTGCACCAAAGGGAACAGAGGGGGCAAAGGGGATGGCAGCCGCCCTCAGCCATCTGAGATCCGCAGAAAAGCGGCCGCAAAGCCGCCAAATTCATGGGAAGGATCCCTCTGCCATAACCGCGGCCTGTGAAGGACTTACCTGGGACAAGACACTAGATATACAAAATGCACTCCTATTATCACACTATATATAGTATAAGTCAAGGCGATAGCCCAAAAAAGAGAGACGAGAAAAGCGGTGAAATTTTGTTTGGTTTGCATACTGTTTTTTCCCTTACAGTATGCTGCTTCGAGAAAATGCCCCAATTTGGTATATTTTTGGTTTTCTTATCCCAAGAGTAAAGGGGAAACCTGGAAGAAAAGGGGGCAGCAGTGCGGCATGCACATAAAAAAGAGAATCGCCCCATGGACCCAGGCGCAGGAGGGGAGGGAGGCCCCGCTCGGGATTTTCTGGCAAACAAAAAACAGCCTCACAACGGTGGGGCTGTTTTTGCCAGAGACAATATCACACAGCTTAGGCCTTGGCGGCGTTGAGCTTGCGGGCCAGGCTGGCCTTCTTTCTGGAAGCTGTGTTTTTAGGAAGAACCCCCTTGGCGCACGCCTGATCCACCTTCTTGATGGCCAGGGTCACCGCGGCCTCCATGTTGTCAGCTTTGCTGGCAACCGCAGCATCGGCCTGCTTGAGGACAGTCTTCAGATTGGAGCGAATCATCTTGTTGCGGAGCGTCTTGGTGGAAGAAACCAGCACTCTCTTCTTCGCGGATTTAATGTTTGGCATTGTGACACCTCCTTCACCCATTTGACAGTACAGTTCATCATACCATTCCTCTCCAAAAAAAGCAATGGTATGAAAGGAAAAAATCGCGAAAAAATAACATCGGAACTGCACAAAACAACAAATGTGGACTGAGAGGGAACACATTCTGTATGTCCAAGGCCATTCCTCCCTATACTATACTACAAAACCGCCGGTGACACAAGAGCAAACCGGAAAAAAGAGGGGGCTTTTTATGAACTTTCGCAGCGACCTGGCCCTGGAGCAGGCGGATCAATGGGGGGCGGATCTCCCCCAGGGTATCCAACAGGAACAGCGCCAGGTGGGCAATGTACAGATTGACCACATCCGCGTGACGGACCAACAGGGGGCCGCCCTGCTGCAAAAGCCGATGGGCAGTTACATCACCGCCACCCTGCCCCCCTTTGGAGAGCATGCGGAGCTCTCCCAGGAGGAGCTTCAGGCGTTGGCGGGGGAGCTGCAGCAGCTGCTGCCCCGGGAGGGCCTGGTGCTGGTGGTGGGGCTGGGGAACCGGCACATGACACCGGATGCCCTGGGCCCCCTGGCGGCGGACGGGGTGCTGGCCACCCGCCACATTCAGGGGGAGCTGGCCAAGGCCACCGGCCTGGATCAGCTCCGGCCGGTGGCAGTGCTCTCCCCGGGGGTGCTGGGCCAGACGGGGGTGGAGTCGGCAGAGATCATCGCCTCCATGGCGCAGGAACTGAAGCCCGCGGCGGTGATTGCCATGGACGCCCTGGCGGCAAGGAATCCCCACCGGCTGGGCTGCGCCATCCAGATGGCCGATTCTGGGATCGCCCCAGGCTCCGGCGTGCTCAACCGCCGCCGGGAGCTCTCCCGGCAGACCCTCGGGGTGCCGGTGGTTTCCATGGGGGTCCCCACCGTCATCGATGTCCCCACCCTGCTGGCGGACCACCAGGTGCAGGGGGAGCTGCCCCAGCGGCTGCAGACCCTCATGGTCACCCCACGGGAGGTGGATCTCATGATCCAGCGCTCCGCCAGAGCCCTCTCCCTGGTGGTCAACCGGGCCCTGCAGCCGGATGTCCCCCTGGAGGATCTGGCCTACCTCACCAGCTGAGGACGAGGCATAAACCTGCCGCTGGCCGAATATGCTGTATGGTAACATCTCGGGAGGAGCGGGACAAAGCCTCCCGAAGGATGACAAGAGCCGGAGGTGGGGATTGTGCAGGTGAGAAGGCGTCCCAGACAGAGGAGAACCAGTTTTCGAAGGGCGGGGATGCTCCTGGCGGCCCTGGCCCTGGTGGGCACCACCGGGCGGTACTGGATGCCCCTGATCTATGCCCTGGGGGAACAGGCGGCGGTACTGTCTGTGGCAGTCAATGATCCACAGGCGGGGCTGGCTCTGTTGGAGGACCGGTTTGCAGGGGACCTCTATGACCCTGAGGAGGAGGAACGGGAGCCCGAGCCGGAGGAGGCCATCCCCTTTGAGCCGTCAGAGGGGGAATCCTCATCTGCCCCTGAGGCCGACCAGCCGGCGCCGGATGACCCGGCCAACGCCCCAGAGATCCCGGCGGAGTACCAGGGGCCGGTGGTGGAGGAGATCATCACTGGCGGCGGGAGCACCACCTTCTCCTATGGGGAGGCGCTCATCAAAAACGCCACCAACCTGAGCAACGAGGAGGTCCTGGCCAAGCTCAACGAGCCCTGGGAGCTCACCCTCCCCGATGACGACAGCCCCAAGGTTTTGATCTTCCACACCCACGCCACCGAGGCCTTTGAGACCTACGACCAGCTGATCTATGACACCCGCTCCAACTGGCGCAGCCAGGACAACAGCCTGAACGCCGTGGCCGTGGGCCAGGTGCTGGCGGATGTCCTCAATGAAAAGGGGATTCCCACCATCCATGACACCACCCAGCACGACTACCCCTCCTACAACGGCTCCTACCAGCGCAGCAAGGAGACCATCCAGCGCTATCTGGAGAAGTACCCCTCCATCCAGGTGGTCATCGACATCCACCGGGACGCCATCCAGCGGGGGGACACCCTGGTGCGGCCGGTGGTGGAGATCGACGGAAAAAAGGCGGCCCAGCTCATGATCATCTCCGGCTGTGACGACGGCACCATGAATATGCCCAACTGGGACCAAAATCTGCACTTTGCCGGCCATCTGGCGGATCAGCTCTGCCAGGACTACCCCCAGCTGAGCCGCCCGGTGCTCTTTGACTACCGGGAATACAACTTTGCCGCAACCCCCAGCTCCCTGCTCATTGAGGTGGGCAGCCACGGCAACACCCTGGAGCAGGTGAAATATACCGCCCAGCTGCTGGGCAACTCCCTGGCCAAAGTGCTCCAGTCGGTGACGCAGTGACACCTGGCCCACCAAGCAAAGGAAGTGAAAAGAATGAATTCCATCTCCCACCACACCGGTCCCTTCTTGACCAGTTTTGTTCTGCCGGGGGCTGCCCCGCCGCCGGAGCCGGCCGTGGCCGCACCCTCTCCCCAGGAGAGCACCGGTCCCCTGTTTTACCATCCCCCGCGGGAAAAGAGGCGGCGGCACTGGTGCTCCGATGCCGTCACCTGGTGCTATGACCACTGGGGCGCCCTGCGGATAGGGGTGGCCAGCTTTTTGATCACCTGCCTGCTGGTGGCGGGAATGGGGGGCTTCTTTGCTGTGGATTACATCTCCCGGCGGGACGGCTATGACCGGTATCCGGCCCTGTTCTCCTTCCAGAGCCAGCCCCGGGAGGGCACCTACCGGCTGACCTTCTGGGGCACAGAGTACACCTTTTCCACCGACCCGGTGAAGAGCGCCCTGGAACAGGCGGCAGAATATTCTTACCTGTTGCCCGCCCCCATCCAGCTGGTGCAGGATCTGATTGCCACCGGTATCGCAACATTCCAGCAGCCCTGGAACCAGAGTCAATAAAAGAACACATCGAAAAAGACCCCGGCAGAATCGATTCTTCTGCCGGGGTTCGGTTTTTGATGGGTTTTCGCTATGCCGCCAGGGAGGAATCCGCGCTGGAGGACTCCCCCTCAGAGGAGGACGCGCTGCCAAAGGCTTCATCGTAATTCACATACAGGAAGGTGACGGTGTCCCGATCGGAAACGGCGGTGTCATCGGCGCCCTTGTCCGCCAGCTGGCCGTTGTGGTAGAAGAGCCAGCCGTCTGTCTCCGTGCTGTTGTAACCGGCAAAGCCGTCATACATGCCGTCGGTGACGGTGTAGGCCATCTTCCCGTTCTGGCACGCCTGCTGGAAGGCCTCCCCAGCGGTGGGGTTCTTCCCCTCCAGAACGATGGTGGTATCCACCAGGTGCTCCCCGTCCTTGATGACCTGCACCGCGACGGTGATGCTCTGGGTGGAGGAATCCTGGTTGGAACTGGAGCCGCTGGTTCCCTCCTGGCTGCAGGCGGTGAAGAGCAGCATGGCCATCATGGTCAGCAATGCCAGGGGCATGATCCATTTTCTCTGTCTCATGGTAACAATCTCCTTATCTTTCTCAAAGTGGTGTCCCCATCCCATGGAAGGGCCGGGACAGGGGCAGCGTTTCCTCTATTGTAGCACAGCCCATCTGGGGAGGCAATGACCAGGGCATGAAGAAGAAATAAACTTTTCCACTGGGCAAGCTTCACAGAAAAGACCTGCCTGTACAACTGCATGTTGGCGCTGTTCCATGCCGCCCTCGGTGGGCGGCGCCTTTGGACCGCCCCGGGAGAGTCGATGACGGCCCTTTGCCAGGGGCCTCCCCTTGCGGAGGGGCATTTTTCTGTGGTATAATTTTTTCCATTGAGAAGAGAAGAATTGCCCCGGCGGGGGCCTGTACCATACCCCAACAGGGGAAGAAAGGAACCACACATGTCGAACCGCAGAGAGAACATTCGCAACTTTTGCATCATCGCCCACATAGACCACGGCAAGTCCACCTTGGCGGACCGGATTCTGGAGCTGACCAGCACCGTGGCCACCCGGGATATGGAGGAGCAGCTGCTGGACAACATGGACATTGAGCGGGAGCGGGGCATCACCATCAAGGCCCGGGCGGTGAACCTGTTCTACACCGCCAAGGATGGGCAGGAGTACAACTTCAACCTCATTGACACCCCGGGGCATGTGGACTTCAACTATGAGGTCTCCCGCTCCCTTGCCGCCTGCGAGGGGGCCATCCTGGTGGTGGACGCCTCCCAGGGGATTGAGGCCCAGACCCTGGCCAATACCTACCTTGCCATCGAGCACGACCTGGAGGTGGTGCCGGTTCTCAACAAGGTGGACCTGCCCTCCGCCGACCCGGACCGGGTGGCCCACGAGATTGAGGATGTCATCGGCCTGCCCGCCCTGGATTCGCCCCGCATCTCCGCCAAGACCGGGCTGAACATCCAGGAGGTGCTGGAGCGGATCGTCACGGACATCCCCGCCCCCAAGGGGGAGGAGGACGCCCCCCTGAAGGCCCTGATCTTTGACTCCTTTTACGACAGCTACAAGGGGGTCATTGTCTATGTCCGCGTGGTGGATGGGGTGGTGCGCCCGGGCATGACCATCCGTATGATGGCCACGGGGGCGGAGTTCACCGTGGTGGAGACGGGCTTTATGGGCGCCACCAGCCTCAAGAGCGCGCCGGAGCTTTATGCCGGGCAGGTGGGCTATATCACCGCCAGAAAAAAAATGTCAAGGATACCCGGGTGGGGGACACCGTCACCCAGGCGGACAATCCGGCCCAGGAGCCGCTGCCCGGCTACCGGCCGGTGAACCCCATGGTCTTCTCCGGCATCTACCCGGCGGACGGGGCCAGGTACCCCGACCTGCGGGATGCCCTGGAAAAACTGCAGCTCAACGACGCCTCCCTCTCCTTTGAGCCGGAGACCTCCGTGGCCCTGGGCTTTGGGTTCCGCTGCGGCTTTTTGGGGCTGCTCCACATGGAGATCATCCAGGAGCGGCTGGAGCGGGAGTTCAATCTGGACCTGATCACCACCGCCCCCTCGGTGGTCTACCAGATCCATCTGACCAATGGGGAGACGGTGCGGGTGGATAACCCCACCAATTACCCGGACCCCGCCACCATCCAGGGGGCGGAGGAGCCCTTTATCAAGGCCAGCATCTTCACCCCCACGGCCTACATTGGTTCCATTATGGAGCTGTGTCAGGAGCGCCGGGGCGTCTATCTGGACACCAAATACCTGGATACCGACCGGGTGGAGCTCCACTATGAGCTGCCCCTCAACGAGACGGTCTATGACTTTTTTGACGCCCTGAAGTCCCGCACCAAGGGCTACGCCTCCTATGACTATGAGATGGCCGGATACCGCCCCGCCAAACTGGTGAAGCTGGATGTCCTCCTCAACGGGGAGGTGGTGGACGCTCTGTCTATGATCCTCCATGCGGACCGGGCCTATGCCAGGGCCCGCAAGCTCACGGAGAAGCTCAAGGAGAACATCCCCCGCCAGATGTTTGAGGTGCCCATCCAGGCGGCCATTGGCGGCAAGATCATCGCCCGTGAGACGGTGAAGGCCTTGCGCAAGGACGTGCTGGCCAAGTGTTACGGCGGCGACATCACCCGTAAGAAGAAGCTGCTGGAAAAGCAGAAGGAGGGCAAAAAGAAGATGCGCCAGCTGGGGACGGTGGAGCTGCCCCCCGAGGCCTTTACCGCGGTGCTCAAGCTGGATTAAAACCAGGGACGCAGGGAAGGGGATTCCCTGCGTCTTTTCACAATCTTCCCTGTGCGGGAGCGGCCCATCCCGCTGCCTTCAGCGGTCCCAGAAAATCGCCTTTGTGATCGATCGTTTCACGCCCTCGGAGGATCCCGGAAGGGAACGCTGGACTGCGGCAGGAGTGGGGTCCCGGGAGATCCCCCATACTGCCAAGGGCCTTTGGGTATGGTTCTTCCTCCCTGTCCTTCTGGCGGCAGGGGCAGTTTTCCCCCTGGGAGAAGGGGCTCCACCCATTGTTGGGCGGAGGATCTGGGCCTTCTGCCCCGGGCAAAATGGATCAGAGGCCCGCCGGAGCCGTTCCCGCAGATGATATGTTTTTGAAAGGAGGCCCCGCCATGGAGCCCATGGGCCTGTATATTCACATTCCCTTTTGCCGGTCCAAATGCCCCTACTGCGATTTTTATTCTGAGCCCTACCATTCGGACCTGGCCTGGACCTATGTCCGGCGGCTCTGCCAGGGGTTGGAGCAGCAGCCCTTTGGCCGCCGCCCGGTGGACACCATCTACTTTGGGGGAGGGACCCCATCCCTTCTGCCGTCGATCCTTCTGGAGCGGATCATTCAGGCCGCCGGCCGGGCCTTCCAGCTGGCCCCTGACACGGAGATCACCTTGGAGGCCAACCCCGGCACCCTGGACGGGACCCAGCTGCGGAACCTGCGCCAGGCGGGTGTCAACCGCCTCTCTCTGGGAATCCAGTCCCTTCAGGACCGGGAGCTGCAGGCCCTTGGCAGAATCCATACCGCCCGCCAGGCGGTGGAGATGGTGGAGGCGGCCTATGATGCAGGGTTTCGTAATCTCTCTGGGGATCTTATGTTGGGCATCCCCTACCAGACGCCGGAGACCCTGGGGGAGACCATCCGAACCATGGGCAAACTCCCCCTGACTCACCTGTCCGCCTACCTATTAAAAATTGAGCCAGGGACTCCCTTCTCCCACATGGATATTCCCGCCCTGTGCGCCGACGAGGACGGCCAGGCGGACCTCTACCTGCAGGCGGTGGAGCAGCTGGAGGAGGAGGGCTTTGCCCAATATGAGATCTCCAACTTTGCAAGGGGCGGCCAAGTCTCCCGCCACAACCTGAAATACTGGCGGGAGGTGGACTACCTGGGCCTGGGGCCAGCGGCCCACTCCAGTGTGGAGGGTCAGCGGTTCTTCTTCCCCCGGGATTTGCAGGCCTTTCTCGCCGGCCTCTCCCTCTGGGACCATCGGGTGCCGGACGGGCCCGCTGGAGGCCTGGAGGAGACTCTCATGCTCCGACTGCGCCTGACCGAGGGGGTCACCCGCCCCCTGGTGGAGTCCCTGGGAGGAAGTTGGGTGCTGCTGCAAAAAAAGGCCCGCCCTCTGGCGGGGGCGGGTTTGGTCTGTCTGGAGGAGGACCGGCTGGCCCTGACGCCCCAGGGTTTTTTGGTGAGCAACCCCATTCTTGCCCAGCTCACAGATATTTGTCCATGAGCTGCTGCAGGCGGGTGGACAGGGCATAGGCCGAATTTCCCAGGGACTGGGCAAACTGGGCCATGCGGTTCTCCAGCTCCTGCCAGGCGCTGGTGGGTACCGCCTGGCGTCGCCGGACCTTGGAGTATTCCCGGAGGAGCTGGCCCACCTGATGCTCCACCTGGTCGGGGTCCGATGGCTCCTCCCCAAGGGCGGAGAGCTGCCGCGCCAGCCGTTGGCAGTCCTCCTGGGCCTGGGCCTCAAAGGCCTGCAGCAGCTGCTGTTCATCCCTGGGGGAGAGGAACTCCAGCTGGATCAGCAAAAAGTCCCCCTGCAGGGCCTGGACCCGCTCCCCCAATAGGCGGAACCGCTCCACATTCTCCCTGCGGTTGGGGAGCACGGCCATGCCGCTGCGCAGGGGGACGGCGCCCAGCTCTTTGAGCTTGCGCCAGACATAGACCCTGCCCTTGGAGGGGCTGGCCGGCAGGTTGTAGCAAAACCCCAGCCACTTGCAGGCCACTGCCATGGGTACCCCTCCCTTCCGTTCTTCTCTCATCTTAACAACTCTTGCCCCCAGGGTCAACGGAAAATTGGCAGAGGCAGAAAAAATCACAAAAGCCCATGAAAGAATCTGGGGAAATTCTTGCATTTTCTTCTTTGCGATGATAGAATGACTAAGTATTTGATCCTGTTTTTGTCTAAAATACGGGGAATCCCTTCCCCTTGCAAAGGAGATTGAGAGCAATGACACAAGCTGGTCTGTACCACAAGGGAATCTATCTATCCAAGCTGGACATCATGGAGACCGAGATTGCCATCAAAGCGGCAAAGGATCTCTTTGAGCAGAATTTGGCCAAGGCTTTGAACTTGACCCGCGTGTCGGCGCCGCTGTTCGTGCGCCCGGAGACCGGCTTGAATGACAATCTCAACGGGGTGGAGCGCCCCGTCCAGTTTGACGTGCTGGACATGGGGGTGGAGGTGCAGATCGTCCAATCCCTGGCCAAGTGGAAGCGCCTGGCCCTCAAGCGGTACGGCTTTGGACCGGGCTACGGCCTCTACACGGATATGAACGCCATCCGCCGGGATGAAAAGCTGGATTGCCTGCACTCGGTCTATGTGGACCAGTGGGACTGGGAGAAGGTCATCACCCCCGAGACCCGCACGGTGGAGACCCTCAAGGAGACGGTCCAAAAGATCTATGGAGCCCTGCGCTTCACCCAGCAGGAGCTCACCTCCCGGTTCCCCATCCTGCACAACTTTTTGGGCAAAGAGGTTTACTTTTTGACCTCCCAGGAGCTGGAGGACCGCTATCCGGACCTGACTCCCAAGGAGCGGGAGAACGCCATCGCAAGGGAACACGGCGCCGTGTTTCTCATGCAGATTGGTGACAAGCTCCGCAGTGGCAAGCCCCACGATTCCCGTTCGCCGGACTATGACGACTGGTCCCTCAACGGGGATCTGCTGGTCTGGTATGAGCCTCTGGATATGGCGGTGGAGGTCTCCTCCATGGGCATCCGGGTGGACGCCAAGACCCTGGCGGAGCAGCTGGAGAAGGCCGGCTGCCAGGACCGTGCGTCGCTGCCCTTCCACCGCATGCTCCTCAATGGGGAACTGCCCCTGACCATGGGCGGCGGCATCGGTCAGTCCCGCATCTGTCTGCTGCTGCTGGAAAAGGTCCACATCGGCGAGGTCCAGGCCTCCGTCTGGCCGGATGAGATGCACAATCTCTGTGAATCCCAGGGGATTCACCTGCTATAAAACCAGATCCATATGACGTTTGCATACGCTGGGAAAGGGGAAAGAACAATGGAAAAGGAAGGAACTGTCGCCATGACCGAGCTCTTTGGCAGCCGGGTCTTCAACGAGAAGGCCATGCGGGAGCGCCTGTCTGCGGAGGACTACAAGAATTTTCGCACCATGGTCAAAGAGGGGAAATCCATGGATCCCCAGCTGGCCCAACGGGTGGCCCGGGCCATGATGGATTGGGCCATTGCCCAGGGAGCAACCCACTATACCCACTGGTTCCAGCCCATGAACAATGTCACCGCCGGCAAGCACGACGCCTTTTTGAACCCGAACATGGATGGCACCGTGGAGATGAAGTTCTCCGCCAAGGCCCTCATCAAGGGGGAGCCAGACGCCTCCTCCTTCCCATCCGGCGGGCTGCGCAACACCTTTGAGGCCAGGGGCTACACCACCTGGGATCCCACCTCCCCCGCCTTTGTCAAGGACGGCACGCTCTATATTCCCACCGCCTTCTGCTCCTACACGGGGGAGGCGCTGGACACCAAGACCCCGCTGCTGCGCTCCATGCAGGCCCTTTCCAAACAGGGGGTGCGGCTGCTGCGGATGCTGGGCAACACCACCTGCACCCAGGTGACGCCCACCGTCGGGGCGGAGCAGGAGTATTTCCTCATCGACCGGGAGCTGTTTGAAAAGCGCCTGGATCTGAAGGTCTGCGGCAGAACCCTGGTGGGCGCCCGGCCCCCTAAGGGCCAGGAGCTGGATGACCACTACTTTGGCCACATCCGCCTACGGGTCTCCGCCTTTATGCACGACCTGGATCGGGAGCTATGGAGCCTTGGGGTCTCCAGCAAGACCAAACACAACGAGGTGGCTCCGGCCCAGCACGAGCTGGCCCCCCTCTTTGATACGGCCAACATTGCCTGTGACCACAACCAGTTGATGATGGAGACCATGAGGGTAGTGGCCAAACGCCACAAGCTGGCCTGTCTGCTCCATGAAAAGCCCTTCGCCGGGGTCAACGGGTCCGGCAAACACAACAACTACTCCCTGCTGACCGATGACGGCCTCAACCTCCTGGACCCCGGGGAGAATCCCCTGGAGAACAAGACCTTCCTCATTGTGCTCTGCGCCTTTATCACCGCGGTGAACAGCTATGGGGATCTGCTGCGGCTCTCAGCCACCACCCCGGGCAATGACTACCGCCTGGGCGGGAGCGAGGCGCCCCCCAGCATCGTCTCCGTCTTTTTGGGCAACCGCCTGAGCACCATCCTCCAGGAGGCCGCCGCCGGCTCCTGGCAGGACAACAGCTGCCCTGTGTACCTGCGCACCGGCGTAGATGTGCTCACAGACCTGGAGCGGGACGACTCCGACCGCAACCGCACCTCTCCCTTTGCCTTCACCGGCAACAAGTTTGAGTTCCGCATGGTGGGCTCCAGCCAGTCCATCGCCATGGCCAACGTGGTGCTCAACACCGCTCTGGCGGAGGTATTCTCCCGCTTTGCCGACTATCTGGAGACCTGTGAGGACCGGGATGCGGGCATTCAGAAGCTCATCTCCGACACCATGGCCCACCACGGCCGGGTGATCTTCAACGGCAACAACTATGCCGAGTCCTGGGCCCAGGAGGCCGCCCGCCGGGGCCTGCCCATCATCCACAATGCGGTGGAGGCCATCGACCGCTGGACGCTGGATAAGAACATGGAGCTCTTTGACCGGCACCGGGTCTTCACCCGGGTGGAGTGCTTCTCCCGCCAGGAGGTCATGCTGGAGCACTATGACAAGGTTATGGACATTGAGGCCACCACCCTCATTGAGATGATGCGCCGTCAGGTGTTGCCGGCCCTGTACCGGTACATGGGGGAGCTGTCCAAGGACAGCCAGACCCTCTCGGCAGTTGGCCGGGGCAGCAAGGCCTTGGATCGGAACCTGGATCAGCTCACCCAGCTGACCGACACCCTGGAGGCGGAGACCAGCGCCCTGGAGGGGATGATGGATCAGGTTATGACCAAGGAGAGCGCCAGAGACCACGCCCTGTACATCTGCAAGAAGGTCCAGCCCCAGATGCTCAAGGTCCGTCAGGCCTGCGATGCTGCGGAGCTGCTGGTGGACGAGAAGGCCTGGCCCATGCCCACCTATTTTGATCTGATGTTCCGGGTCTAATCCCTACATAACCCTTTGGAGCGCGGCGGAAGTGCCGCGCTCCTTTTGGATTTTAGCGCCCTATTGGAAAGGAGAATTGTCATGCAAACCGAAACTGTTACCTTCCGCCAGGCCCAGATCCAGGACGTGCCCCTGGTGCTGTCCTTTATCCGGGAATTGGCCGAATATGAAAAGTTGTTGGACCAGGTGGTGGCCACCGAGGAGGGGCTGCGCTACTGGCTCTTTGAAAAGCGGAGCGCCGAGGTCCTCTTCCTGCTGGAAGATGGGCAGGAGGTGGGATTTGCCCTGTTCTTCCACAATTTTTCCACCTTCCTGGGCCGGGCAGGGCTGTATCTGGAGGATCTCTATGTGCGCCCCGCCTACCGGGGCAAGGGCTGTGGCAAAGCCCTGATCCAAAAGCTGGCGCAGATTGCCGTCCGGCGGGGCTGCGGCCGCATGGACTGGTGGTGCCTGGATTGGAACAAACCCAGCATTGGGTTCTACCGCTCTCTGGGGGCCGTGCCCATGGATGAGTGGACCACCTACCGCCTGGAGGGGGAGACTTTGCAGGAACTGGGGAAAGATCCTGCAAATTCCCCGGAGTGATCTTTGCGTGTGGAGCATGGATCCCTCAGGCCCCGATGCAGTTGGGAACCGATACCGGTCCAAAGGCGGCATCTAACAGACGGCTTTTGGCTTCGTTCGGCCCTTCTGGCCCCACGTTCCCTGACTCCGCCGGCCGGAAAGGGGCTGCGGGCTCTGGCCCGCCCCACGCGGAGTGGAAAGTTTCTATCAATTTGATTGATCCAATCCCCGTAGCAGGCGGCTGAAGGGTCCCCTGACAGAGCTGGGGGCACACTGTGAACCCATACAAAAGAGGGAGCAGAAACGGATTTTCCGTTCCTGCTCCCTTCCGCTTTATGGGCCTTTTTTCTATTTGAAGGCGGCAATGACATAGGTGACGCCGGTCTCGTTGTACCGGTTGGTAAAGCCGGTGGGGACGCCCTCCACCAGGTTTTTCACCGTCAGGGCCTTTTCGGCCAAGCTCAACCCCACGCTGCACCCCTTGGGGGAGAAAAATCCGGTGCGCTGGTAGTTCTGCATGGGGCCGCTCTCATAGCCGCCGATGGGCTTGCCCACAGGGAAGAGGAGCCCAAAGGTGGGGGCAAAATCCAGAGTGATGGTTCGGCTCTCGCTGTTGTCCCCGGCGTAGGTGTAGAGCTTGTACCCCACCTGATTCCAGGCCTGGCGCTCCTGACTGGTAACATGGGCCGTGGCGTCCTGCACGTGGGTCCGGATGGCCTGGTCGATGGCGGCGTTGTCCGCATTGAAATCGTCCTTGCGGGGTTTGTCGGTGCCGATCCACTGGTTGAGGCCCAGGTGGGCCGTCTTGTTGGTGCTGGGCATGGGAAACACCTCCTAGGTCTGCTGTTCCTTGATGTAGTATTCGTGGCCGTGCAGGGAGAACTCGTCCCAGGTCAGGTCCAATCCATCAATGGTGTCCCAGGTGAAGTCCGCCCCGTCAAATTGGTTCCAGGTCAGCTGGCCGATCTCCAGTTGAATCTGCAGGTGGGCCGGCAGGATCTCCAAGACCTTGCGGGTGATGACATCCGGGGCCTGCAGGTCGTTGGTGTAGCCGGTGGCCCGCACATAGAGGGTCTCCGTCTGAGGATCCTCCTCCAGGGTGGCCTGCAGTCCCGCAGAGAGAACCGCCTGTTCCAAGGCCTGCTGGAAAAAGCCGTTGGGTGAGGTCCCCAGGCGGTAGAGCACCATCTGCCTGCGCTGTTCCAAGGGCAGCTGGGGGTTGGGGACCATCTCCAGCAGCGTCTCCCACAGGGCGATGGTGTCTACCTGCCCCAGACTGGGGAAGGCGGTGCTTTCCATCGTCTCCAATTGATCGGCAAGGCCCTGGAGCTCCTGGGCGTAGACCGCCAGCTCCCGGTACACATGGGACTGTTCCCGCAGGTCATAGAGCTTCATGGGGGAGAGGAGCTGCAGCATATGGGTGAACAGATCCATGGCCTATCCCCCCATCTGGGTGACGGTCACAGTCCCCAACCGTAAAATCTCGTCCTCTTCTGGAAGCGTATCTTCCGTGGGGGCAGTGATGGCGCAGTTTGCAACCCCCGGCACCTGGTAGATGCGGCTGACAAGGGCCGCCATCAGCAGGGGCCCCCCCACCTGCATGTCCAAAAACCACTGGGCAAGGCTCTGCTGGATCTGGGCCTTCACCGCCTCCAGTGTGGTGCTGTCCTGGGGAGAGACCGCCACAGTGATGGGAACCGTCACCTCCTGGCAGGGGAGAACCTTTACATCCACGGCAATCTCCTTGTCCTGCTGGAGCCTGGCGGCGATGGTATCCAACAGATCCTGGCCGGGGGTGCCTGTGCTGGTGGCGATCACCACATCCACTGTGCCCCGGCCCCGGTTGCGGGGCAGCACCTTGGCCGAGTGGACCCCCTCATAGCTCATGGCAATCTGGTAGTAGTAGGCGGCGTTTGCCCCGTTGGAGATGGTTCGGTAGCTCTCCAGCAGGCGGCCGCGCAGGGCGTCGTCCGTCTCCTTGGGGCTGCCGCCGGAGAAGGGGGCCTGGTTGGTGACAGAGCTGATCCCCTGGACCGGCGTCACCATGGTCTGCACGGTGCCGGCGGCCACGTTGCCCACCTCCCCTGGAGTCAGGCAGGCGGCTGGAAGGGAGGCCTGGGTCTCCCCCTCCTGGATGGCCCCGTCCTCCAATGTGGAAAAGCGCACGGAATGTTCCCCAGCCGCCGTGGAGCAGACGGTGCCTGCGGGAATCTGAATGGCGTAGGTTGCCGGGCTGCTGCGCTGGAAGAGCAGAGTCCCCTGGGCGCTGCTGGCCTCCTTGCGGGTCAGGCCCCGGGTCAGGGCGTGGAGATCCAAAAATTCCCCAGTTGCCCTGCGGGGGTCCACCTGCTCCTGGAGCTCCTGCTGCTGTTGGCCCAGCCGATCCACCTCATAGGCCAGCACCCGCAGCCGGATGCCCAGGTCCGATCGGGCGGCGGGCACGAACCCGGACAGCTCCTGATACCGCTGCTCCATGCGGGATAGGATTTCATCGTAGTTGCTCATGGTCAAATCTCCTTCTCTACAGGGTCATGACGAGTGCGTAGGGGGTCTGTGCCACCAGGGCGGTCATGTGCAGATCCAACTGGTCCCGACGGGGGTCATATTGGCAGTCCACCTGCTGGACCCGAAAGGCCGGCAGATCCAACAGCGCCTCCTGGACATAGGCCAGGGCCTGTTGGTTCAGCGCCGCCTCCCGGCACCTGGGCAGCTGGTACAGGCGGCTGCCCAGGCCCGTGTCCAGGAGAAAGGCGCCTCTGCGGGCGGTCAGACAGATCATGGCCTGTTGGATGATCTCCTCCGCCCCCTGCAGCGGCAGGGGAATGCCCCCGGCATCCAGTTGGAAGTCCCCATTCTTTAACTTGGTGTCCAACGGTTGTCCCTCCTTTCCTACAGGATTCCTTACGGCAGCGGTGTGCCGTTGACCAAAATTTCCCCCTGGGGGGAGCCGGAGACCACGCCGCCCCCGGGGAAGCGGATCTCACCCTGAGGCGTGATGGTCAACGCCCCCAGGTGGAGGTTGCCCTCCAGATCCAAGCGGATCTGGGCCCCGTGGCCATTGTTCAGCAGCAGCTCCCCCGGTTGCAGCGGACCAGGGGAGGTGATGACCCCTGCGCACACCGAGCCACCGGCCGCATCCACCAAGAGCAGCTGGTCCCCCTCCTGGGGACAGTAGGAGATGCCACCCGGGCAGGCCAGGGGGATCTGCCGCTGTTCGCTGGCGGCCACTGCGCCAAAGTCTGCCCCCTCGGCGTAGCTCACTGGGGCCAGGGTATTCTCCTGGTGGGCGTTGCGGGAAAAAAGGTGTGTGATCCACATGGCGTTTGCCTCCTTTGATCTATGGATTAAAATATTGCCCGTCCCCCAGGGTCAGATGGGTCAGGGCCCCGGCGGATCCCATGGTGTGGCGGACCTGACGCACAAACTGCCGGCTGACGGGGAGAACATCGTCCTCTAGGGTCACAAGATCCCCTGGGGCGGCAGGGAGCAGCTGGGGGACCGTCACAGCCAGGGACCACTTGGCGGCCATGGCCTCCCGGAGCTTGAGCAGGGCGTTGCCGGAGGGGTAGTTGGCCCACTCACTGGCCGGGATCAGATACCGCCTGCGGGGCAGGGTGCTGCCCCAAGGGTTGTCCACGGCGGTGCCATAGACATATTGGCTGTCCCGCACCACCACCTGGGAGAGAACCTCCCGCTGCTTGGTGGTGTCCCGCAGCTGCAGATAGGGGATGCCGCTGCCCCTGTTGGACAGGAAGAACACCTGAGGCGTCTCCGCCTGGCCCACCCAGAGCTGCCCCAGGGCATCCACCCGGGGCACAACGCCCATGGTGCGCAGGCAGAAGGTCTCCAGCACCTCCCACTCGCTGGCGCCCTTTGGCACCGTGTAGTAGGAGAGCAGGGGATCCCTGCCGCACTGGATGTCCCCAAAGCCATAGGGCTGGATATGCCTGGCGTAGATCTGGGAGAGGGTGACGTTGACATAGGTCTGGGGCAGGGCCTCGTTGTCCAGCAGCAGGGCGCCCATGCCCCTAGCCTGCACCTCCAGAAAGCGGGTTCCCTGTTGGAGCAGGAGCTCCTGCTGGTCCACAATGCCGGAAAAGACCAGCTCACCCTCCCAAAAGGCGTTGAGATACACCAGTTCCGGCAGGGTCTTCTCCCACAGAAAGCGGGCGGTGAGGATCTGGGCACAGACACCCCAGGTGTCGGTGTACTCCAGCTCCACCATGGGGGAGAGGGGGAGCTGCTGCCCCCCTTGGGCGATGCCCACAAATTGAGGGATTTTCACTGCCCGCCACCTCCCCAGTTGCCCTTGAGGAAGATCAAATCGCTCCCACAGGTCCCGATCTGGGGGGAGGAGGTCTCCTGTATAAATTCAAAGGAAAATTCCACTGATCCCCCCTGGCCGGTGATCTCCAGGGCGGTAAAATAGGCCAGAATGGGTTGGTACATGGGGATCAGCAGCATGCCGGCGCCCCCCTGGCAGTAGGCCTGGTGCAGGGCCTCAAATTCCGCCATGGCCTGCTCACCCCAGAAGGATCCGCTGCCCCGGACAATCCGGGGTCCCTCCCCCAACACCTGGGTGATGGAGCCATAGCCTGGGCAGTGGTGCTGGGCAGTTCTGCGCTGGTGGATCACCTGCAGCCGGGCCGGGTTGTAGGAAAAACAAAAGTCCTTATACTGCATGGTCTGCATCTTACGGTATCACCTGCTTTCCTTCGGATGGATGCCGCGCGGTCACAGGGGCCACCCCTCCTCCCCCCAGGGGATTCCCCGGCGGCTCTGGAGTTCCAAACTGCGGGAGAGGGCCTCCAGTTGCTCATAGGCGTCAGGGGAAGCCGGGCCCGCCGGTTCCTCCCGCTCCATCACCTGCCTCCACCCTCCCTGGGGCATCTGGGGAAGGGGCTCGTAGGTGAAGGTCACCTGCCGGGCCAAACCCGTGGTTGTATTCTGAGACCCGGCGCTCTCCTGTACAGCGGAGGCGGGCCGGGCCGTGGTCCGCCGTCCTAGAAGCCGGCCGAGCCAGCAGGTCAGCCGGCTCATCGGATCTCAATGCGTTTGGCGGCCACAATGGTGACATTCTGGATCACCATCTCGTTGAGGTTGGCCACCTCCCCAATGTCCGACCACTGGCATTGGGAATAGATGATTTTCCGGTCGGGCTTGACGATCACCAGGTTAAAGTCCGACAGGGCGTAAAAATCGATGGGGTCCGCCGGCTGGATCACATACACCCGGGTGAGCTGGATGGTGTGTTTGACCCGTCCGGCCAGGGTCCCCACCGGCTCCACCGAGCCAAAGGCCTCAATGGCCTGGCTCTCCCGGCTGGTGGTGGCACGGTAGCTCTGGGCCACCGCAATGGGGGTCCCGTTGATCTCCAAATAGATGTCCTTGGAGGTGGGGATCGAAAAGATTGCCACAGTACACTCCTCCTTACACCTGGATCTGGGCGCTGATGTAGATCTGATCAATGACGTGGGCGATGGCAAAGGAGAGCTCCACCACCAGGATCCCACTGTCCTGGGAGGAGACAGAGACCTTGGGCCGCTGGTAGCTGACCAGCAGGCCCTGTTCCACCATGCGGCTGAGCTCCACCGTCACCTGGGAGGCCACGCTCTCCTGGGTGACGGCGTTGTTCTGCCGTCCCTTGAGCCGCTCCTGCAGCATGCCCCGCAGGGTGGTCATCACCTGGTCAATGATCAAAATGGTGTTGACGGGTAAAAAGGTCCCATCGTTGGCCCCGCCGGTCTTGGTTCGTGTGGTCACAGCCCGGATGGTCTCCACCGAACCGCCCACCGCCTCCAGGCACCAGACACCGGCAGGAATCAAGCTTTCCACCTGGGCGTCGGTCAGGGCAGAATCCAGGGCCTGAATTCCGGTGAGAACGGCGCCGTTGAGGGTGCTGTTGGCCTGTTCCAGCGCCAGCACCTGCCCCAGGGCCGCCGCCGCGGCATAGCCCGGGTGGGATTCCTCCCCCTCAGGGGCGACGGCCGGGGTGACAAGGATACAGCGCTCACAGTTGAGCCCCTGGGCCAGAGCAGCAGCGGCCGTCGGAGTGGCGCCGCAGAAGGCAAGCCGCTCCCGCTGGCTTTCGCTGCAGGACAGCACATGGGCCTTGAGGGCGGCCAACACCTGGGTGTCGCTGCTGTCGCAGGCGATGCCCCCCAGGGTTTGCTGCTCCAGCAGGGCGAACCCGGCCTGGTAGGCCGTGAGGGCAGCGTCCGGAGCCAGCGAGACCGCCAGCACCTTGCCCACGCCTGCCTGTAACAGCAGTTGAACCATGGTGCGCAGGACACTCCCCTGGGGGAGCCGCTCCTGCAACTCCTGGACAGAGGAGATCTCCAGCACACCCTCCACTGCCTGGGTTCCCTTGGCCACCACGCCGGCAACGGTGTCCCGTGCCCCGCTGTAGTAGAGAGGCACGGTGGTGTAGGTGGAATAGACCCCCGGGCGGTGGGTCTGGATGGTTGTCATGATCCACGCTCCTTTCCTGTGGCGTTGGACGCAGGGGCGTCTGCCCACACCAGCTGGATCTCTTCCAGGGCCACCTGGTGTTCTTGGCCGCTGAACAGCAGTTCCAACCTGGCTGTAATGGACATGCGGATGCACCCCATGGTCCGGTCAAAGGTCATGGTCTCCTGGTTGAGCTGAGTGATGGGGTAGGGGGAACTGGTGAGCAGCAGGTCCATGAGCCGATCCCCCGCCTGCTGCAGCGCCTGGCCGGTGCGGTTGGGGTGCAGCAGGGTGAATTCCAGGGTGACATCCGCCAGTCTCCCGTGGGTCAAGGCCATGTTTTCGCCCTCCGGCTCCCCCCAGTATCCCCCAAGGGCCCCCTCCTTCAGGTGGAGGGAGCGGACCCCCAGCACCACCATCAGAGCCTGCGGATCCGGGGAGACAAACCGGTCCGGGAATTCCCCTGTGAGGGTGCAGCCGGTCAGCTGGCCCTGCAGGGCCTGGAGCATATCGGTTTTCAGCTGTTCAATGGGTCCCATTGGATGCCTCCTCCCAGTCCGCCACCACAATGCACTGCCGGTACAGGGGCCGCCGCCCCAGGTGGTGGAGGATGATCTTTAAAATATAGTAGCAGCCGCTCTCCGCGCCAATGGGGTCCTCCAGGCGGAACCGGTTCCCCTCTTGCAGAGGGGGTTCCTCCGGCTCCACCAGAAGAAGGTAGCGGGTCTGGTCCCGGCTGCCGCCAAGGATGCGCACATCCTCCGGATACAGCCGGTTGGCCGAAAGGCTGGGTTGGAGTACCCCCACAAAGGGGGTCTCCCCCTGGGTCCCCTGCAGGAGGCAGGCCCTGCCGTAGTTGTGGAGCAGGCGGCGCACCATACGTGACTCGTTCATCCGCCCACCACCTGCTGAAAGACAAATTCCGGCCTGAGGAGATCCCGCATGGCCGCTGTCTGGATCTCCTGCAACTCCCGCAGGCCAGAGGATGTGGCGTGGGGGGAGACGGAGACCTCCCCCACCTGAAAGTCCACACCGGTGGCCTGCAGCAGGCTGCCATAGCTGCAGAGGGCCTGCACCGCGGCATAAAAGCAGATGCGCTTGCTCTGCTCCTCCGGGTTGACCCCGGCCTTGAGCTGATCCATCACCTGTGCCAGGGCGCTCTGGCACAGGGGTTCGTAGACCTGGCATTCCACCAGCGGCAGGCCGGAGAGAACGGCAAAATACTGCATCACCTGGTATACGTCAGGCACACACATCTCTCCTTTCCGGGGGCGGTTAGGCGCCCTTGACCTTCAGGGCCACGGTGGCGCCGGGGAAGATCTTGGCAAAGCCGGCGGTGGAGGTGATGGCCGCCCGCTCCATCTGGCAGTCGATGAGCTTGTCGTACTCCACGCTGACCGCTCCGGCGCTGACCATCTCCAGGGCGCAGCTGGAGTCCAGGGCGATCAGGGTCTTCTCCGGCACGGCGCTTGAGCGGATCAGCCGGGCGCCCAGGGGGGTGACAGGCTTGCCAGTGCTCAGGAAGTTGGCGCCCACCTGGGGATCCTTAAACTCGCTCAGGGCCAAAATGGCCGCCGCCATGTCCGGGGAGGCGATGATGGTGTCCATCTCGTAGTCCTCAAACTGGTTCCAGAGGGTCAGCAGATCCCCATAGGCCAGTGTGGTGGCGGAGGTGGTGATGCTCTTGGCAGCATTCTGCCCCTTGGCGTCCCCGTTGAGCAGCAGATCCACCGCATCCTTCATCTGTGCCTTTGCAATGTAGGCGCCGATCTGCTGCAGGGCCACGGTAAACAGATCCAGCCGCTGGAATTTGATGGCCTCATAGGAGGCCGCCAGCATCCGTCCCCGCTTGTGGAGCCTGACCAGGTTGTCGTTGAGGCGGATGGAGGTCTGGGGGATAAAGGCGCCCTCCGCCACCTGCTTGAGCTCCTTGTCAAAGGAGTCGTCGATGCGGATGGAGCGGTAGTCCAAGGAGTGGATGACGGTTTTGGAGGCCAAAATTGCCTCCAGATCCTGTTGGTGCCGCATCCCCTGCTGCACCGCCCGCGCCACATACTCCGGGAAGAGGGCGGCGGAATCGCCGGTGGCAAAGAATTTTTCCAGCGGGTCGCTGTGCTCCCCCTTGACCCGGATGTCAAAGCGCTTGAGCTGCCGCTGAAAGGCGTCCAGGTGCTCCATCTCCGTGCCCTTATAGCGGGCGGAGGGGTCCAGCTCCTCCAGCTGGTCGGTCAGGGGAATGCCGGATTTGTACATTCCCTTGTCCAAACGGATGGTCTCAAAATTTGCCATACTAGGTTCCTCTCTTTCTTGGCGTTTTCTTACAGCAGAATGATGCCGGCGGTCTGGGTGGCGGCGTCCACATCGCACACCAACACATAGCGCCCCGCGGCGCTCTGGGCCGGGGCCTTGACTTTGCCGGAGGCGTCGCTGCACAGGGCGGTGTAGCCATAGGCAGGGGCGGTGCCGCTGTAGGGCACTCTCACATAGCCTTTGAGCTGCACCAGGGCACAGCCGTCCTCGTCCATGTGGGTGAGGACCCCTGCAAACAGCCCACCGTCAGCGGGTGTGTCCACCACATAGCCCTCCCCCAGGGTGACAAGGGTGCCGGGCACAAAGGTGGAGTCCTCGGTTCCCGCATCGGCCGGCGCATAAAAAGTGGCATAGGCCTCCTGGAAGCCCTGCAAAGAAATTGACATGGTCGTTTCCTCCTTAGAATTTGTACGGTGCAATGTTCTCCCGCTCCTCCCGCGCCATGGGGGAGAGCTGGGTCTGCAGCGGCAGCTGCCGGTTGGCCAGGCGCAGGTAGGCATGGGTCCAGTCCTTGAGCTCCTGGGCCGTCAGACGCTTGCAGACAGCGGTCAACAGCCCCCGGTCCAGCTCCGGCTGGGCCAGCTGTGCCGCGCGGACAAAATCCTTGCGCAGCTGCTCCTCATACTCCCGGCCCAGTTTGGCCTGTTCCTCCAGTACATCCAGACGCAGGGCGTAGTCCCGGCCCGCTTTGGCGGAGAAGAGCGCCCCGGATTCCAGGGCCTTCTGCAGCTCTGGCAGGGCACGCTCCCCGTACCCCTTGGTGACGCCGGCATGGCGCTGGGCAGGTACTGCCACAAAGGACCACTCGTAGGCGTCGGTGGGCTCCAGCAACAGCCGGTGGCAGGTCCTCTCCTGGCCTTCGACCTGGTAGACCCTGCCCAACTGGTGTTCACACCGGCCGGCCCGCAGATCCTGGCCGCAGATGGAGCAGCAGATCCGTTTGACAGAACAGCCCACGCTGACCTCCTTCTTGATCCCGCCGTCGATCTCCAAAATGAGGCCCTCATTCTCCGGGGTGCGCACCATATAGGCCCAGGCCTTCAGCTGGGTGTAAGGTTCCCCCTCCACCTCCTGGCGGTCCAGGTCCTCCACCACCTGGGTGTCAAACACCCGGGCAGTCTGGTTGCGGCCCTGGGGATCGTGGTCAAAGATGCCGGTCTTGCCCTCAAACAGGCCGGCCAGTTTGCAGAGGGAGGCGGCCGGAAAACGCTCCATATCCCGGTCGATGGCGTTGTCGCACAGCACCAGGGGGAACACATAGACCTCCTCCGCCTTGAGGGGCCGCCGGGCAAACCGGTTCAGCTGTTCCAGCTGTTCCCCGGTGGGCACCCCGTTGGACGGCTCCTCCAATTTTTCTTTCACTTGCCTTCACCTCCTGGGTTTGTCAACTGCTCTGCCTGGGCCCGGTAGAGCTGGGCCTGGGCGCTCTCCAGCTCATCCTGCAGGTTGATGTCCTCCCAAACCACCTGGAGCGCGGGATCCAGCCCCTCCAGCAGCAGATAGGTCCGGCAGATCTTTTCGATCACCGGGGTCAGCAGCGTGCGGTAGCTCTCCAGCTCGCTGGTGAGGATGTCCGCCTGCTGGCGGCTCATGCGCTCGGTGGAGGACCAGCTCAGCCCCAGCACAAAGGGGGGCAGGCCCAGTTTTGCAATGATCTGTTCCAACATCTCCCGCACGGGGATTTGGCTGTCCATCACCTGGTTGTCCGCGCCGATGACCTTGATGTCCACATCTCCCACCGCCACAAAGTCCCGCACGGGGCCGCTGGCGCTCATGGCCTGGGACCACTCCCGGGCAATGGTCTGGGCGATCTCCTGGGAGTAGGCCCGGTCCACCGCTGAATCCTTTGGCCGGTAGGTGACGGCAAAGCGCAGGTTTCCCATGCGCTCAAAGTTCTGGCCGATGGACCGGTAGATCTTGGTTAGAATCCCGGCGACAAAGGGCAGCCCATACAGGATGGAGCGTCCCCGCAGCGACCCGGCCGGGGGATTGAGGGGGGTGAATAGAATCAGCTCCGGGTAGGGGATGGGGGTGGTGCTCAGCCCGTTGTGGTAGAGCAGTTCCGGGTGAAAGGGGCCCTGCCCGCCCCGCACGGCCAGACGGTCCAACGGGGCGTTGTAGAGCCCTGCCAAGGTTCTGCCGTCCCGGGTGAGAACCATCTCCCCCACGGCGTTGCCATAGGTGAGGAGGTTGTCCAGATAGACCCAGAGGAACCGCTGAATGCCCTGGCCGTTTCCACCCACCGGCACCTGCTGTAAAAAGCGGTCCAGGGCCTGCTGTGCACGGGGATGCTGGGCTTGGACCTGGAAGGCTCCCGTCAGCCGGATGAGCTTGTCCAGCGCCCCGTCCACCAAGGGAATGGTTTCCCGCAGGGCATCATAGAGCTGGCAGTCCGGTGTTCTGAGGGTGGGGGTGCAGAACTCCGGAGTCAGCCGGTCCTGTTCTCTGGCGGTCTGTACGCTGACCGCTGCGGGCTTTGGTGCAAAAAGGGAAAAAAGACCCAATCATATCCCTCCTTTCCGCATGGGGGAGAACCGGGTGGCGCGGGGAAGGCTCAGGGCGGCAAAGCCGGTGTCCTCCCGGTTCAACACCTCCATGACAAAGTAGCGGATGTCGTCCATGGCGTGGTCATGCTCCTTGATGGGCGCATCCTGCCCTGTGTTGGGGTTCCACCGGTAGAGTTGGAACTCCCGCAGTGTGTCCTGGCAGCTGGGGTCAAAGAGGATCTCACCCTGGTTCAGGGCGTCCGCCACCCGGCGGATGCCGTCCAGCACGTCGTTTTTGGCCCCTTTGACTGGGAACCGGCCGTGACGCCGGATACATTCCTGAAAACTGGCCGCCGACGGGTCCACCAGGACGGCCCGGATGGGCAGGCCGCCCGCCAGCTGTTCCAGCTGGGCGTAGTGCTCCTCATCGGTGCGTTGGGCGCCCCGGATGCGGGAGTCATAGTAGTACTCCCGCATCCGGTGCCAGACCGTTCCCCTTCTGCCCCAGAGCCCAAAGGAGGCCGGGTTTACGGTGCCGTAGTCACAGGAGATGTAATATTCTTCACAGTCCTCGGGGGCGGGTTTCACATGCCGGTCCGGCTGAAACATGGGGTAGACCAGGCCGCTGGCCGCCACCCACCGGCCCAGCACAAACCGCTCGTAGAAGGCGCCGGAGTAGAGGCTCCGGTACCGTTCCCGCATGGCGGGGGAGAGGGAGGGGTTGTCCTCCATGGTGAAGTGCAGGTACAGCGCGTGCTTTTCCCGGCACTTGAGGATCCACTCCTGGTAGAACCAGTGGTAGGGGTGCTCTGGGTTGCAGTTGAACCAGAACTTGGACCCCTCCACGGAACACCGGGCCAGGGCCTGCTCCACAAAGGAGCGGGGCATAAGGGCCACCTCGTCAAAGAGGACCCCCGCCAACGTCATGCCCTGGATCAGCGCAGCGGAGGACTCGTCCTTCCCGCCAAAGAGATAGAACCGGTTGCTTCTTCCTTGGAAGGACACGTCCACATAGTTGCGGGAGAGCTTCTCCTGCCACACAAACCCCAGCTCCCCAAGATGGCCCATGAGGGGGCTGACCACGTTCCGCCGCAGGGAGGCGATGGTCTTGCCGCACAGGGCAAAGTCCGCTCCGTCAAAGGACTGGAAGGCCCAGCCAAAGAAGGAGAGGAACATGCACAGGCTCTTGCCGCTGCGCACCGCCCCGTCGCAGATCACCGCCTCACAGCAGGCGGTGGACCGTTCCGAGTGCCACCAGCTGAGCAGCTGCAGCTGCTTGGGGGAAAAGGGATAAAACCTACCCATTTTCCCCGTCCATCCGGTTCAGAGCCTGGGCCCCCAGCCGGATGGCCTCGTAGAACCCGTCGGTCTGCTGGTGCTCCTCCCGCTCCAGCAGTTCCTGCAGCGCCTGCAGAGCCTGGAGCCGGTCGTAGAACGCAAATTCCAGCCGGCCGTCCTTGCCCCGGCTGATTTTGGAGATGCAGAACAGGTCCAGCCCCTGGAGGCTGGCCTCCTCCGGATGCTCCAGCAGGGCCAGGTGCAGCGCATCGGCCACAGAGCCAAAGGCAAGGCGCTCATATCCCCGCAGAACCGCCTGATACAGCAGCTCCGGGCCAGGGGACAGGGAGGCCAGGCACTGGCGGATCTCCTTGCGCTGCAGTAGATGGGCGGCGACCAGGGCCGGGTTCTCCCCGCGGTAGCCCGCCCTGCGGGCCGCCTCCTCACCGTCCTGCAGGCAGCTGTAATACAGGCAGAACAGCTGCTCCCGCTGGGTCAAATTTTTTTTCATACAACAACCTCCCTGTCTCATTAGAAAGAACATTAGTTCTTTCATCCATACAGAAAAAAAGCGGAGAAGTTGCACGGTTGTGTGCAACTTCTCCGCTTTTCCTTTCAAAATGGGAAACAGACGGTGCCCTAGCCCACCATGTCGGTCACGTTGCCCAAAAAGTCCCCCACGGCCCGCACGGCCTTGCCAGCGTTCTTTTTCATCTTTTTGGTGTTGAACTTGTGGTGTTTGCTGCCGGTCATCATGTAGGCCGCGGCGCCCATGGCGGTGCCGATCACCGCCCCTGTGATTGCACTGGACATCCCTTTGTTCATGTTCATTCCATCCTTTCAGGCATTTTTCAGCTTTACAGGTGTGCGCTCCTGCAAATCTGTCAACACTAGCATGCCCAAAAGTGCGCCGGTTAAAGGGGGCAATTTTGGGTTTCCTATTTTTCCTCCGGCGGGTGAAAACCCGGCCATGGAACTGCAAAATTCGGATGATTTTCTTTTTTTCTTGTGCTAAAATAGAAAGAAATTGATGGCCTATCCCGGGCAGGTTTGGCCCGCCGTCTCCCTGCCTGTGGCCTGTTTCCTCCTGGGGGTGGGCCCGGCAGCGGACCGGTCAAGGAAAGAGAGGGATCCTTATTTCCAGTCAAAAACAGCGTCCCACGCAAAAGCAGCGGACAGGGGAGAGCCCCCTAATGACGCCGGACAAAAATTTTGTCTTCAAAAAATTGGACCAGGGGGACATTGAGGAGTTTAACGACCTGCTTCGGTACGCCTTTCAGGTCACCTCTGCCGACCTGCGGGTATCCGGCTGGTCCAACAAGGAGATTCAGCAGTCCAAACAGCCCATCTTTGATTTTTCCTATGTGTTCGGCTGGTTCTACAAGGGGAAGCTGGCCAGTCAGATTGTCATCTATCCTATGGAGGTGAACATCCAGGGCACCATCTTCCCCATGGGCGGTCTGACCGGCGTCACCACCTACCCGGAGTACACCGGCCGGGGTCTGTCCCACGCCCTGATCAAGCGGGGGCTGCAATATATGCGGGAGCAAGGGCTCACCATCTCCTACCTGTACCCCTATTCCATCCCCTTCTACCGCAAACAGGGGTGGGAGATCATCTCCAACCAGATGAAGTTCACCATCAAAGATACCCAGCTTCCCCGCAAGCGCCCGGTGGAGGGGATGGTCCAGCGGGTGGATATCCACCACGAGGACATCAAAAACTTGTATAAGTACTTTGCCATGCAGCACCACGGGGCCCTCATCCGCGGGGACTTTGAGTGGGAGGAGTACTGGCGCTGGGATACCGACGACATGATGGCCGCTGTCTACTACAGCAAGGAGAACAAACCCCTGGGCTATGTCATCTACTATGTGGAAAATGACATCATGCACATCAAGGAGATCATCCATCTGAACCAGGAGGGCAAGTTTGGCATCTGGAACTTTATCAGCGCCCACTACTCTATGGTCAACGAGGTGCGGGGCTACAACTACACCGGGGACCCCATCGCCTTCCAGTTTGACGACAGTGAAATTCTGGAGACCATCCAGCCCTACATCATGGCCCGCATTGTGGATGTCAAGGAGTTTATGGAGCTGTACCCCTTTCAGGGGCAGGACGACAACGCCCGCTTCTACTTCAAGGTCCACGACCCGGTGTGTGAGTGGAACAACGGCATCTTCCACCTGCACTTTGAGGATGGGGAGCCGGTCTGTGAGCAGGTCCAGGAGTACGAGGAGTCCTATCTGGTGGAGCTGAACATCTCCACGTTGACCACCATGATGATGGGCTACAAGCGGCCCACCTACCTGTATGACAACGGCTACCTCAATGTGGATTACTACCTGCTGCGCCCCCTGGAGCGGCTCATCGACGCGGAGGAGCCCTATTTCTCCGACTACTTTTAACCGTTCCACACCCCGGCGTTCCATACGCCCAAAAATTTTTACCAAAAGGGAGGAACCTCTCCATGCTGCAGCGTCCCCCACGGGTGGCCGCCATCCACGATCTGTCCGGCTTTGGCCGGTGCTCTCTGTCGGTGATTCTCCCCATCCTCTCAGTGATGGGGATTCAGGGGGTGCCGGTGCCCACCGCCATTTTGAGCACCCACACCGGCGGCATGGGCCCGGTCCAATTCCGGGATCTCACCGACTACACCGTCCCTTGCCTGGAGCACTACCAGCGCCTGGGTCTGACATTCGAATGTGTCTACAGCGGTTTTCTCAGCTCCGAACAGCAGATTGACCACTGCCTGGCCTTCCAGCGGGCCTACCCCGAGGCCCTCACCGTGGTGGACCCGGTCATGGGGGACAATGGCAAGAGCTACGCCACCTACACCCCCGCCATGCGGGAGCGCATGGCGGAGTTGGTGGCTGGGGCGGACCTCATCATGCCCAACATGACCGAGGCCTGCATGTTGTTAAAGCTCCCCCACATCCATGAGCCCATCCCCCGGTCCCAGGCCAAGAGCCTGCTGGTGCGCCTGAGTGAGATGGGGCCCAACGCGGTAATCATCACCTCGGTCCCCCTGTCCATGGGGATCCTTGCCAATGTGGGCTATGACCGGGAGAAAAACGCCTTCTGGCTGGTGGAGTGCGACTATGTGCCCGTCGCCTACCCCGGCACGGGGGATCTGTTTGCCGCCGTGGTCACCGGTGCCCTCCTGGGCGGGGACAGCCTGCCCATGGCCATGGCTCGAGCCACCGGATATCTGGAGCGGACCATCAAAGTCACCTACAGCTACGGGGCAGACACCCGCTTTGGCGTCATGTTTGAAAAGACCCTGCCCACCCTCGCCCAGCCCTACGACTTTAAGAGCTACCAGGTGCTGTAACAGCCCTAGATTGGCCATGGATCAAACTGCCACAAATGAATATCGGGACCGGCAAGAGACTGCCGGTCCCGATTTTTTAGTGGAACAGCTCCTTATTTGTTGTGGATATTGGGCACAATGGCGATGGCCACCAGCCAGAACAGCTGATAACACAGTGCCACCCAGCTGGGGATGGAGACAAAGGCCCCCGTCAGGGAGAAGAAGGTGGCGGCGCCAAAGCCCACAAACATGCCGATGATCTGCAAAATGGTCCCCACCGTGATGGAGGAGCGCACCATGTGGGCCGCCGTAATGGCCTGGAAGTAGGAGATGCCGCTCCCCGTATAGGCAACGCCACCCCGAGCCCGGGGCCGCTTCTCCAGATAGGGCTGCAGCTCATGCTGTGCCCGGGAGGAGATGATATACACCAGATCCTTGGGGTAGTCGTAGAGGCTGGAGATCATCCCAGCGGTGACATTGGGGTCGTTGGTGTACACCGACAGGCCGATGCCCCGGTACAGCAGTTTTTCCAGCTGTTGGGCAACTGCCTCGTCCGGCCGGTAGCTCAGGACAAACATGGCCGTCAGCCGTCCGGAGTTGGCCAGATACAGAATCTGCCGGTCCCCCTGGATGAACTTGTTCTCATAGTCGTGGGAGGGGATATCCACCTCGTGGTTCTCCATCAGAGTCCGGTTGCCAATGAGCACCCGTTTGCCGTCGATCCAGGCGGAGACCCCCATGCCGTCCTCATAGACCATGCCGGTGACCTTTTTGAGCATCTTGGTGTTCTGGCCAATGATGTTCATAAAGATGTTGGTCAGAGTGCTCTCCCGGCTCAGTACCACGCTGGCAGCGTCTAGGATGGCCTCATCGATCCGGCTCTCCTCAAAGACCTTGATGCCGTGGAGCACCACCGACTCCCCAGGGAACAGGTCGGAAGCCCTCACTGCCGCCACCTCAATGCCGGAGAAACGCTCCACCGCGTCATAGCCGCTGATCATAGCGCCCCACTTGGAGAGCTTTGCCGCCATCCGGTTCAGGGGGATGTTGCCCACCAGCACTGCGGTGGCCGGGGTGGAAAAGCAGAGGATGGCCGTAAAGCCTGTCACAGCCACCGCCCAGTTCTGGGTGAAAAAGTAGCATGCTCCCGCAGCGATCAGAGCGAACAGGACGCTCAGCGGCGCCATAATCCGAGTCATGCGGTCGTTGTAGTCATCCGAGTAGGACTCGTCCAAAAAGTTGCTCAAAAAGTCCGTGGGCACCGCATAACAGATCCGGTCGTTCCCACTCTGGAACCCCTTGGTCATCTGCAGCACCAGCTCCCGGTCCTCCAACTCCAGCACGGCATTTTTCTCATAGGAGGAACTGACCAGCTTGAAGTTGCGGTCAATGCGCTTGATCATGATGAGCTTTCCAATGGTGTTGCAGAACAATAGAAGGGCGGCCACCGGATAATAGAGCCAGACGTAATTGCTCTCCAGAGCAGGAGGATAGAAGGCCAAAAAGATCCCTTGGCCAATGCAGGCGAGGACGGTCACCCCCGTCAGGCTGTCCCCATCCGCCTTCATGGTCAGCAGGGAGAGAAGTCCCCCTCCTACAACAGTGGGGCAGAAGAGGGCGGCCACAATGGTGATGCCAGCCCCCGCCAAGACAAAGGTGAACAGATGCTCCTGGGGAGAGAGGGCCTCCGGCAGCGGCAGGCCGAAGCTCTGGGCCAACAGCAGATAGCTGGTGAGCACCAGGGCAACCCCCGTCACAAACAGGCGCACCAGCAGCATCCGCCGGGTGCCCTTCAGGTCCTTTTGAATCTCCGGGGTGTCCTCATAGCTCTCATAGTCGGAATATTTGGAGGGCGCTGGCTCCTCGCTGGCCTCCTCCAAGGGCGCGGATTCCCCCTCCGGAGCGCTCTGCTGCCCCTCCTGGGGCTCCTGGGCGGCCTGTGGCGGGGCAAAGGTGCGGGTCTGGCTGTCCGTTGGGTTGGCCGCGGCAGACAACGGTTCCTGCTGTTCCTCCTGGGCAGGGGCTGCAGGCAGTTCGTCGTCTGGAATGTGCACCACAAATTTTTTGCGTCTGCGGTTCGTAGCAGGTGTCTCCTGAGCCGGCACCGGACCGGCGTCCTCCTCCCGGTCGTCAGGCAGCTCCTGGGACGGGGCGGAGGAGGCAGGTTCCTCCCGGTCCTGGGTGGCCACGGGGGCGGCGGGCTCCTCACTATGTACCTGCTGCTCGTGGCGGCGCTTATCGCGAATTTCCTTTAAAATTTCTTCCACATCGTACTGTTTGTCCATATGCTCCTCCTGCGTCAAAACGCTACCGTGCCCGCAGGCCCATCCGCTGCCGGGCCACCTCATATAGGACGATTCCACCGGCCACCGAAGCGTTCAGGGAGTTGACCTTCCCCCGCATGGGCAGGGAGATCAAAAAGTCGCACTGCTCCTTCACCAGGCGGCTCATACCAAATCCTTCGGAGCCAATGACCAGGGCCACCGGACCGGAAAAATCCGTCTCGCACCAGGTCTGGCCATCCATGTCGCAGCCGTAGACCCACAGCCCCCGCTCCTTGAGCTCCTTGAGGGTGCTCACCAGGTTGGCCACCCGCGCCACCGGCAGGTGTTCCACCGCACCGGCGGAGGTCTTGGCCACCGTGGCGTTCAGACCCACCCCCCGGCGTTTGGGGATGATGATGCCGTGGGCTCCGGCGGCCTCGGCGGTGCGGATCAGGGCCCCCAGGTTGTGGGGATCCTCCATCTCGTCGGCCACCACAAAGAAGGGGGGCTCCCCTTGGCAGGCGGCAAAGAGCTCCTCCAAGGTGGCATAGGCGTGGGCCGCCGCCACGGCAACCACCCCCTGGTGGTTGCCGTGTTCACTCATCAGATCCAGTTTCTGGGTGGTCACCTGCTTGACGGGGATGCCCCGCTCCCTGGCCATGGCCAGGATCTGGTGGATACTCCCCTTGCGCTCGCCCCCGTCCACATAGAGGGCCTCCACCTCCCGGTCGGAGCGCAGCAGCTCCAGCACCGGGTTGCGGCCAATGATTTTATCGGATTCAGCAGGGCGCTCCTGCTGGGGTTGTCTTCTCTGTCGCTCTCTCACTTGCTTCTCCTCAGGCTTTCTAATAAAAGTGGTATTTCTCTACAGTATACCATATTTGCGCCCAAGTAGATAGGAGGAACTCCTAAAATTTCAGGAAAAACACCGCCAGCGCAGCCCCGGTTGCGGCGGCAGACAGGAGCTTTGCCAAAGAGAGCATCCACTGGGTGCGGATGCGGGTCTTTACCGCCGTCACCGCCGGGGCGCTCTCCAAGCCGCGCAGATAGCTGCTGGCCTCCTCCATGAGCTTGCCCTCCTGGGTATTCTCACCAGTGCGCAGATAGAGCACGGCCCGGTCAAAATACTCGTTCTCCGTGGCATTGATCTCAATGACACGCTTGCTCACACCCTTCATATCATCCACCTCACAAACAGTCCATTCGGAGATAGTGTTCCTCCAGGGAACATTTTCTATACAAAGTGAGTCAAATTTGACCAAAAGGTGGTTATACCCAGGGTATTTCCCGCCGTGAAGCAACCGGTGGAAAAGCTGCCAACCACCTGTTGAAAACTCGGTGGAAAGTGTGGAAATGTTGGATGGAACCGGACCTGTCTGGGGCGGTGGAGGTTGTGGAATTTGCGGGAGGAAACAGATGTTTTACTACATTTCGTAAAGATTTGTCCACCTGGGGCGGTCAATGGAGGCGTGTATTCGCACAGTCTGACCCTTTTGTTCCGGTGCTGCCGCCGGCTCTTTCATGGGGTGTCCCTTGGCGTCAGTACCGCCCTGTGCTACAATGGGACAGAGAAATGAATGGAGAGGGAGAGTACAATGGTTGTCTGGGAGGTCCCTGATACACAGCTGAATCTGGCCCAGACCCTGGACTGCGGCCAGAGCTTCCGCTGGGTCCAGCTGGACGATGATCTGTTTGAAGGGGTGGTCCAGGGCCATCTGTGCAGAATCGGCCGGCGTGGGGAGCAGCTGCTCTTGGAGGGGCCCACCCCACAGGAGGCCCGCACCCTGTGGTGGCGGTACTTTGCCCTGGATCTGGACTATGACAGGCTCAAGGCGGCCTTCTGCCAGGATCCGGTTCTTTCCAGAGCAGTGGCCTATGCCCCGGGGATCCGGGTGCTGCGTCAGGACCCCTGGGAGGCCCTTTGCACCTTCATCCTCAGCCAAAACAACAACATCCCCCGCATCAAGGGGCTGGTTCGCCGCCTGTGCCAGAGATTCGGCCGCCCGATACAGGGGGATTGGTTCACCTTTCCCACCCCTCAGGAACTGCAGGGCTGCACCCGAGAGGATATGGCACCGCTGCGCAGCGGCTTCCGGGCCCGGTATCTGGTGGACGCCGTCCAGAAGGTGAACAGCAATCAGGTGGACCTGCAGACCCTATTTTCTGCGCCCCTCCCACAGGCCAGGGCACAGCTGCAGCAGATCTGCGGCGTGGGCCCCAAGGTGGCCGACTGCACCCTGCTCTACGGCCTGCAGCGGTGGGCATGTGTGCCCATGGACGTGTGGATGAAACGGGTCTGGGCCAACCTCTATCCCAATGGCTTCCCGGCGGCACTGTCCCCCTGGGCCGGCATTGCCCAGCAGTACCTGTTCCACTATGCCCGCACCTGTCCCGGTGTGTTGGAACCGGTGCCCACGGCCCATTCGTCCCGGGAGCCAGTCCTGGAGGGGTGACGGACCAAGACGGCGGCCTCCCCTGGGTGGATCCCTGGAATTTTGTGGTCGGGTTCATTGTAAAAGGGCCGTATTTCTGTTAAAATGAAACCGGTGAGCGCCCATGGCGCTTGGTCCGGTCCGGGGAGGTAAGGGACCCCGGCCGGCTTGGGAACCAAAATGAAAGTACCGGAAGGAGTACGTAACCATGAAACAGTTGACGGTAGATATCTGCGTCTGCCCCCAGTGTGTGCTGGAGGGAGCCATGTCCATCATGGACTCTGTAGACAGCTTGAACCAGCTGGAGGAGCAGCTCAACGGGGTGGAGCTGCTGGTTCAGACCCACAAACACCTGGGGGAAGGCTCCCATGGGGAGAGCGCTCCTGTGGTGCGCATCGGGGAGGAGTATTTGGAGAAGGCCACCTGTGAAAATGTCATGGCCCGGGTCATGGCCCTGGTGTCCGCCGCTGAATCGAGATAGGAGAGAAGCCGTATGAGAGGTATCTTTACCCCAGTGACCAAAATCCGCCGCCAGGTCTTTACAGAGATTGCCCGCATGGGCTTTGAGGGGGGAGACTACTCCCGCATCGATGAGCTGCCCTATAAGATCATCCCCGGGGAGGTGGCCACCTACCGGGAGAGCATCTTTAAGGAGCGGGCCATCGTTGGGGAGCGGCTGCGCCTGGCCTGCGGGTTGCCCATGCGTCCCTTTGATCAGCATGCCCCCATCTCCAAGGGCATCGAGCAGGCGGCAAAGCCGGAGAAGTACTACGAGCCGCCCCTGCTGGACGTGATCCCCTTCGCCTGCAACGCCTGTGAGGAGACCTCCTACTTTGTCACCGACAACTGCCAGTGCTGCCTCTCCCACCCCTGCGTGAGCATCTGCCCGGTGAAGGCCATCTCTATCCAAAACGGACGGTCGGTCATTGATAAGAGCAAGTGCATCCGCTGCGGCCGCTGTAGGGATGCCTGCCCCTACCACGCCATTGTCAAAAACGAGCGGCCCTGTGCCGCCGCCTGCGGGGTGGACGCCATTGAGAGCGACTACCTGGGCCGTGCCAAGATCAACCACGACAAGTGCGTCTCCTGCGGCCAGTGCCTGGTGTCCTGCCCCTTTGCCGCCATTGCGGACAAGTCCCAGATCCTGCAGCTCTGCCAGGCCCTGCGGGAGGGGGAAAAGCTCATTGCCGAGGTGGCCCCTGCCTTTGTGGGCCAGTTTGGTCCCCTGGCCACCCCCGCCAAAGTGAAGGAGGCTCTGCTGGAGCTGGGCTTTGCCGAGGTGGTGGAGGTTGCCGTGGGCGCGGACCTGGGCGCCATTGCCGAGGCCGAGCACTATGTGGAGCACGTGGTCAAACAGCAGGATCTGCCCTTCCTGGCCACCTCCTGCTGCCCCTCCTGGTCGGTCATGGCCAAAAACAATTTCCCGGAGTTGGCGGGCTGTGTCTCCGACTCCCTGACCCCCATGGTGGCCACGGCCCGGCTCATCAAAAAGAAGCATCCCGACGGCCGGGTGGTGTTCATCGGCCCCTGCGCGGCCAAAAAGCTGGAGGCCTCCCGCCGCACCGTGCGTTCGGATGTGGATTTTGTCATCACCTTTGAGGAGCTCATGGGCATGTTTGTGGCCAAGGGCATCGACTTTGAGGGGGATGCCCCCCAGGACGACACGGTGGAGGGCACCAAGTCCGGCCGCGGCTACGGCGTTGCCGGCGGCGTGGCGGACGCCATTGTCTCCTGTATCCACCAGCTCTACCCAGATGTGGAGGTCAAGGTGGACCGGGCCGAGGGTCTGAAGGAGTGCAAAAAGATGCTCCTGTTGGCCAAGGCGGGCAAGCGCAACGGCTATCTCATGGAGGGCATGGCCTGTCCCGGCGGCTGCGTGGGCGGGGCTGGAACCCTGCTGCAGATCAACAAGGCCGCCGCTTCGGTGAAAAAGTTTGCCGAAGATTCCCCCTACTCGGTGGCCACCGTCAGTCCCCTGGCCCATGAGAAGTTGGAAAAATAGAACATTGGGCAAAAAGGGCCCGGCGGATGTATCCGCCGGGCCTTTTGGCACTTCTAAATTTTTTGCTCCACCCCAGGGCGTCTGGAGCCTGGGAGGAATGTCCCACTGTATGGGCCCCCATTCTATACCGCAAAAGGGTCCAGACCAGGGGAACCGTGAACCTTCTCATCGGTTGTCCGAAAGGGGAAACGCTGCCCCCTGGAAAAATGCTGCAATCTCCGCCCGGCTCCCCTGGAGGGAGCCCTGAACCAGGTGGGGCTTGCCGCCGCCCCGGCCGGAGCAGGCCTCGTTCAGGGCCTTGCAGAGGGGCCGCATGTCCTGTTCCTCGCTGACCAGGGCATAGTGGTAGCCCGTTCCATCCCTGCCGGAGAGGACCGCCCCCGCCTGCACCCGCTGGGCAAGGAGTTTGCCGCACTGACACAGGTCAAAGGGGGAGAGGTCCTCCTCAAACAGCACCACCATGGGCTGGTCCAGATCCGCCTGTTCCAGATGGGCCAAAAAGAGCTTGAGTTTGGCGGCAATGAGCTGCTGCGCCGTCTCCTCGCTGGTGTGGAGCAGGTGCTCCACCGCCCCGGTCAGGTCCTCCGGCTTCGCCGACAGCAGCTGGGAGAGGGCCTGTATCCGCTGGATCCGCACCTCATAGTCCGCCAGGGCCTGCCAGCCAATCTGCATGAAGATCCGCACCCCGCCCTTGTAGGGTTGGGCGGAGATGACCTTCACCAGACCGATCTCCCCGGTGCGTGCCACATGGGTGCCGCAGCAGGCGCAGGTGTCCGCGTATCCAAAGTTGACAATGCGCACCTGACCGCTGAGGGCCTTCTTGCTGCGGTATGCCAGCTGTTCCAGCTCCTGGGGGGATGGGTAGGTGACCGTGCAGGGGAGGTTCTCCACAATGGCCTGATTGGTCAGATGCTCTACCCGCTGAATCTCCTCCAGGGTCAGAGGGCCGTTCAAGTCCACCCGCACGGCTTCCTTCCCAATGTGAAAGCCCACATTGTCCAGGCCGTACTCCCGGTGCGCCAAGCCGGAGAACAGGTGCTCCCCCGAGTGTTGCTGCATCAATTCAAACCGCCGCTGCCAGTGGATGGCCCCCGGAACCTGGCTGCCAACGTCCAAGGGATCCTTGCACAGGTGGAGAATGCGGCCCTCCCGCTCATGGGTGTCCAAGACCACCGTGTCCCCCAAGGTGCCGGTATCCCCCGGTTGGCCACCCCCCTCAGGATAAAAGGCTGTGCCGTCCAGCTCCACCAGATAGCCCTCCTTGCAGGGGGTGCAGGACAGCACCACACCCTCAAATTCCCGCCGATAGGGGTCGTCATAATAATATTTTTTTGTCATTTTAGATCGCTCCCTCCCCAACAATTGTGTCTATCATACCACAATCCACTCCGGCAGAAAACCCATCCCACAAGATGGCAAATCCGGTTTTTCAGCTGTGGATGGCGCTGTTGATGGGGTGTGTTTATGTATTTTAAACAAAAATATTCCAAATTATTTTCTTGAAAGCGTGTAATTCCTTCAAAAATGAGCTTGATTCTTGCCCAGAAAGCCGATATAATTTGAGGTATATGGCAGATCTCGCCATCCAAGGAGATGGTTTTTGAAAAACCATTGGAACAGCAAGACTGAGAAGGGAGCGATACACTTGAAAGAGTTCACTGCAACAAACATCCGCAACGTGGCCCTAGCTGGCCACAGCCGGGCGGGAAAGACCACCCTGGCTGAGGCTCTGTTGTTCAAGGCTGGGGCAACCGACCGCCTGGGCAAGGTGCAGGACGGCAACACCGTCTGCGACTATGACCCGGAGGAGATCAAACGCCAGGTGTCGGTTTCGTCCACCATCGTCCCCTTTGTCATTGGTCAGACCAAGATCAATCTCATCGATACCCCAGGGCTCTTTGACTTTGCCGCCGGCATGCGGGAGGGCATCCGCGCCGCTGCCAACGTGGTGTTGGTCCTGTCGGGCAAATCCGGTCTGACGGTTGGGGCGGAAAAGGCCTATAAACTGGCCGTCCGCCAGAAGAAGGCAAAGCTCATCTATATCACCAAGATGGATGCGGAGCATGCCAACTATTTTAAAGTGCTGGACCAGTTGACGGCGGCCTTTGGCTCTGCGGCCTGCCCGCTGGTGTTCCCCCACTATGTGGGCCAAAAGGTGGAGTCCTATGTGGACCTGATGAACAACAAGGCCTACACCTATGACGACAAGGGCAACCGCACCGAGGTGCCCATCCCCGCCGAGGAGCAGGAGCGGGTGGATCAGTACCGCAACGCCCTGGCCGAGGTGGTGGCAGAGAGCGACGACGTGCTGATGGATAAATTCTTCTCCGGCGAGGAGTTCACCCACGAGGAGCTCATTGCCGGCATGAAGCGCAGCGTCATTGCAGGCACGGTGGCCCCGGTCTTCTGTGGGTCCAACACCACCATGGCGGGGTTGGATCTGCTCATGGATGCCCTGGTGGACCTGTTGCCCTCCCCGGACATCAGCGGCCAGGAGGTCGGCGTGGATCAGGACGGTAATGAGGTACGTCTGACCTGCAGCGATACGGATCCCCTGGCGGCCTATGTGTTTAAGACGGTGGCCGACCCCTTTGTGGGCAAGCTCTCCTATGTCAAGGTCCTTTCCGGCGTTCTCAACAGTTCAGTCACGCCGGTCAACTCCCGCACCGGCCAGCCGGAGCGGCTGGGCAAACTCATCTATACCAAGGGCAAAAAGCAGGAGGACGCCACCAATGTTCACGCTGGGGACATTGTGGCCATCACCAAACTGCCGGAGACCCTCACTGGCGACACCCTCTGCGACCCCAAACGGGTGGTGAGCCTGCCTGCCACCTCCTTCCCGGAGCCCTGCCTGTCCATGGCTGTGCGGCCCAAGGGCAAGGGGGACGATGGCAAGATCGCCCAGGCCATCAACCGCCTGAAGGAGGAGGACCCCACCATCCGGTATGAGAACAATGTGGAGACCCGTCAGCAGATCCTCTCCGGCCTGGGAGAACAGCACCTGGATGTGGTGGTCTCCAAGCTCAAAAACAAGTTCGGCGTGGAGGTGGAGCTCTATCCGCCCCGTGTGGCCTATCGGGAGACCATCCGCAAAAAGGTCAAGGTTCAGGGCCGGCACAAGAAGCAGTCCGGCGGCCATGGTCAGTTTGGCGATGTGTGGATCGAATTTGAACCCTGTGACTCCGACACCCTGGTCTTTGAAGAGAATGTCTTTGGCGGCGCCGTGCCCAAGAACTTCTTCCCCGCCGTGGAGAAGGGCCTGCAGGAGAGCGTCAAAAAGGGCGTCCTGGCCGGCTACCCCGTGGTGGGCCTGAAGGCCACGCTGGTGGACGGCTCCTATCACCCGGTGGACTCCTCTGAGATGGCCTTTAAAACAGCGGCCTCCCTGGCCTTTAAGGCGGGCATGGCCCAGGCCTCCCCGGTTCTGTTGGAGCCCATCGGCAACCTGAAGGTCTATGTCCCCGACGATTACACCGGCGACATCATGGGCGATCTCAACAAGCGCCGTGGCCGCGTGCTGGGGATGAATCCCTCTGACGACATGCAGGAGGTGGAGGCAGAGGTTCCCATGAGCGAGATGAACACTTTTGCCAGCGACCTGCGCGCCCTCACCCAGGGCCGGGGGTACTTCACTCTGACCTTTGCCCGGTATGAGCAGCTGCCTTCCAACCTGGAGGCCAAAGTTATCGCCGAGGCCAAAGCTCTGGAGGGGGAACAATAACCCCATACTATCCTGTTGAAAAGGCTCCCGGACTGCTTCCAGTCCGGGGGCCTTGTTCTATCTGTGATCCATTTTACAAGGATTATCTGTGGTACGTCGATGTTCCAACGCCCGCTGGAGAGGGGCGCCATGCTCCGCGGCCTATTTGGAGGCCACCCAATAGGAGTAGATTGCTCCCGCCGCCGTTGCGGCCAACAGCAGCCCCATGGACAGGCCAAAACAGAGCCATCCCTTGGTGAGAATGCTGCAGAGGAGCATCCCCAGCCCCGCCGCCATCAGGCAGATCCCGCCCGCCCGCTGGCTCTTTTTCCAGGCGGTCTCATCTTTCATGCTCCAGCTGGTGCGCAGACCCAGGACAGAGTTCTTCCTGGCCTTGGGCATCACGTTGCCCATGACAATCAGCCCAATCCCCAGCAGACCAAAGAGCAGCTGGCTCAGATCCACCGGCAGGGAGTCCAGCCGTTCTGTCTGCTGCATCCCAGCGTACAAAAAGTAGAAGGCCATGGCGTTGAATATCACCAGGAATACCAGCCCACCCATAAGGCAGACCTTCTCGTTGTTCTCCCCAGTTTTCTCCTGTTTTTTGGCCACCTTGGCCATGGCCAGCATAAACAGGCCAAAGAGGGGGATCATCAGCGGCAGAATCAGCATCTCATACTTGCTGCCCCACCGGTTCACCTGGCCGTCGGCGCCATAGTGGGCGGGTATCGTGTCGGGCAGATACCACAGGGCAACCAGAGTGGCCGCCAGAGGCAAAAACATCAATACCAGATAGAGCATCCGCTTAACCTTCATCCTCGTTCCCTCCCCGCAGGTTGTTCATCCACAGAATGACCTCATCCAGAATGGTCAGGTCCAGCTCATAGTAGATGAAATTTTTGTACCGGGTCTCATAGATGAGCCCGGCCTTTTTGAGCTTGGCCAGGTGATAGGATAGGGCCTGGGGACTCATCCCCAGGGCATCGGCCAACTCCCCGGAGCTGATCCTCCCCTCCCGCAGCTTTGTAAGAATGCTGCGGCGGGTCTCATCTGCCAGGGCAGCCAGAACTTCAGGAATCGCCAAGGCCGTCCCCTCCAAGTATTTCAAAGATTCTTTAAATAGATTTAACCAAAATCCCCCTGATCTGTCAAGGGCGGGACCGTTCGCAGCTGGAAAGAGGGCCCCGATACGGGGAAGTAGGGGTCCCCCTCAGAGCTTGAGCAGGGCCAGCAGGATCAGCAACACTCCGCCCAGCCAGGAGAGGGGCAGGGTGCTGTGGTGTGCCACAGTCTGGCCAAGTTTGCATCCCAAGGGGATGGCAAGGCCGTGGAGGAGCAGGGACACCAGCAGGATCTCCGCCAGGGGGACCTGGGTCAATCCCGCACCGAATCCCACCGCCAGCCCGTCCAGGGAGAGGGCCACCGCCAAGGAGGCGGCCTCCCCTGGGGAGAGGACCCTGGATCGGTCCTGGTCCGCCGCTGTGGAATCCCCATAGATCTGCAGAATAAACTGCAGGTCAAACAGCCGGAAGGACACCTGCCTGGGCTGCTGGCGCCGGTTGATCCAGGCCTTGAGCACCCCGTCAAAGAGTTTGACCAGTCCCAGCAGCAGGAGCAGGCCAACGCTCAGCCCCCGGGTGAGGCCCGAGGGCAGGAGAGGTCCCAGCAGATTCCCCACCAGGAGGGAGAGCCCCAACGTACCGGTACAGATCCCGTCAATAACCAGCACCGATCTGCCTGGGATGCAAATGCCACCGGTGCCATAGGCAAAGCTGGCCACCAGGGTATCCATGCATAGTGCAGTGACCAGCAGCACTGCCTGGGGCAGGGTGTCCAAAAATCCGTCCAAAGTTCCACCGCCTTTCCCATTTGGTATTATCTTACGCCTAAAAGCGGGGTGGGGTTCCCGGCAGGCTCCATTATATTTCTTCTTGACAAGTGCCCCAAGCAGGGATATCTTAAAAAGGATCACATGGGGAGCTTGTGTGCAGGCTGAGAGGAAATGGAACCATTTCGACCCAGAAACCTGATTTGGGTAATGCCAACGTAGGGATGTGCTAGCAGTGGAACGGCTGCTATTGTTCTGCTGTGTCAAATTTGAGAAGCTGTTGCTTGCTCTCTGGTTCTGAAAAACCGCTGGCCCGCCAGTCCCCTGGAGACCGGCGGCTTCTTTTTGCCCATTTAACGGGGCAGGGAGCCCTGTGGAAAGGAGTATCACTGTGCAAAAGTCTTATCAAACACAAATGCAGGCGGCAAAAAAAGGGATCATCACCCCGCAGATGCGGGTGGTTGCCCAAAAGGAACGGATGCCCTTGGAGCAGCTCGCGGAACTGGTGGCCCAGGGCAAGGTGGCCATTCCCGCCAACCACAACCATACCTGCCTGGACCCCCAGGGGATCGGCTCCATGCTGCGCACCAAGATCAACGTGAACCTGGGGGTTTCCCGGGACTGCAAGGACTACAATGTGGAGATGGAAAAGGTGCGCTCCGCTGCGGCTATGGGGGCGGATGCCATCATGGATCTGTCCAGCCATGGGGACACCCGCCCCTTCCGAGAAAAGCTGGTGGCCGAGTGTCCGGCAATGATCGGCACCGTGCCGGTTTATGACAGCGTCATCCACTTTCAGCGGGATCTGGGGACGCTCACCGCGCAGGACTTCCTGGAGGTGGTGCGGCTCCATGCCCAGCAGGGGGTGGATTTTGTCACCCTCCACTGTGGGTTGACCCGCAAGACCATCCAGCAGGTCCGCCAGGGAGGACGCAAGATGAATCTGGTGTCCCGGGGCGGCTCCCTAGTATTTGCCTGGATGTGCATGACCGGGCAAGAGAACCCCTTTTATGAGTACTACGATGAAATTTTAGACATTTGCCGCCAGTATGACGTGACCATCTCCCTGGGGGATGCCTGCCGTCCCGGCTGCCTGGCGGACGGCACCGATGCCTGTCAGATTCAGGAACTGATTCATCTGGGGGAGCTGACCCAGCGGGCCTGGGATCGGGATGTACAGGTGCTGGTTGAGGGGCCGGGCCACTTGCCCATGAACCAGATTCAGGCCAATATGCAGCTACAGCAGTCCCTGTGTAAGGGGGCGCCCTTCTACGTCCTGGGGCCCCTGGTGACGGATATTGCCCCTGGGTATGACCACATTACCGCGGCCATTGGCGGGGCCATGGCCGCCATGTACGGGGCCGCTTTCTTGTGCTATGTAACTCCGGCGGAGCACTTGGCCCTACCCAATCTGGAGGATGTGAAACAGGGTATCATGGCCAGCAAGATTGCCGCCCACGCAGCGGATATTGCCAAAGGGATCCCCGGCGCTCGAGCGATGGACGACCGGATGGCCGAGGCCCGCCGCGCCCTGGATTGGGAGGGGCAGTGGGCCTGTGCCATGGACCCGGACACCGCACGGGCTGTTCGGGCGGACCGCTCCCCAGAGCAGGAGGACAGTTGCTCCATGTGCGGCAAATTCTGTGCTGTGCGCAGCATGAACAAGGCCCTGCGGGGGGAATATATTGACATTCTCTAACAAAAAAGGCCCGGCAAGAGCCGGGTCTTTTTCTATGCTGGTGGAATCAGTTAGAGGGCGGATTGGTGGAACTTTCCCAAAAAGCTCTGGGTTCTGGGGTTGGTGGAGGCAAAGACCTCCTGGGGCGTGCCGTTCTCCACAATGACCCCCTTGTCCATAAAGATCATCCGGTCGGAGACTTCGCCGGCAAAGGCCATCTCGTGGGTGACAATGACCATGGTCATGTGCATCTTGGCAAGGTTGCGGATGACCTTCAGCACCTCCCCGGTGAGCTCCGGGTCCAGGGCGCTGGTGGGTTCGTCAAAAAAGAGGATCTTGGGGTTCAGGGCTAGGGCCCGGGCGATGGAGACCCGCTGGGCCTGCCCGCCGGAGAGCTGGTAGGGGTAGGCGTCGGCCCGGTCCTTCAGGCCCAACTGATCCAGCAGCTGCAGGGCCCGCTCTTTGGCCTCCTCCGGAGAGACCCCCGCCACACAGACCGGGGCCTCGGTGATGTTGCGCAGCACGCTGTAGTGGGGGAACAGGTTGAAGTTCTGGAACACCAACCCGGTCTTCAAGCGGATGGCCTTGAGGGTGGCGGCGTCGGAGTAGACCGCCTTGCCCCCCTCCTCCCGGACCATCACATCCCCGTCCAGGGTGATGGTGCCCCGGTCCACCGTCTCCAACCGGTTGATGCACCGCAGTAGGGTGGATTTGCCCGATCCGGAGGAGCCAATGATGGAGACGATCTCCCCGTCCTCCACCTGCAGATCGATCCCCTGGAGCACCTGTAACTTTCCAAAGTTTTTGTACAGTTCCTTGACAGACAGAATGGACATGGCAACTTCCTCCTTTAGCGGTAGTAATCCAATTTTTTCTCCGCAATGGAGAAGCCCTTGGCCACAATGGTGTTCATCACCAGATAGAAGACACCGGCCACCACCAGCGGTACCGTGGAAAAGACCCGGGTGGAGGTGCTGGTGGCCAGACGGAACAGCTCCGCCACGCCGATGACCTGTGCCAGGGAGGTGTCCTTGACCAGGGTCATAAATTCGTTGCTCATGGGCGGCAGGATCCGCTTGATCACCTGGGGCAGGATGATTTTAAAGAAGGTCTGTCCGCGGCTAAAGCCCAACACTGCCGCCGCCTCATACTGTCCCTTGGGCATGGACTCGATGCCGCCGCGGTAGATCTCGGCAAAGTAGGCCGCATAGTTCAGCGCAAAGGCCACAATGGCTGCCCAGAAGCGGGGCAGGGTGGCCCCCACAATGTAGTAGGGAAGGTAATAGAAGAAGAACAGCTGCAAGATCAGGGGCGTTCCACGCATAATCAGCAGGAACAGCTGGATGGGATAGCGGATGACGGGGATTTTGGACATGCGTCCGGCGCACACCAACAGCCCCAGGGGCAGTCCGAAGAGGAGGGTTAAAAAGAAGACCGCCAGGGTCGTTTTGGAGGCCTCCAGCATCTGAAGGGCCAGGTCAGGGAGGTCCGATAGCTGCATGGCCAGCAGCGCTTGTTCAATCATAGGTACACCACCAATATGGATTTTTGTCGGGCAGAATGGCGCTTTGGCGCCGCAAGGATCCGCCCTGGCCGTCAGGGTAAAACGCCCCTGACAGGCAAAATCGCAAACTCGACGGATCGGGTTTGCGGTTTTGCGCTATCGTACAAATCAGAAGAAACAGAGATCTATTTTCCGATGATGGTCAGATCCTCCCCAAACCACTTGTTGGAGATCTCCGCCAGGGTGCCATCCTCAGCCATGGCCTCCAGTTGCTTTTCTACCTCTTCCTTCAGGGCCTCGTCCCCCTTGCGGAAGCCGACGGCATAGGACTCATCCGCCAGGGTCTCATCCAGCACACGGTACTGGTCGGGCTCCTGGGTCATGTAGTAGCGGGCCACCACTTCGTCCATGACCACGGCATCAGATCCGCCCACGGCCAGGTCCATCATGGCTCTGACGTTGTCCGCCACCGTCACCAGCTCCCCAAGGGAGTCCTTAAACTCCGGGTTGTCATCAATGGCCAGCTCCGCAGTGGATCCGGTCTGGATCACAACGGTCTTTCCGGCCAGATCCGCCAGGGTGTTGTAGCTGCTGTCGGCCAGCACAACCACCACCTGCTTGTTCTCCATATAGGATTCGCTCAGGGTCAGGGCCTCCTGGCGCTCGGGGCTCACGCTCAGGCCGTTCCACAGGCAGTCCACGTTTTTGGTGTTCAGCTCCTGGATGTTGGCGGTCCAATCCATGATGGGCTGCAGCACCAGCTCTACACCCATGCGGCTGGCAACCTCCTTGGCCACATCCACATCAAAGCCAACAATGTTCTGATCCTCGTCCCGGAATCCCATGGGCGGGAAGGCGTCGTCCAGCCCCATGACCAGGGTGCCCTTGTCCTGCACATACTGCAGGGAGGTGTCCTCTCCGCTCTGGCTGCCGGAACCGCTGGTGCTGGTATCATCTCCACATCCGGCCAGTCCCAGGGTCAGTGCCATGGCCGCGGCCAGGATCAAACTTACACGTTTTTTCATCTCTGCTCCTCCTCACATCACAGCTTGTTCTGTTGGAATGAGCCTATTATATCACGGTATTTTATCATAGTAAAGAGCTAATACAATGAATTGACGAAGAAGATCCTGCGGAAATTTTGATAAAAATTGTGCAATTCCACAAATGTTTCACTCCACTTCCCCTCAGAGGGGCCATCTTTCTCCCCTCCCACATTGACGCGGGGGAAAAATGGCGGTATCCTTACTAGGAAGAACTGGAAGGAGGCAACAAGACCAGATGATCCGTTTCAACTGTGATTACAGCGAGGGGGCCCACCCCCGCATTCTCCAGCGCCTGCAGGAGACCAACCTGGAACAGACCGCCGGCTATGGGGAGGACCCCTACTGCCAGCAGGCCCGGGATCTGATTCGAAACCTGTGTCAGGCGCCCAAGGCCCAGGTTCACTTTTTGGTGGGCGGCACCCAGGCCAACCTGACGGTGATTGCTGCAGCCCTGCGGCCCCACCAGGGGGCCATCGCCGCGGACACTGGCCACATCAACATCCATGAGAGCGGCGCCATTGAGGCCACCGGCCACAAGGTCCTTGCCCTGCCCAACCGGGACGGCAAGATCACCGCGGAACAGGTGCAGGCCTACTGCGAGGCCTACTGGGCGGATGCCACCTATGAGCATATGGTGCAGCCCAAGATGGTCTACATCTCCAGTCCCACGGAGGTGGGCACCCTCTACACCCGGGAGGAGCTCCAGGCGCTGCGGCAGGTCTGTGACCGGTACCGGATGTATCTCTTTCTGGACGGGGCCCGCCTGGGCTATGGCCTGGCCGCCCAGGGCAACGATGTGGACCTGCCCACCCTGGCCCAGTGCTGTGACGCCTTCTATCTGGGGGGCACCAAACAGGGGGCTCTCTTTGGGGAGGCGGTGGTCCTGACCAACCCGGCCCTTCAGGAGGACTTCCGCTATCTCATCAAGCAGCGGGGCGGCATGCTGGCCAAGGGCCGGCTGCTGGGGCTGCAGTTTTTGACCCTGCTGGAGGATGGGCTCTACTTTGCGCTCTCCCGCCACGCGGATCAGCTGGCCATGGAGATTCGCAGAGCCTGCCAGGAGAAGGGCTATCCCCTCCTGGTGGAGTCCACCACAAACCAGCAGTTCCCCATCCTGCCGGACGGCGATCTGGAGAAACTTCAGCAGAAGTATGAGTTCTCCCCATGGGGCAGGGTGGATGAGACCCACCAGGCGGTGCGCTTCTGCACCAGCTGGGCCACCCGTGAGGAGGACGTCCAGCAGCTGGTGGCGGACATCCGGGCACTCTAATCCCATGTTAATCCAGCAGAGGGCGGCAGGGAATTTCCCTGCCGCCCTTGTTTCTCATTTTGATAGGGAATCCGCCCAGGTCAGCGGTTGTTGAGTTCTGCAAGGTTTAAAATGTTCCGGCAGAGCAGGGTGATGAGGGCTCCCACCAACAGGTTCCACCCCAGGGTGGCCAGCAATGCCAGCACCGTGGCCCAGGCGGTTGCCGCCAGCAGGAAATAGACCCACACAGCCAAAATGATACCGGGCAGCGACAGCAGGAGAATCGCCAGCAGATAGAGCACCAGAATCAGGCCCTTGCTCTGCAGGGTGCCAAAGAGCCGGTCCATCAGGATGTTGGCCGCCATAAACAGCAGGGAGAAGCCGAAGTGGGCCGCCACGCAGGCCGCCGTCTCCCACGGGCTGGCCCCAAGGATCAAACCGATGGGTACAAAGATGCAGATCCCCTGGATGAGAAACTTCTCCATAGATTCCAGGCAGGTCATCACCAGTTTGACAAAGGGCGGCTGGGGGGAGAGGTAGACATAGGGCAGCAGCAGCTCCCTGGCCCAGCGGCCGGAGGAGACAGAGAACAACTGCAGATAGATGACAAAGCAGAAGATGGGGAGGATCCCCGCCTCCCGCATGAAGAGGGAGACCAGGATGGAGACCGCCGCAAAGATCAGGGAGGTGGTGTCCAGAAGCAGCAGCCGGGAGCGCCGGTTCTCCACCTGATGCTTGAAGAAAAACACGCTGGCGCCCCTGCCGTGGCCCAGCCCCACCTTGCCTAGGCGCACCTTCTGGGGGAGGGCCTCAGCCACCTTCCCCTCTTTGGAGGCGTTGATGGCGCTGAAGGAGATCTCCGTGGCTTGGAGCACATCCTCATAGTAGTCGGTGCTGGTTCGGCTGATCCAGAGGAAGATCAGCCCCCACAGCAGGAGGATGCCGCCGGCGCCCCCCAGGGCCATGGTCCACTGGCCGGTGAAGATTCCCTGTTCCAACGCAAGGAGCCACCCGCCCACAGGGAGAAAATAGGTGGCCCTGGCCTGGCACCGGTCCACCAGGGCCTGTAGGACATTCCCCGGATCCATTGCCATAGGCAGGATAAAATAGAGGGCCAGCAGGATCAGCAGCAACACAAAGCCCGCCTTAAAAGGGGTGCGCCGCTGCGGATGGGTGCCAAGATAGGAGTACAGGGCCATGGCGGTGATCTGCGAACAGAAGAGGGTCAGGGCATAGCACAGCAGTACCAGCAGGAGATCCCCCAGTGAGATGCCGTAGAGGGTGTGCAGCCAGCCATACTGGAACACCAGGAAGCACCCCGTCAGCAGGGTGACGCCCATCTGCCGCACCAGGCCGTAGATCAAAATTCCCTTGGGGGACAGGGGCGTCTGGAACAACAGGTTCACATCTGCCATGGAGTAGAAGGACGCCCCGGAGCGGAACCCCTGGTAGGCGCCCAGGAAAAACATCAGGTACACCAGCCCCAGCACCATGGCGTGAAACTCCCGAATATCCCGCAGCTGGGCGCCTTCGACGGGATCCACACTTCCGGAGACAACCACCAGGACCACCATGGCCAGCAGGAACAGATAGAGGATCAGCTTGGAGGGCCGGTGCAGGGTCTCCTTCAAGGAGTTTTTGATCCGTGTACCGGTCAGGTAGATCAGTGCGCTCATTGCTCCGTGTCCCCCCGATGCTCCGTAATGGCAAAGAACAGCTCCTCCAGAGAGGGCTCCCCCTCCTCCATGGGCCGGTTGTACCGGGTGGCGGCGATGGAGCCGTCCATCATGATGTGTGCCACGTCCCAGTAGTCCTCCACGCTGTCCAGCATGTGGGTGCTGATGAGCAGGCTCACCCCCTGTTCCTTCAGTTCCCGGAACAGGAGCTTGAGCTCCTTGATGGCGTGGGGATCCAGCCCAACCATGGGCTCGTCGAAGATCAGCACCTTGGGCCGGTGGAGCAGGGCACAGCAGATGCTCAGCTTCTGCTGCATCCCCTTGGAGAGCTCCTTGCCCAGCTTGTCCTTTTTGTCCAACAGCTCAAACCGCGCCAGCAGGGCCTGCATCTCCTCCTGCCACTGGTCCAACTCATAGGCCCGGGCGATAAACTCCAGGTGTTCCCCCACCGTGAGCAGGTCGTACACCGCCGGCATCTCTGGGACATAGCCCAGCACCCGCTTTGCCTGGACGGATTTGTTGGGGAACCCGCAGATGGTGATCTCCCCCTGGAACCGCAGCAGGCCGGTGATACATTTGATGATGGTGGACTTACCGGCCCCATTGGGCCCCAGCAGAACGGCGATCTCCCCGTCCCCCACCTGGAAACTCAGGTCCTGGTTGGCCAGAACTTTGCCATAACGTTTGCTGACATGGGATACTTGGAACATAATTTCCTCCTCAAACAGGCGGGGCCTCTCCGCACAACACTGGGCATCCAATGCCCCCGGGGCCCTCTTTTTTGCATTGTAGCAGCTGCTATGGCAAAATACAAGGTTGTCCGTCCAATGGAAAGAAAGTCTTAAAAAAGCCACTGTTTTCCAGACGCCATGGGGCCGCTCAGTTGACGGAGCGGGCTCATTTTGTTATAATAAGAATGCTCCTTGGATGGGAGCAGGGCCGTTTTTAGGAACGGCCGGTGCCATTATAAATAGGTATGGAGACGTATCGAAGTGGTCGTAACGAGCTTGACTCGAAATGGTCGACCAGACTGTTCGTTTTGTCCACCCGAAAATCCAGCCGTGATGCGGGTTTGTCTCAGTTCAAAAAAGTGAATATTTTGCTGTTCTGCCCTGTTGTTCTGTCCTCAGTATTTTTTCAGAATTTCAGGCTTAACATATGGAGAGTTGTCCGAGTGGTCGAAGGTGCAGCACTCGAAATGCTGTGTTCCCAAAAGGAACCTAGGGTTCGAATCCCTAACTCTCCGCCAAAAAGTCCAGTAACCATGCGGGTTTGCTGGACTTTTCTTTTTTTCTCCAAGTGGTTTGTGCTCGACATTTTTTGCAGGGCAGAACAGCCAAACACAGATATTTTTTACCTTGCAACCGCTTCATCGTCAGATTTTTCTATCTCACTCCACTTACTCTGAAAACCTTCAGCGTCCGGCAAAAACATTCCGCTCACCATGGCTTGTGCGGAGGATATCTTTGACGAATAATCCAAATGCGCATAGATGTTTGCGGTTGTACTGAAATCTGAGTGCCCCAACCAGTCCTGGATCTGTTTTAGAGGGACGCCATTGGCCAGCAACAGGCTTGCACAGCTGTGGCGAAGATCGTGAAAACGCATCTTTTTCATTCCGTGCCTTTGAATAAATGCGGGAAATTGTGTGGTCAGATAGTCGGGTCTCAGAAGATCGCCCATTTCATCCACGAATACAAAGCCATCGTATTCGTAGTTGTAGCAGTTACCGCAAACCTTTTTGTTCAATGCCTGCGCTTCTTTCACCTTTTGAAAATACTCTTTGAAACTGCCCACAAGGGGAAGTGTGCGCATACTGGATTTTGTTTTAGCCGACTCCTGTTCGATCATCTGGGTTTTTCCATCAAGCTGAATAGAAGTGACCGTTCGTTTCACTGTCAGCGTTCCTCGTTCGAAGTCGATAGCGTCCCATTTCAGTCCGCATACTTCTCCACGTCGCAGACCGTAAAAGGCGGCAACCAAAACCGGTAGTTCCAGCTTAGTACCCTTGATCACCTCAAAAAGATGTTGAAGCTCCGCCGCATCCAAAAACACTGGTTGGAAATCATTCTTCTTTGGTCGATCTACTTTCAACGCCACATTCTGTGATACCAGATCGGTTTTCAAGGCGTATTTGAGCGCCTGATGGATCACAGCGTGGTAGTGGATGACGGAATTGGGCTTGACGGTTTTCAGCTTTTCGGAATAGAACTGCTGGATGTGCCTTGCTTCCAAGTCCTTTAGGGTGATCGGCTTATTCCGGAAATACGGCTCGATGGTCTGCTTCACCATGCTCTCATAGGAGCCGAAGGTGGTGGGCTTCACCCTGACCTTGAC
>CAJFOV010000023.1 GCA_904397835.1 Candidatus Aristotella avistercoris
ATTTGATGTGGTGGTGGATGCCTTTGGCGCCTGGACGCCGGACACCCTGCCCCAGCACAGCACCTCCCTCAAGCACCTGTGCGACATCCTCAGCGGCACGAACACCCGCCTGTTGGTGGTGGGCGGCGCTGGCAGCCTATACGTCAACAAGGAGCACACCGCCCAGGTGATGGATGGAGCAGATTTTCCAGCAGAATTTCTGCCTCTAGCAAAAGCACAGGGAAAAGCGCTTACCGAATTGCGTGAGCGTAAAGATGTTGTATGGACATTTGTCAGCCCCGCTGGGGACTTTCAGGCCGAGGGGGAGCGCACCGGCAAATATCTGCAGGGCGGCGAGGAGCTGACCCTCAACAGCCGGAACGAGAGCATCATCAGCTACGCGGACTATGCCATCGCCATGGTGGATCTGGCCGTCAACGGCGGCTATGAGCAGCAGCGCATCTCCGTGGTGAGAGCCTAAGGAGGACACGCCGGCGTCACCGCCCGGGGTGGGAGAGCGGCTGAGGAGAACCGCCTCCCACGGGCAGGTGACGCTGCCCTATGTGGAGAGAGATGGAGGGGAATCCAATGACCACAGATGAAATTTTCACCGTACTCCAGCGGGACATCCACTCGGTGGTGGTTGCAACCCTGGATGAACATGGCCTGCCCCAGACCTGTGTCATCGACCTGATGCTGGCAGGGAAGGAGGGCCTCTATTTTTTGACCGCCCGGGGCAAGTCCCTCTACCGCCGTCTGATGGCCCGTCCCTTTGTGGCACTCTCTGGCATGCGAGGGCAGGATACCCTGTCCTCCATTGCCATTTCCATGCGGGGCGCCGTGAAAAACATCGGGAGGGCCCGTCTGGAGGAGATCTTTCAGCAGAACCCCTACATGGCCAAGATCTATCCCACGCCGCAGAGCCAGGAGGCGCTGGAGGTGTTTCACCTCTACTGTGGGGAGGGGGAATATTTTGACCTTTCCCAACTGCCGCCCTACCGGCAGAGCTTTGCCTTTGGCGGGGCGCAGGTCCATTCTGGAGGATACCGCATCTGTGGAGACCGGTGCACCGGCTGCCAGGCCTGCCGCGCCGCCTGCCCTGTGGGGTGCATCAGCGACGGGGTTCCCCGAAAGATCGACCCCGCCCGGTGCCTGCACTGCGGCAACTGCATGGAGGTCTGTCCCGCTGGGGCGGTAGAGCGTTTGGGCTGATTTGGAAAAAATTGATCGGCTTGCTCCCGTCACATGAGATTGGCCAGATGGCCCCACCATTTTGACAGAATATCAGGGGAAGCGCCGCGCTGGCACACCCCGACTTTGGAATGGGTCTGACCCACTCCGAGGGATAAAAAAGCTCCAGACCCCTGTGGCCTGGAGCTTTTTTAGAACAGCGGAAAGAGGCGCTACGGCTGGACCAGCACCTTTTTCAGACGTGCAAAGCGGGGGAGCCCCTCCTCCTTGGGCTGGTTGGCCTCCCCTTGGATCAGGGGGAGGGCATAGTCCACAAAGTCTTGGGTGACACCGTTGCCCGCCTGGTTGATCCAGGTAAGGGGGATCTTTTTCTCCTGGTTGGCGCACTCGGACAGATCCACCAGCTTGATGCCGCAGGTGTAGTTCTGGCCCGGCAGGCGCTCAAAGCCCACCATCTTGTCCGTGACGCCATCCAGGGCCTGGAGCACGGCGGTGCGTCCAGCCAGGAAGGACTCCTCAATGTCGGTGCGGGAGGCACAGTGGGCCGCACACCGCTGCAGGAGCGAAAATTCGATGCCCCGCACTTTGGCCCCGGTGCGCTCCTTGACAAAGGCCGTCAGGGTGGCAGCCAGTCCGCCCAACTGGGCGTGGCCGAAGGAGTCCTTGCTCTGGGCCAGATTGCTGCCATACTCAGAGATATATTTGCCATCTTTGTCCTTGATGCCCTCTGAGACGGCAATGAGCACCTTGCCCCGCTCCGCATACAGCCGCTGCACGTCAGAGAGGAACTGCTCCAGGTCAAAGGGAACCTCCGGCAGATAGATCAGGTCCGGCCCCATGCCGGCGTGGGCAGCCAGGGCAGAGGATGCGGTGAGCCATCCGGCGTTGCGGCCCATGATCTCAAAGATGGTGATCATCCCCGTGTCGTAGACCCTGGCGTCCAGGTAGACCTCCATGATGGAGGTGGCGATGTACTTGGCGGCGCTGGCAAAACCGGGGCAGTGGTCGGTACCCCACAGGTCGTTGTCAATGGTCTTGGGGATGCCCATGATGCGGCACTCATACCCCACCTGCTGCATATATTTGCTGATCTTGTTGCAGGTGTCCATGGAGTCGTTGCCGCCGTTGTAGAAGAAGTAGCGCACATTGTACTTTTGGAAGATCTCCAGGATGCGCCGGTAGTCGCTCTCGTCCTCTTGGGCGTCCTTGAGCTTGTACCGGCAGGAACCCAGAGCAGAGGAGGGGGTGTTCTTGAGCAGTTCCAGCTCCTGGGGATCCTCCAGGTCCAGGTCGTAGAGCCGCTCCTCCAGCACGCCCTTGATGCCGTTTGCCGCGCCGTAGACCCGGGTGATGCAGTCGCTGTCCAGGGCGGTGCGGATGGCGCCATAGATGCTCGCGTTGATGACCGAGGTGGGGCCGCCGGACTGGCCCACAATGGCCGTACCGATCAATTTTTTCATAAATTTGCTCCTCCTTTGAACGGATTGCATTTGCAAAAGCCCTCAAAAATGTGTTAAAATAGAATAAAATAGGACAAAAAATCATGTGAAAGATTCCAACCCCATCATACCATAGCGCCGCAGGAAAAGCAAATCCTTTCCAGCAACTGGGCAATCAAATTCCGATTTTGACCATGGGTGTGCCCCTGGTCTGCCCGACCGCGCCGCATCGATGGAAAATATCTTGGAGGAAAACAGATGAGCAAATTTACCATCAACTGCCCCTGTCTCTTTGGCCTGGAGAGCGTCCTCTCCGGGGAGATCAAACGCCTGGGCGGGGCAAATGTACAGGTGTCCGACGGGCGGGTCTCCTTTTTGGGGGACCTGGAGCTGGTGGCCAAGGCAAACCTCTGGCTGCGCACGGCAGAACGGGTGCAGATTGTGCTGGGGGCCTTTCGGGCCACCACCTTTGAGGAGCTGTTCCAAGGGGTTCTAGCCCTGCCATTGGAGCAGTTTATCGGCCCCAACGATGCCTTCCCGGTGAAGGGCTGGTCCCTGAACTCCAGGCTCCACAGCGTTCCAGACTGCCAGTCCATCATCAAAAAGGCGGCGGTGAACCGCCTGTCCCAGGTCTATGGGATCCACTGGTTCCAGGAGACGGGGCCGGTGCACCAGCTGCAATTTTCCATCATCAAGGATAAGGTGAGCATCCTGCTGGACACCTCCGGCGCGGGCCTTCACAAGCGGGGATACCGCCCCTCCGCTACGGCGGCGCCCATCAAGGAGACTCTGGCTGCCGGTATGTTGGACCTGGTGCGGATCTATCCGGATACCCAGTTTTTTGATCCCTTCTGCGGCTCGGGGACCATCCTCATTGAGGCGGCCCTCAAGGCCTTGAATATTGCGCCGGGCCTCAAGCGCACCTTTGCCTGTGAAAAGTGGGATGTGATGCCCCAACAGGCCTTTCGGCGGGCCCGGCAGGAGGCCCTGGATGTGATCCGCCGGGACGCCCCCTTCCACGGCATTGGGTCAGATGTGGATCCAGCGGCGGTGGAACTCTGCCAGGCCAACGTGAACAAGGCCGGGGTTTCTGCCCGGGTAAAGGTGAGGTGCCAGGATGTGCGCACCTTCCAGCTGCCTGAGGGCCGGGTCACTGTGGTGACCAACCCGCCCTATGGGGAGCGGATCCTGGATGTCCAGCAGGCCAGGGAGCTCTACCGCGCCATGGGCCAGGTGCTGGTTCCCCGGGAGGGCCTTCGCATGGGCATCATCACCCCGGAGGAGGCCTTTGAGGCCTACTTTGGCCACCGCTCCTTCAAACGGCGCAAACTCTACAACGGCATGATCAAGTGCCAGCTCTACCTCTATGGATTGAGCAGCCGCGCCGGGGAATCCCAGTGATTTTGCCACCGTTCAAACATCCTCCGGGACTGCGCTGCCCGGAGGATTTTTATATCCATCAGGGGCAAGCTAACTGTGGGGGAGGGGCAAATTTACAATTCCTCAGATTTGCAAAGGAGTAGGTGGCCCCCTGGATCGTACCCCGCACCAGGAGTTCGGGCGCATTTTCCTAAAATTTTTGAAAAAACCTTGCATTTCCTTGGAAATTCAGATATTATAATGATAATGATTCTTAATTTTTAGAAATGGGGCGATTGTTTGAATACCAAGGCATTTTACCATTTGAGTTACGGGCTGTACCTCATCTCCAGCGTGGCCGACGGCAAGGCCAGTGGCTGCGTGGTCAACACCCTGGCCCAGGTGACCTCCAAGCCGGCAAAGGTGTCCATTGCCATCAACAAGGATAACTTCACCACCCAGACCATCTTAAAGTCCGGCCGGTTTGTGGGAGTCTCTCTGGCCCAGTCGGCGGACATGGATCTCATTGGGGAGTTCGGCTTTAAGAGCAGTGCGGACCGGGACAAGTTTGCGGCCTTCCCCTGTGAGAAGGATGAAAACGGCATCCCCTATGTGACTGCCCACACCACTGCCCGGTTCAGCGCCAAGGTGGTGGATCAGCTGGATTTGGGCTCCCACATCCTCTTTGTGGGGGAGGTGACCGAGGCGGAGATCCTCAGTGATGAGGAGGTCCTGACCTATGCCTACTACCAGAAGGTCAAAAAGGGCGGCACCCCCAAGAACGCCCCCTCCTATAAGGAGGAGACGGCGCCCGCCCAGCAGCCTGCAGGGGGAAAGATCAAGGGGTATCAGTGCATGATCTGTGGTTACATCCTGGAGTCGGACACCCTTCCGCCCGATTTCACCTGCCCAGTCTGCGGCATGGGAGCAGATAAATTTAAACCCATCTACGAATAAAATTTTCCTTTGAAAGGGCCAGGGCGGTCATATTTGCCCTGGCCCTTCTCTATGTGATGCGGAGATTCCGCATCTTCCCTGGCTGGAGATAAGGTACTATGGAAGACAAGTAGAAACCGATGCGCTTTTGCCCAAAATCTGGAGCCAAAGAGAGGAAAAGAACTGGAAATAGAATATTGACAAACATCAATCTAGCTACTATAATAAGCAAGGATATTGATAGTTCTCTATCTTTTCTCTGTCTTTTAGAAAAAGGAGCCTTGCTATGACCAACCAGGAATATGAGGCATGTGTGCCCATCTTCAAGGCGCTGTCCGATGCCACCCGGCTGAAGATTGTGGAGCAGCTCTCCCACGGGGAGAAGTGCGCCTGCAAGCTGCTCACGGCCTTCTGCATCACCCAGCCGACCCTCTCCTATCACATGAAGATTCTCACGGACTGTGAGCTGGTCCTGGCCCGTAGAGACGGCAACTGGATCAACTACCGGGTCAATCCGGAGAAGCTGCGGATCATCTGCACCTTTCTGCAGGGGATTTTTGGCTGTATGGAACAGCAGAAAGAGAGCGAACCGCAGAATCTGACCGAAACACCATAGATAAGAGAGGTGGACACATTGGAAGAACAGATTCTTTCCATCGAACATATCAGCAAATCCTTTGGGGAGGTACACGCCCTGAAGGATGTCTCCCTGCAGGTGCGCAAGGGAGAATTTTTGACCCTGCTGGGGCCCTCCGGCTGCGGCAAAACCACCACGTTGCGGATCATCGCCGGGTTGGAGACCCCCGATGAGGGGAAGGTCTTCCTCCAGGGCCAGGATGTGACCAACTGGGAACCCAACAAGCGCAACGTCAACACCGTGTTCCAGAACTATGCCCTGTTCCCCCACATGAATGTGGCGGCCAACATCGGCTATGGGCTCAAGCTGCGCAAGGTGCCCAAGGGGGAGATCAGCCGCCGGGTGGAGGAGATGCTCCAGCTGGTTCAGCTGCCGGGATATGATAAGCGCATGCCCTCCCAGCTCTCCGGCGGTCAGCGCCAGCGGGTGGCCATTGCCCGCTCCCTCATCAACAACCCGGCTGTCCTCCTGCTGGATGAGCCCCTGGGCGCTCTGGACCTGCAGCTGCGCCGTCAGATGCAGGGGGAGCTCAAGCGCCTACAGAAGCAGCTGGAGATCACCTTCATCTACATCACCCACGACCAGGAGGAGGCTCTGAATATGAGCGACCGCATCGGGGTGATGAACGCCGGACACATCGAACAGCTGGACGCACCGGAGGAGATCTATGAGCGGCCCAAGACCCGCTTTGCCGCAGAATTTATCGGCCAGAGCAACATCTTTTCCGCCGTGGTGCGCCGCGCCTGCGGGGATGGCACCCTGGTGCTGGATTTTGCCGGTGGGACCATCCTGGCCAAGGGGGAGGGAACTCCTGGGGAGCAGGTGACCCTCTCTGTGCGCACCGAGCGGGTCCGCTTTGGTCAGAGCCCGGCCCAGGGTTTTGACCTGCAGGGGACGGTGCAGGAGCACAACTACACCGGCGGATTGCTGCGCACCACACTGCTGCTGCCGGACGGCCAGACCCTCACGGTCAGCGGCATGGGCGGTGGGACCGACCGGGCCCAGGTGGGGGATCAGGTGCAGATCCACTGGAACCCGGCCTGCTCCGTCATCGTAGAGAGGGGGGAGATCCATGCGCCAGAGCGTGCGTGCGAAACGGTCCAAGGGTAAGAACGGCTTTTCTCCGGCTGTCCTGCCTCTGATCCTTTGGACGGCGGTGTTTGTGGCCATCCCTCTGATCTATATTTTGGGGCTGAGCTTTTTGAAGCGGGCCTCCACCTGGGGGGTGGAGCTCTCCTTCACCCTGGAGAGCTACCAACAGATTTTGGACCCCCAATACCTGAAGGTCTATGGCGAGAGCTTGAAAATGGCCTTCCTTACCACTCTGGGCACCCTGGCGCTGGGATATCCCTTTGCTTATTTTACCGCCAAGCTCAAGCCCAAGAACCGTTCGGTGGTGCTGCTGATGGTGATGGTGCCCTTTTGGACCAACTCCCTGGTGCGGATCTACGGCTGGATGATCCTGCTGCGCACCCAGGGTGTGGTCAATGGCCTGCTCATTGCCCTGGGGATCATTGATACCCCCCTCAAGCTCCTGTACAACTTTGGGGCGGTGCTGGTGGGGATGATCTATGCCCTGCTGCCCTTTATGATTTTGGCGGTTTACAACTCGGTGGAAAAGCTGGACTGGTCCCTGGTGGAGGCCTCCCGAGACCTGGGCGCCAGCCGCTGGAAGGCCTTTTGGACCGTGACGGTTCCCATGACCCTGCCTGGCATTATGGCCGGCTGCGTGCTGGTCTTTGTGCCCAGCATCGGGCTGTTCTTTATCTCCGACCTGCTGGGCGGCGGCAAGACCATCCTCCTGGGCAACCTGATCCGCAATGAGCTGCTCACCGCCCGCAACTGGCCCATGGGCGCGGCCCTGAGCATGGTGATGATGGTCATGAGCCTGCTGATTCTCTGGCTCTACCGCAGAGTCACCGGGGCCAAGGATATGGAGGGATTGGTATGAGAAAAAACCGCACGATCCTTCCCGAGATGTATCTGGTGCTGCTGTTGATCCTGCTGTATCTGCCCATTATTGTGGTGGTCGTCTACTCCTTCAACGACAGCAAGCTCTTCCAGTGGTCCGGGTTTACCCTGGATTGGTACCGGGAACTGTTGGACAACAAGAACATCCAACAGGCCTTTTGGAACAGCATCGAGCTGGCCGTCATCAGCAGCGTGATGGCCGCTACCCTGGGCACCGTGGGGGCCGTGGCCATGGCCGGCCGCCATTTTAAGGCCAAGGGCCTGATTGAAAACGTGGCCACCATCCCCATTATGATCCCAGAGATCATCCTGGGTATGGCCTATCTGGCCTTTTTCACCCTGCTGAAGATCCCCTTTGGCATGATCACCTTGGTGTTGGCCCATACCACCTTCTGTGTGCCCTACATTTACATCAATGTAAAGGCCCGCCTGGCCGGGCTGGACCCCTCCATTGGAGAGGCGGCCCTGGACCTGGGGGCCAGCCGGCGTAGGATGTTCTTTGACATCACCCTGCCGATGATCGCTCCGGCCATCGCCTCCGGCACCATGCTGGCCTTTGCCATGAGTATGGATGATGTGGTCATCAGCTTCTTTGCCACCGGGGCGGAGACCAACACCCTGCCTCTGCAGATCTATTCCATGCTCAAAATGGGTGTCACCCCGGAGATCAACGCCATCTGTACCCTCATGTTGGGGGCGGTGTTCCTCATTGTTGCCCTTTCCCGCCTGGTGCGCCTGCGGCGCCGGACGGGTTAGCATATAGCGACCGTATCAGACCACGAGAAAGGATGGAAAATCATGAAACTGTTGAAAAAAGCAGTGGCTCTGCTGGCTGCCGCCAGCATGTTGGCCCTGACCTTTGCTGGGTGCAGCGGGGGCGGGACCAGCGGCGAAGGGGACCAGGTGCTCAATATCTTCACCTGGGCGGACTACTTCCCGGATGACATTCTGGAGGAGTTCACCGAGCAGACGGGCATCAAGGTCAACTACAGCACCTTTGAAAGCAACGAGGAGATGCTCATGAAGCTGGAGTCCACCGAGGGCGGGGACTATGACATCGTCCTTGCCAGCGACTACATCATCGACATCGCCCGCAAGGAGAACCTCATCGACAAGCTGGACACCAGCAAGATCCCCAACTTTGGGAACATCAACCCCGCCTTCCAGAGCAAGTTCTACGATGAGACCAACGAGTACACCGTGCCCTATGCTGCCGGTATCCCGCTGATCATCTACAACCCGGATATGGTGGACATTGAGATCAACGGCTTTGAGGACCTGTGGAATCCCGCCCTGGCGGACTCCATCGTCCTGATGGATGACGCCCGCAATGTCATCGGCCTGACCCTCAAATCTATGGGGGAGAGCATGAACACCACCGACGAGGCGATTTTGGAGCAGGCCAAGGAGAAGCTCTTTGCCCTCAAGCCCAACATCCGCGCCCTGGACTACAGCACCCCCTACAACAAGATTTTGGACGGGGAGGTCTCTGTGGGCTATATGTTCACCTCCCAGGTGATCACCGCCCTCAACGAGAACCCGAACCTTCAGGTGGTCTACCCGGAGGAGGGTCTGGGCTTTGGCATCGACTCCTGCTTTGTGCCGGTGAATGCCCCCCACAAGGACAACGCCCACACCTTCCTGAACTTTATTCTGGATGGGGAGCGCTCCGCCAGAATTTCTGAACAGACCATGTACATCAACTGCAACTCCGCCGCCACCCCCTACATCACCAACCAGGCCCTGGTGATTCCGGATGAGGCCATTGAGTCCGCCGAGTTCATCCAGGATGTGGGGGACGCCACCCAGCTGTACACCGACATCTGGACCGAGTTCAAAAACCTGTAAAGGGCAAACCTTTGGCCCCTCCCGGTGGGAGGGGCCTTTTGTCTGTCCATTTTTCTGAGCAAACGGACGGGGCGGTGGGGAACCAGCACCGGTGATGGAAACATGCAGAACTGTGCCGAACCCCATCGAAGGATTTTCCCGCAGCTTGCCAGGGGGAAAAATTGGTGTTAAAATACCAGAGGACGGGGTCTCCCTCCTCCCATATGCACAATGACCATTCCAGGTTGCGCTGGGATTTCGAAGGAGCTTGGGACGGCCCATCGCAAAAACTTTTGCAAACCAGTAGAAAGGGTGAATGTATCATGCTGGAACAGCGCTATCTGCAGCTGCTCTCCAATGAGTATCCCACCATTGCCGCCGTCTCCTCTGAGATCATCAACCTGCGGGCCATTATGAGCCTGCCCAAGGGGACGGAATACTTTTTCAGCGACCTGCACGGGGAGCATGAGTCCTTTATCTACCTGCTCAAAAGTGCCTCCGGCGTCATTGCCACCAAGATTGATGAGCTGTTTGAAAAATCCCTCTCCCAGGAGGAACGGATCCTGCTGGCAAACCTGATCTACTATCCGGAGCGGGAGATCCCCCGTCGCAAGGCGGGCGGTGCAGAGGAGTTTGACGAGTGGTGCAAGCTGACCATCTACCGCCTGGTGGAGGTCTGCCGCACGGTCTCCTCCAAATATACCCGCTCCAAGGTGCGCAAAAAGCTGCCGGCCGATTTTGCCTACATCATGGATGAGCTCCTCCACGTAGAGGAGGGGGACAAGAGCCACTACTTCAGCCAGATCATCCGCTCCATTGTGGAGACCGGCGTGGCAGAGGAGTTTATCACCGAGCTCTGCACCCTCATCCGCCAGCTGACGGTGGACATGCTCCACATTGTGGGGGATGTGTATGACCGCGGCCCCCGGGCGGACGCCATTTTGGACGAGCTGATGACCTATCACGACGTGGACATTCAGTGGGGCAACCACGATATCTATTGGATGGGGGCGGCCATGGGCAACTGGGCCTGCATTGCCAACGCCATCCGCCTGGGGATCAGCTACAACAACTTTGACCTGCTGGAGGATGGCTACGGCATCAACCTGCGGCCGCTGTCCAGCTTTGCAGCCAAGATCTATCAGGAGGATCCCTGCACCATCTTCACCCCCCATATTTTGGACGAGAACAAGTATGATCCGGTGGACATCCACCTTGCTGCCAAGATGCACAAGGCCATCGCTGTCATCCAGTTTAAGCTGGAGGCCCAGCTCATTGCCCGCCATCCGGAGTATCAGATGGATGACCGGGCCCTGCTGCTCCATGTGGATTTTGAACGGGGCATGGTGACGGTGGAGGGCAAGGAGTACCCCCTGCGGGACACCACCTTCCCCACGGTGGATCCTGCCACGCCCTGGGTCCTCTCCCAGGAGGAAGAGGAGCTCATGCAGACCATCTCCTCCTCCTTCCTTCACAGTGAGGTGCTTCAGCGGCATTTGAAATTCCTCTTCCTAAAGGGCAGCATCTACAAGACCATCAACGGCAACCTCCTCTACCACGGCTGTGTGCCCATGACCCCAGATGGTGCGTTTGACCAAATTACTTTTGGCGGCGCCGCCTACTCCGGCAAATCCTACTTTGATCTCCTCAACGGCATGGTCCACGACGCCTACTTCTCCCCCCGCAGGGCGCTGGCTGACAACGAGGGAGCAGATTTTATGTGGTACCTCTGGGCGGGCCCCAAATCCCCCCTCTTTGGCAAGAGCAAGCTCTCCACTTTTGAGCGGTATTTCATTGAGGACAAGGAGACCCACAAGGAGGTCATGAACCCCTACTACAGCCTGTTTGACCGGCAGGAGATCTGTGAGAAGATTCTGGCGGAGTTTGGGCTGGATCCTCGCTCCTCCCACATCATCAATGGCCATGTGCCGGTGAAGATCAAGCAGGGGGAACACCCCATCAAGGGCGGCGGCAAGCTGTTTATGATCGATGGAGGCATCTCCAAAGCCTACCAGAGTAAGACGGGGATCGGCGGATATACCTTGATCTACAACTCCCGCTCCCTGGCCCTGGCGGAGCACCATCCCTTCCGGGTAGACGAGTACGGCAACCGGCAGGGGGCCCCCTCCACCGTACAGATTGTGGAGACCATGTCCCGCCGGGTGCGGGTGGCCGACACGGACAACGGCAAAAACCTGGCCCTGCGGGTGCGGGAGCTGCAGGAGTTGCTCCAGGCCTACCGGGAGGGGCGCATCACCGAGAAGATCCATCAGTAGACCGGTGGCCAAAACTGATCAAAACACAAGGGCGGGAGGAACCACCCCGTGGGGCGGCTCCTCCCGCTTTGTGCGCCATGGGGCAGCATTCTGGAGGGATGCTCCCCTCCAGCAGTCATTGAAAAGCGGGGATTCCTGTGGCGGCAGGGAAAATCAGAAAGTTCTCTTACAATTGGGCCTTTTCCCTAGGTTTCTCCCGCAGGTTGTGATATACTAGCAGCATACCCGAAAAACGGGATTCTTTTTTGTGGAAATTTTCGGCAGGGAGCTGCCGTATCCCCACGAGGCTTTTCAGAAAGAGGTGCACAGAATGGAATGGTTGGAGTGGCTGAAAGCGGCCGTTCTTGGTATTGTGGAGGGCATCACAGAGTGGCTGCCCATCAGCAGCACGGGGCATATGATTCTGGTGGATCAGTTTTTATCCCTGAATCAGTCCGACAGTTTCAAAGAGATGTTCTTTGTGGTCATCCAGCTGGGGGCAATCCTGGCGGTGGTGGTGCTCTACTGGGGCCGGTTGTGGCCTTTCAGTACCAACCGGCGGGAGCACTACATCAAAAAAGATGTCTGGAGCATGTGGTTTAAGGTCCTGGTGGCAGTGATCCCCGCTGTGATTGCCAGCGTGTTTGACGACTGGTTCAACGACCACTTCTACACCCCCACGGTCATCGCGGTGGCGTTGATTGTCTACGGCGTCCTTTTTATCTGGATGGAGAATGCCTACAAGGGCCGCCGGTTCCGCTACCGGAGCATCAGCGACATGACCTATGGAGTGGCCTTTGGCATTGGTCTGTTCCAGGTGCTGGCCATGATCCCCGGTACCTCCCGCTCCGGCGCCACCATTCTGGGTGCCATGCTTCTGGGGACCAGCCGGACAGTGGCGGCGGAGTTCACCTTCTTCCTGGCCATCCCTGTGATGTTTGGAGCCAGCCTGCTGAAGTTGGTGAAGTTTGGCCTCACCTTCACTAGCCTGGAGATCCAGGTGCTGGTCATCGGCATGGTGACGGCCTTCCTGGTCTCTATGTTGGCCATCAAGTTCCTCATGGGCTATATCAAGAAACATGACTTCAAGGTCTTTGGCTACTACCGCATCATTTTGGGTGCGCTGGTGCTGCTGTACTTCCTGGTACTCAACCCCGGGGCGGCAGTTTCCTAGTGCCCGTTTCTCAGATCCCCTGCTTCAACTGTTGGAGCAGGGGATTTTTGCGTCCATCTTTTCTATGAGAGAAGGAGCCATCCCACGGCCGCTAGACCCGCTATCCACTGTCAGAGATCAGCCCTTTGGAGGGCGCAGCCGGCTGTTCTCCCCCCCATGGATCCTGTTTTCTTCCCCAGGATAAGGGAGAACCGTCCGTTGCAACAGGGGAGTGAAAAGGGTATTTTCCTATTGCTTCTGCTGCTCCAATGTTCCAATGCGGGCTGGAGAAACAGGGATGGCTGTGACAGCGACAACTTCATCCAGCAATCATCCGGGAGGGCGCTGCTGCACATTCCCAAAAGAAAAGGCCCACCCGCCGCAGGTATTTTTGTGGCGGGTGGGCCTTGCTGTGTCAAGATGGGGAATGAAAGAGGAGCCATCAACGCTGGACTGCCTGGGCAGATTCCACAGGGCGAAAGGCTTTTCTTCGGACGATCAAAAAACAGACTGCGTGGGTCAGCAGCGTAAGGCCCCAGGAGATGGGGTAGGAAAGATAGAGGGTGAACAGGGTGCGGTTCCATTGGAAAATGGTAAAGATCCACACAATGCGAAACAGACAGGAGCCGATGAGGGTTACCACCATAGGAAGAATGGAGTACCCCATTCCGCGGATGGTACCGGCCAACACATCCATGATCCCACACAGAAAATAGATGGTACAAATGACACCCAGACGGGTCATACCATAGGCGATCACCTGGGGATCCGTGTTGTAAATACTCAGTAGCTGAGGGCCCAGCAGGTGGGCAAGGTTGCCCAATACCAGGCCAAGGCCCGTCACAAGGAGTAAACACTGGAGCAGAACCTTTTCTACCCGCTTATAGTTTTTGGCGCCCATATTTTGACTGGTAAAACTCAAGGCCGTTTGATAAACGGAATTCATGGCGGTGTAAACAAAACCCTCAATGTTGTTGGAGGCAGTGTTGCCAGCCATCACCGTGGAACCAAAGCTGTTGACAGAGGATTGAATTAACACATTGGAGATGTTGAACACCACACTCTGGGCGCCTGCCGGCAGCCCCACCTGCAGGATCTCTTTGAGCTTTTGGGGATAGATATGCAGTTTGGAGGGGATCAGGCGGCAGATGCTATCGGTGTGCAGCAGGGACAGCAGGATAAGGGATGCGGAGATCATCTGGGAGATCACAGTGGCGATGGCAACCCCTGCTACCCCCAGGTGAAATACAATAACAAAGATCAGGTTGAAAATGACATTGACAATACCTGCCACCGTCAAAAAGTAGAGGGGACGCTTGGTATCGCCAATGGCGCGGAGGATGGCGGCGCCAAAGTTGTAGAGCATGATGGCTGGCATTCCCACGAAATAAATGCGGATGTAAAGCAGCGCCTGATCCAACACATTCTCCGGGGTGCCCATGAGCTCCAACATGGGGCGCGATAGCAGGATGCCCACAAAGATCATGGCGACCCCTGAGATGGCAGCAGTCAGTATAGCGGTATGGACGCCCTCTTGGACACCATCCATGTCTCTGGCGCCGTAGGCACGGCCCACCACCACATTGGCCCCCACAGAGATACCAATAAATAGGTTCACCAACAGGTTGATCAGGGAGGAGGTAGAGCCCACAGCAGCAAGGGCATCGCTGCCGGTGAAGCGCCCCACCACAATGATGTCAGCTGCATTGAAGAGCAACTGAAGAACACCGGAACACATGAGAGGCAGCGCAAAGATGACAATTTTACTGAACAATGGTCCGCTGCACATGTCCATCTCATAGGACTTTTTCATCATAACCCTCCTTATGAATGAAAAACAGCTGAACTTCACCCTGTTTTGGACAAAAGCAAAGCCGACAGATTCTTTCCAGAGTCTGCGGCAGATGGTGAAGCAATTCCTTACCCATCATAGCCCCCTTCCAAGGGGAAAGCAAGAACTTTTCCCCAAAAATAGGGAGAAAAAGTTCCGCCAATGAGTGGATAAAATAGGAATTTTGCCCAAGAACAATGGTGCCCTTGGGCCTTCAATTTTGTGCCTGTTCCGTACTAGATGAGCAGTGCGCCGTAATGTTCACACAGGGCCAGCAGAACCTCACGATCCACCTCGGAGCGGGAGTCCAACAATGCCTTGCCCTGGTAGCGGATCAGAGCATTTTCCAACAGGCCCGCCCGGTGGGAGGAAAAGCATACCGGCAGGTCATGGATCATGTGGCTGTTTAGGCCAAAGAGTTCCACGTCGTCAAAGGTGTCCAATTGGATGCACAGGGCACCGCAGCCAGATTCCTCCCAGCGGAGCAGGTCATCGGCCATATCCAGGGAGCAGGGGATGGGTTCCGAGAGCTCCACCTCCTCCGGCAGAAAGAAGATCTGCTTGTCATTGGCCGCAATGAGATCCTCCGGAGAGAAGGCCTTGCTCTGCTTGGGTGCCTGGAAGCCCTTGACAGCATCGGCCATTTCGGCAATATATTCCGGCGTGGTGCCGCAGCAGCCGCCCAGTAGGCCGGCCCCCACCTCCAACAGGGAGACCATCTCCCGGCCAAAGTCCTGAGGGCTCAGGCCATACTGCAGGGGATCGGTGGAAATGGGCAGCCCCGCATTGGGTTTGGCCAGCAGAGGGACTTTAGCATAGGGGGCCAATCGGTCCAGATGGGGAACCATCTCCCGGGGGCCATAGGAGCAGTTTAGTCCAAAGGCAGCGATGCCCAGGTCCTGCACGGAGATCATACAGGCCAATGGATCGCTGCCGAAGGGGGTCTGGCCATCCTCTCCCACCGTCATGGAGGCCAGAATGGGCAGCTTTGCCTGCCGGGCCCCCAAGATGGCGGCCCGCAGTTCCTCCAAGCTCATCATGGTCTCACAGATCAGCAGGTCCGCCCCACCGTCCCGCAGGGCCAGAGCCTGCTCAGCATAGATGCCAATGAGATCCCAGAAGGTCAGTTCCCCAAAGGGGGCGCAGGGTTTGGCCACGGGGCCGATGTCCCCAGCCACCAGGGCCCGATCCCCCACGGCCTCCTTCGCCGTGCGGACCAGGGCGACGTTGATCTCCTCCATCATGTCCTGGAACCCATGCTCCGCCAGCCGGACCCGGTTGGCGCCAAAGGTGGGCGCATGGACAATCTGGCTGCCTGCCGCAACATAGGCCTGCAGCAGTTCCTGAATGACCTGGGGGTGTTTCATGGCCCAGTACTCCAGGCAGGCGCCCTTTGGAGCGCCCGCCTGCATCAGATTGGTACCGGTGGCCCCATCCAGCAGAATGGGCCGTTGTGAGGGAAGATCCATGGTATCTCTCTGCATCCTTTCGTATTGTTACATGACCTCCGGGGCCTGAATTTTCATCAAGGAGAGAACGTTGCGCAATGTGATGCGCACCGCCAGACACAGGTTCAGGCGGGCCTGCATGAGGGACTCATTTTCCACCCGGCAGCGGCAGGCGTTATAGAACTTGTGGAAGGCGGTAGCCAGCTCCCTGGCATAGATGGTCAGATGGGCCGGGTCATAGGAGCGGGCCGCATTGAGCAGCGCCTGGGGATAGGTGGCCAAGGTGCGGATGAGTTCGATCTCCTCTGGTTGGGTCAGCAGATCCAGTTCCTCTCTGGAACAGCCCCGGGGATGGATCTGCTCCGCGGCAAAATTCTTCAGGATGGAGCAGATCCGGGCGTGGGCGTACTGCACATAGTAGACCGGGTTTTGGGAGGACTGCTCCACCGCCAAATCTAGGTCGAAGTCCAGGGTGGAGTTGGGTTCCCGCATGTTGAAGAAGAAACGGGCCGCATCAATGGGGATCTCCTCCAGCAGGTCGGTGAGGGTGATGGCCTTGCCGGTGCGTTTGGACATCCGGGTGGGCTTGCCATCCTTCATGAGTCGCACCATCTGCATGAGCACAATGTCCAGCTTGCTGGAATCCACGCCGGCGGCATCCAGTGCCCCTTTGAGGCGGGCCACATGGCCGTGGTGATCGGCCCCCCACACGTCAATGACCCGGTCAAAGCCCCGGGTGACAAACTTGTTCAGGTGGTAGGCAATATCTGCCGTGAAGTAGGTGGGGATGCCGTTGGACCGCACCAGCACCTCGTCCTTTTCTGCGCCCATGGCAGTGGCTTTGTACCAGATGGTTCCATCCTTTTCATAGGCCATGTCCCGCTCCTTGAGCAGGTCCACCACAGCCATGACCGCACCGCTCTCGTGCAGGGTGCTCTCCCGGAACCAGACGTCATATTGAATGCGATACTTTTCCAGATCCCGGCGCAGCCCTTCAATGTTCTTGGGCAGTGCATAGTCAATGAGGGCCTGTTCCCGTTCCTCCTCCGAGACATGGACCAGCTTGTCGCCATATTCTTTGGTATAGTTCTGGGCGTGGACCTTGATGTCCTCCCCCTGGTAGCACTCCTCCGGCAGCTGGACGGCATCCTCCCCCAGGTGGATCTGTAGATACCGCACCGAGAGGGATTTGCCAAATTTCTGGATCTGATTGCCGGCGTCATTGACATAGAACTCCCTGGTCACATCGTAGCCCACTGCGTCCAGGACAGAGGCCAGGCAGTCGCCAATGGCGCCGCCCCGGGCGTTGCCCATGTGCATGGGGCCGGTGGGGTTGGCAGAGACAAATTCCACCATAACCTTTTGGTGCTGGCCATAGTCGCTGCGTCCATACTGCTCCTGCTCCGTGAGCACGGCACAGAGGGCGTTGGTAAACCAAGACCGGTTCAAAAAGAAGTTGATGAAGCCTGGGCCAGCGATCTCCACCCGGTCAAAGTAGGTGTTCTGAAGATCCAGGTGGTCCACCAGGGCCTGGGCAATCTGTCGGGGAGCCCTGCGGAAGGCCTTTGCAGAGACCATAGCGGCGTTGGTGGCAAAGTCCCCATGGGAGAGGTCCGCAGGAATCTCCACCACAAAGGCGGGCAGCTGGGCCTGGGGCAGGTCTCCGCTTTCCATGGCACGCTCCAGGGCGGAGGTGATGATCCCCTCCAATTGTTCGGTTGCGGTCTTGATCAGATTTGACATCCTCTTTTAACACTCCTTGACGGTAATATATAGTTCATTTTCGCTGGCCAGCGAGGTGTTGATATCCAAGGTGTAGTGCAGCTCCAGCTTGCCGCCCTGCTCCTGAAGGGTGTTGATGATCCGCTCCCCGCAGATGCCCATGGTGAGGGCGCCCACGTCGGTCTCATAGGAGCACTGGTTGCGCACCCCACGTTCGACAATCAGTTCGGTGCGCAGGTTGTCCCCAGTGCGGGTGATGGTGACCCGGCGGTTGCCCTCCATCTTGAGGATGGTGGTGCAGCCCTCAAAACCGGTGGTCTCCGACTCCTCATAGGTCAGGTAGTCCACGCCGTTCTCCAGCTTGTAATATTTCCCCAGGGTGGAGAGCTCCACCACATCCCGCTCCCCGTCGGCGCGCTGGACCCCTTTCAATACAATTAAAACATTTTTCTGTTGGAACTTCAAAGGAAAAATCCTCTCCTTTTGACTGGGTCCCGGCCTCCCACTAGAGGGATTCCACCGAGACCTGTTCTACATTTCCGTCGATGCGTCTGCCCAAAAACATGGCTGCATTGCTGCAAAAACCCTCTGGATCGTCCGTGACATAGAATTGGTGAACCGGCGGGTCCTCAGACTCCTTGAGCAGATGGTTCTGGGCCAAAAACCGGTTGCAGAACCGGGCTGTCTCCTGGCCGGAATCGATGAGGGTCACCTGGTAGTCAAAGCATGCATTGATGATATCATAAAAGAGGGGGAAGTGGGTGCAGCCCAGGATCAGGGTGTCGATGTTCTCATGGGTCAGGGGCTCCAGATACATCTCAGCGGTCAGCTTTGCAATGGCGTTGTCCGGCTGGAAGAGCCCGTTCTCCGCCAGGGGCACAAACAGGGGGCAGGCCTTGCCGAACACCTGGGCATCGGAGCGGATACTGCGGATCACCCTGCCATAGGTGGCACTGCGCACGGTGGCGGCGGTGCCAATGACCCCGATCCGCCCGGAGGTGGACAAGGCACAGGCGGCCTGGGCCCCGTGGATTACCACCCCGGTGTAGGGGACAGGCAGCTCCTTGGTGTAGGACTCCGGCAGGGTGGCGCTGGCGGTGTTGCAGGCGGCAATGATCATCTTCACATCGTGCTGCAGGAGAAATTGGATGATCTCCTGGGCATAGCGGATGATGGTCTCCTTGCTGCGGTTGCCATAGGGCACCCGGGCCGTATCCCCAAAGTAGATGATGTCCTCCCGGGGCATCTGGCGCATGAGTTCTTTTGCGACGGTCAGTCCTCCGATGCCGGAGTCAAACACGCCGATGGGTCGGTTATCCAAAGTCTTCTCCTTCCTGCCGGACGGGCAGTCCGGCCCTGTGTGCTTAAGGCTGGACCCGCTCCTGAGCCAGCTGGATCAGACGGGTGAGGAGTTGGGAATAGGCCATCCCCTCATATTGCCACAGCTTGGGATACATGCTGATGGAGGTAAAGCCTGGCATGGTGTTCAGTTCGTTCAGGACCACGCTTCCATCCCCCCGGACAAAGAAGTCAATCCGGGCAAGTCCGTGGCACCCCATGGTGCAAAAGACCTTTGCCGCCAGGGCGCGCACCTGTTCCAGGGACTGGGCCGGGATGCGGGCGGGAATATAAAGGTCGGTGGAGTCGTCAGTATATTTGGCGCTGTAGGAGTAAAAGGCCTGTTTGGGGGCAATCTCCCCCACGGTGGAGGCTGCGGGCTCCTCGTTGCCCAGTACGGCACACTCCACCTCCTGGCCCACAATGGCCTCCTCCACCAGAACTTTCCGGTCCACTTGGAAGGCCTCCTGCAGAGCCCGCTCCAGCTCGTCGGGGCCGCAGACCTTGCTGACCCCTACCGAGGAGCCAGCGTTGGCAGGTTTGACAAAGACGGGGTAGCCCAGCTGCTCCCGAATGCGGGCATCCACCTGGGACAAAGAATCGACCCCGCGGTTGACCAGAATCCAGCGGGCCATGGGGACTCCGGCGTGTTCCAGAATGGTGTGGGCCACCGCCTTATCCATGCTGGTGGCGGAGGAGAGCACCCCACTGCCCACATAGGGGATCTGGGCCATCTCCAACAGGCCCTGGATGGTGCCATCCTCCCCATTCTGCCCATGGAGCACCGGGAAGACCACATCCACGGGAATCACAACCGGTTGGCCGTCGTCCAGGCAGAGCAGGCCGTGGACAGAGGTGTCCGGCGCCAGAAAGGCGGGGCGGTTGGCGGGGTGATGTTCCCAGCTGCCGTCCATGAGGCCGTCAATCTCCCCCTGGTAGTGGAGCCAGCGCCCATCCCGGGTGATGCCCACCATGATGATGTGGTAGCGGGTGCGGTCCAGTTCCTGAAGCACCGATGTGGCAGAACGCAGGGAGATCTCGTGCTCGCTGGACACACCGCCAAAGATCACCGCAACATTGGTTTGGTTCATTACGTAATCACTCCTCAAATGGGGCGCGTATCGCCCCTCCTTGTAGAAGGTGTATGCATGGTATCATAAAAGATTGCATCTCCAGCACCAAATTTCCCACTTTTTTCCTTGAATCATGGGGCGGCGCACAGATTGTTACTTATTTTATCATACTTGCCAGAATACTGCAACGAATCTTCGTATGAAACCTACGAAAAAAAGCCCTTTTTCCGCGGAAAATCCCTTGACGGGGCGTGGGGGAATATGATAAACTGATAGTACCTCAAAAAAGGGTTATTTTTTTATGTCCAAAAACAGTTGCGTTCCTTTACGAGGGAGGCAAAAATTCCACGCATTGGGAGGTGCCGAAAAATGAGAGTGAGAGTTACTTTGGCTTGCACTGAGTGCAAACAGCGTAATTACAACACAACCAAAAACAAGAAGAACGATCCCGACAGACTCGAAATGAACAAGTACTGCAAATTCTGCAGAAAACACACCCTTCATAAAGAGACAAAGTAGGGAAAGGCGGAACCAGAATGGCTGAAAGCAACGAGAAAAAAGGCAAGTCTGTTCCCAAAAAGGGTTTCTTCTCCAAGATCTCCAAGTCCATCAAGGATATGAGGGGGGAGCTCAAAAAGGTTGTCTGGCCATCCAAAAAGCAGGTGCTCAACAACACCGGCGTTGTGCTGCTGACCTGCATTGTGTTTGCAGTCTTTTTGGGAGGCATGGATTTCCTGCTGACCTCGCTCATTACGCTCGTCTTTGGCAACTAAGGCGGAATTTGGCGTTGGAGGTTTGACCATGGCTGAAACAGCAAAATGGTATGTGGTGCACACCTATTCCGGCTACGAGAACAAGGTGGCCACCAATATCGAAAAGGCGGTGGAAAACCGCAAACTTCAGGACCTGATCTGTGAGGTCAAAGTCCCTACAGAGACGGTCGTGGAGATCAAGGACAATAAAAAACGGGAAGTGGAACGCAAGATCTACCCCAGCTATGTGCTGGTGAAGATGATCATGACCGACGATTCCTGGTATGTGGTGCGCAACATCCGCGGCGTGACCGGCTTTGTGGGGCCTGGCTCCAAGCCGGTGCCTCTGACAGAGGAGGAGGTACAGGCCATGGGTGTGGAGACCAAGCAGGTGGAAGTCCGCTATGCAGTGGGCGATTCGGTCAAGATTGTGGACGGTTATCTCTACGGCTTTATCGGGACGGTGGAATCCATCGACCTGGAAAAGGAGATCGTCAAGGTGACTGTGTCCATGTTCGGCAAGGACACCCTGGCCGAACTGGAGTTGGATCAAGTGGAACCCCTGGACTAATCTTTGATGAGGTATCGGCAATTTTGCCAAGGCTGCCCCGGATGGGGCAGAGGGCCTGCAGCAGGTTGAGCGGCTGCACGGCCTGTGGGAGGAACCACCAAATCCGTTGGAGGTTCCGCCATCTACCACACTACTATGGAGGTGCAAACAATGGCTCAAAAGGTTACTGGTTACATTAAGCTTCAGATTCCAGCAGGAAAGGCGACTCCGGCGCCCCCGGTTGGTCCTGCCCTGGGCCAGCATGGCGTGAACATCATGGCCTTTACCAAGGAGTTCAACGAGAGAACCAAGAAAGACGCCGGTCTGGTGATCCCCGTTGTCATCACGGTCTATGCTGACCGCTCCTTCACCTTTATCACCAAGACTCCCCCTGCACCGGTTCTGATCAAGAAGGCCTGCGGCATTGAGAGCGGCTCCGGGGTCCCCAACAAGACCAAGGTTGCCAAGATCACCAAGGAGCAGGTCAGAAAGATCGCCGAGCAGAAGATGCCCGATTTGAACGCTGCCAACATCGATTCTGCAATGAGCATGATCGCCGGCACCGCGCGCAGCATGGGCGTTGAGGTGGTCGACTAAATTCCCTGGGTGGGAGGAACATTCCGCTAAGTACCACTCATTTAGGAGGAGAATTGTCAATGAAACATGGTAAAAAATATCAAGACAGTGTGAAGCTGCTGGACACTTCAAAGCTGTATGAGCCTGCAGAGGCTCTGGATCTCTGCACCAAAACCGCAAAGGCAAAATTTGACGAGACCGTTGAGATCCATGTCAAGCTGGGCGTGGATTCCCGTCATGCGGACCAGCAGGTCCGTGGCGCCGTGGTTCTGCCCAACGGCACTGGCAAAAAGGTCCGGGTGCTGGTCTTTGCCAAGGGCCCCAAGGCCGATGCCGCCAAGGAGGCCGGCGCCGAGTATGTGGGCGCTGAGGACATGATGGAGCGCATCCAGAAGGAGAACTGGATGGACTTTGACGTGGTCATCGCCTCCCCGGATATGATGGGTATCGTTGGCCGCTTGGGTAAGATCCTCGGTCCCCGTGGCCTGATGCCCAACCCCAAGGCCGGCACCGTCACTCCCGATGTGGCCAAGGCCGTCACCGAGGCCAAGGCCGGTAAGATCGAGTACCGCCTGGATAAGACCAACATCATCCACTGCCCCATCGGCAAGGCTTCCTTTGGC
>CAJFOV010000024.1 GCA_904397835.1 Candidatus Aristotella avistercoris
AGGGTCTCCCCCTCCTTCAAGGTGTAGTACTGGATTTCCTCCTGTTCCCCCTGTACCAGGGCCAGCACATAGGTCCGGTACCGCTGGACGCTGTCCAGAACACAGTAAAATTTATAGTTCATATTTATTCCCCCGCTACCAAATATGTCAGTGCAAACAAAAGCCACCAGTCTGTCCCATGTTCTCCCCCACTTCCATTAATATGTACAGAGCCATTTATGCCAACGGTAATGCGATACACGGTCGGACTTCCTGTTCCCCAGTTCCCAGCAGCATACGCCGTTCCAACGACAGCTCTCTCTGGGCGATAACCCTCTGGCATATACCACAAGGTGTTATCTATCTTCCAACCATTCAAAATTCCCGACAGCGACACTACATTTCCGGATTTTGCATAGCATGGCTGAAAAGCCGTCTGGTCAGCGGGCCAGGAACCAGTTAGCAATTCTGGGAAAATCCACTGTGGTTTTGCACTGGATACTGCCCCCACTTCCACTGCCGTAGGCAGGCGGGCAGGAATTCCGCTGTCCGCCAGGGCCCCCTCTGCCGTCAGTTTTGGGAAGTTCCCAGTGACAGCCGGAGAGACCTTCTCCACCTTGTTGGCCGTCAGCTCCTGCACCAGAGGGCCCAGGGTGCTGGGATAGAGGGCCTCCTCTGTTCCCTTGAACAGCCCCCCGGTGGTGTGCACAGTGCCCTGGACATCCACCGCACCCTGCTCCCGGATTTTGTTGACACCGATGCCACCGCGGTCCAGATAGAGGGGCGGAATACCGGTGGTCAGCTCCACCTGGGCCGAGGTGGCCTGGGTGAGCAAGTCCTGGGCGGTCACAGTCAAAAGGAAGGATTTGGACACATCAAAGCCTCCATCACCCTCCAGATCACCTGCCAGAAATTTTTCCGGGGGCTCTCCCTCTGCTCGATCCTCAAAGACCACCTCCCCATTGCTCTTCCAAACATAGGTCATGGTCTTTTCTGTCCATGCACTCTCTGCCAGGGTGGAGCGGAACCGGTAGGTCATGGTCAGGGTGTTGGCCTGCTGGCCAAAGGAGCCGTTCCAGCAATATCCCTTCCAATCCATAGACACCTTAGATTCCACGCCATTTCTTCGGGTCAATGTGGGAACACCCACCTGAACAGGCTCATAGGCCACCCACTGGGCCGTCACATGCCCCCGCTCTCCACTGATTTTTGGCGACTCATTGCCCCGACTGTCCACTGCCGTCACATAGAGCTCCGGGCTGTTGGGGGCGCTGGCGGTGATCTCCACCGTCTGGTCCGTCTGAAAGGGTGCCTCGCCCTTTACCGTGTCCCCGCAGTAGAGGACGTACCGCACAATGGTAGCCCCCGCATTACTTACGGCCCGGTTGGCCGGCAGAATGGCCACCTTCAGGGTGCTCTGGCCCTGAACCAGCACCTGGTTGTTCCCTGTCAATGCGATGGTCTGGGCCCGGGTGTCCTGATAGGTGAAGAGGGGCGCTGTGGGAGCAGCCCGTTGGGGATCCACCTGGATGGTACCGGTCTTCTCCGTGTGGCCCACATCCACCCCCTGGGCCAGGGTCACACACCGCAGGGTCAGAGTGTGCTGGGCATTATTGGACAGCTTCTCATAGAGATCCAGCTCCTCCTCCGGGGTGAAGAGAATGGTGCCTTCCAGATCTGCAATGGTTCTGGAGAGCACACCGACCCCGTCCACCAGCCAGACCAGCCGGTACTGGAACCCATCCTCCGCCGGCTGAATGGCATAGGGGAACCCATCTCCCACCACCAGGCCCACGGCGCTGTTGATAGCCGCCAGCTTTTGCAGGGCATGTCCGGCCTTGCTGGTGGTCCCCACCGTCAGGGTTCCCCGCTTGCTGGTGCAGCGCACCGTCAGGGCCACCTGACCGTTGGCCGCCTTCTGACTCAGAAGGGTCAGGTTGCTCTCAGAAAAGGAGAAGGTCACACTTCCCCCGCTGGTGGATTGGGAGGCGAGCAATGTATTCTCCCAATAGACTCCCACCTCATAGGTGAACAGGCTGCTGCCCCCCACTTGAACCGTCAGATCCTTGCCCAAGGTACAGGAGACATCGCTGCTCACCGTTCCCAGGGGGATGGTGCAGGTGCCGCTCACCTGGGTGACAGAGCCAATGGCGATGCTGCCGCTGTAGGTGGTGCACTTGAGCACTACTGGCAGGCTGGATTTGCCCTGTTGGGCGGCCAGCTGGCAGACCGTGTCCACCTCCCCAGTGGTGAGGGTGATGTTGGTGGAGGTCCCCACACCGCTCACTGTCTGAATGACGCTCCCGCCCACCGAGAGGGAGAGCGTGTGGGTGAAGTTGGAGGAATACCGCTGAATGCTCACCGGCAGGGCGTTCCCCAGGGTGAAGTTGGCGCTGGAGGTGATCCGGCTCTCCCTTGGGATGGTGGGGAACTGGATGGTTCCCGTCACTTGGCCCCGCTTCATCAGCCACTGATCCCCACTCAGGTTGGTGGTAAAACTCATGGACAAATTGGCGGTCAGTGACCCGTCCGCGTTGTGGGGCAGCGTCAATGTTCCACTGGTGAGGTAGGTATGGGTTTTGTTGGTGTTGTCATAGCTGCCGGAAATTTGATAGGACTTTCCGCCCAAGGAAACTGTGCCCGTGATAGAGGCCCCATAAAACCAGTAATCCGAATTTTTTGTCAAAATCCAGGGCGTCAGCTTCACCTGGGAGCTGTTGTTCTGGACGTTGGTGGTGATCTCATAGTCCACATAGGGCACCAGAGAATTGGGGGCAGCTTGCCCGTTGATCAGCCAGATGGTTCCCATCAATTGGCCGCTTGCTGTTGCCAAAAGAATCCCTCCTTTTTAGTCGTTGACGGCAAAGGCAATGCCCTTGCGCACCGTGCCGTCCTCATCCCGGGTGGTGAGATGGAACAGGTGCAGGGCCCCTGCCGCGTTCTTCCGCTCCTGCTGGAGAATCAGATCCCCGTTGATGGTGGTGCTGCCCATCTCTGCCCCATCCTCAGCGCTGAAGCGGGCAATGATCTCCTCCCCCCGCAGAAAGACCGATTGGTGGTTGTCATGCTGGGCGCGGAAGGCTCCCTCCGCCCCCTGGCTGGTGTCCTCAATGACAATCTTGTTCCCGCTGATGGTCACCTGCCCGGTGGCGATCTCGTTCTGGGATTGGCTCCAGCCCAGCACCTCCTTGCCCTTGACCAGGATAAAGTCCGCCACCTTCAGGATTCCATTGTTGCATCCGGCCAGCACCGCCAGAGTTTTGCCCTGGGGCCGGATGGTGCCCGTGAGCTCCACCCAATCCTCTGTCAGCTGCAGCTGGTACTGCCCGCTGGCGGCCTGCAGGGAGGTATATCGGTCCGTTCCGATGGCAATGACCGCATCCACCTCCCCCACGCCGGTGAGCTTGTACTTGAGCCGGTAGGCATAGTCGGTCTCCACCACCTCCGCCAGCTGTTGGCGGATATAGTGGCCGGGGAGCTCTCCCTCCTCCTGGGCGGCGGCGTCCCCGCCCAGTTGGAACAGGCCGCCGGATCGGGTGGTGTTGGCCGCCTCACTGGTGGTGCGGGTGCACTGGACCAGGCCGCCCCACTCCCAGCCGTCCAGGTTGTAGGCGGCGGTGCCAAACAGAAGGTTATCCCCGCCCACGTGCTCCGTCTGAAAGGTCAGGGCGTCGATGCTCTGTTCCAGCTGGGAGGTCTTCTGCTCCAGCAGCTCCTCCCGCTGGATGGTCTCCTGAATCTGCACCCGCACCCCGTCCACCGACTGGGTCAGGGAGCTGTCCAACCGCTGGATCTCCTGCTGGTTGAGCTGCACACTCTCCTGGATGTGGGCAAAGTTCACATCCATGTCCCGGCGGATCTCATTGAGCTTCTCCCGCCCCTGGGCCACCTCCCCGCCGATGGCGCCCACGTCCGCCTGGACGCTCTCCAGGCTGCTCTCAATGCGCTGCGGCACGCTGGAGAGGGTCACGGTGTTGCTCTGGGGGGCAAAGGGATACTCCTTGTACTCCACCACCTGCAGGATCTCCTTGACCTTGCGCCGCCGGTCCACCAGTGTCACCTGGTCATAGAGGCCCAGCTTCAGGTTGGCGTAGTCCGGGTTCATCTTGGCCACATCCATCACCGAGCAGGTGTAGCTGCGCTCTGGCCGGGCCAGCACCGCCAGCTTGGCCCGGGCCGCCTGGAGCAGGTCATACGGGTCGGTGTACTGGTCGTCCCGCCAGATCTGGCTGATGCACCGGGGGCAGAAGGAGTAGTCCTCAATGTAGTCCACCCCGTCCTCCGTCACGCCGGTGATGTCCAGCCCGTCCTTGCCATAGGGGTACAGGCGGGTACACAGGTTGTCGGAGGAGCCCTTGAAGTCCACACTCACCAAGTTCAGCTCGTCGGTCAGATACACCCCCGACGGCTCCCTGGCCCCGGGTTTGATCACCGTCACAATCCGCGCCCGGTTGTCAAAGGCGTACACCACGTCAAACAGTTCCTGGCAGGCGGAGAGGATGTCATAGGGGGTCACGTCGCTCAGCTCCAGGCTGGCCTCTGGGTACACCAGCCCGGCGTCCTGCACCGTCCAGTAGGTGCCCACCAGGGCATCCTCCAAAATCTGGGTCAGGGTCTTGTTCTCCCGCTGGAAAGTCTGGTACACCTTCCCCCGCAGGGTGTCCAGGTCCAGGTCACAGTCCACCGTGGCCAGGTCCCGCCGCTCGTTGATGGCCCGCACCACATAGTAGGCCCCCTCATACAGCAGCTGGGATTGCTCCTGGAGCCGCCCGTAGTTGGGGTGCTGGGGGGAGATGTCAAAACTCAAGGTCCGCTCCCCCGAATACTGCCAGAGGACGGCCAGGTTCTGGGCCTCGTCCAGGGGATAGGCCCCCACGCCGTTCTGGTCGCAAAGGATCAGCATCTCTCTTCCTCCTTCTTACAAAAATGTGGGGTAATACTCCACCTGGACCGCCACGGTGGCGTCCGACAGGGTGAAGGTGTTCTGCCCCGGTTCCAGCCTGGGGAAGTCCACCAGGTTCGTCTCCTGGAACTTGTTCTCCCCCGCCTGGGTCACCAGCTTTTTCAGGCCGTCCACCACCACGGGCACATCCTGCTCCAGGTTTTGGATGGTCAGCCCGTTGATGGTAAACGCCTCCAGGTCCTGGGGGGCGGTGATGGTCAGCCGGCACTCGCAGGCCACCTCCCCCTGGCAATAAAACGTTTGTTCGCTCTTACTCTCCAGTGCCGCCGTCACCAGGGGCAGCCGCTGCACCGCGTCAAAGGTGTAGGTCACGTCGCACAGCCCCTCGCTAGTGTGGGCCGCCTCGGAGATCCCCGTGAGGATACAAAAATAGAGATACCCGTCGGGCATCTCCAGCTCGCTCTCCCGGTACAGAACCTTGTTGAGCATGCTCAGGTATTCCGCCGCCTCCTGCCGGTCCTGCCCCTGGATGGTCAGAGTCACCGACAGGGTCTTCAGGGCCACCTCCGTGTCCAGCAGCACCGGCGACAGGCTCCGGTAGCCCAGGTTGTAGTGGTTGGTCACCGCCGTGCCCCCGGGGACATAGTCCAGCAGCTTTGCGTGGTACTGCTCCAAGTTGATTCCGTTGATTTTCATCTTCTCCATGCCAATTCCTCCGATACATAGGGTGTGGTTGCAATGGCAAATTCCCTGCCATCAATGTTCAGCGTGGCGTGCAGCATCCCCTCGCCGGGCACCAGGTTGACCCCCTTCAATGACCCAGTCACAGCCGCCGCCACCGCCTGGGCGTCCACGGTGGCCATAGGGACAACAGACGCTTTCAACGCAGAAAGTCTCCCCATCCAATGGTTCATGCTGTCCACCGTCCGGATACTTTCTGCTGAAAATGCATCCATAGTTTTTTCGGCCAGATCTGCGGTATTCTCCAACAGCTTAGGGGACTCCTCATCCAGGCCGTTTTCGCCGCCTTTGATCAAATTTTTAAAGATTTCTCTTGTGGCTTTTGAAGGAGAGTGCTCTTGAAAAACTGATTTTAGTCTGTATAATATGCCATTGGCTATGCTAGTCATTTTGGCATATAAATCTGGACGCTTGGTCTCCATTTCATCTAACATGGGCATCATGGCATTTTCCATGGCTTTTCTTGTTTCGGGCGGCAAAAACTCCCAGTCGTCCATCATATTGTCGACTAGCAGAGAATTAGATCTATCAATTTCATTGCCATAATATTCAGAATATCCAGATATCGCCATATATGTACCCAGAGTATTCCCATCGATATTCTTATAGCATTCGTCAATACGATTGTCCAAATCCTCCAGATATGCTTCCCGCGAATCGCAATAGCTCTTATATTCATCATTGAGATCCAAATAAAGAGCTGTTTGATTTTTTCCGTGTTCTCTGGCCATCTTAGATATATTCTCTTGACGGCTGTATTTCCCTTGCGTATATTCTTCTTCTGCAGCACTTTTTTCTTTCAGCAATGTTACAAGGTTTTGGTAATTCTCATCGTCCGCCAACTCGACCTCATAATATCCTTGTTGTATGATGGCCAGTGTGTCCGCAGTCAAGCGATCCGTTGCAGCAATTTTCTCATCATAGTGTGCCAATATTGCCTCTTCTTCCGCTTTCTGTGCATCCGAGCCAAGTTGTCCCAGTGCCTCGTATCTTTGGCGCACCATCTCCAGCTCTTCGTACATCTGCTCTTCCGCTTTGGCACGGGATTCTTCATTGGTTGTAAAAGCTTCTTGCATCAATTTGGCCGCTTCATCCAGAGACATCCTGCCATTTTCCCGCATCACTTGGGCACGATTGAGAACAGTTTCCTGTGCATTTAGCTGGGTCTGCATCTCCTCCTCATACGCCAAGGCCAGCTGTGCCTCATATTCTGCAAGACTTTCCTGTTCCTCCTGTCTCAACCCCCTTTTTTCATCGGTTGCCTGCTTGTAAATAGCCAAGATATCATTCTGATATTTGGTGACATTGGCAGATACCTCGTACTCTGTCTGCCCATAGCCCAAAATTGCATTGTTAAAATCTCCCATGGCAGACTGTGCATTTTTTACTTTATCCATAAATGTGGAAATGCCATCCGCCATATCATTTAAAGTATCGACATACACCTCGCTGGGGGTATTCTCAATTTTTTCTGCAAGGTCATCCAAAGTGTTCATTAGGTCAATGGCGCCTACAACAATATTCCCCAGGGATAGCACGCCAGTAACGCCCATTCCCTGGAGAAGACCGCTCAATACTGAGACGCCATCACCTACCAGTCCAAAAGCAGAGCTTAGGGCAGAAGGTTTTTCTGCCGCCAGATCAATGGCATCAGAAATCAGGGAAAAGCTTGACGAAACAACATCCAACGTATTTGTTGCGCTCGTCTGCATGTTGCCGAATTGAACAGCAACGCCTCCCGTATCGATGCTGTTGATGCTGCTATTGATGCGATCTAGGCTTCTGTTGATGCTCTCCTCCGCCCGTGTAAAAGCGCCAACCAGTTCGTTGTTAATTTTACCAATCACCTCCTCTAAACTAGCTGTCAAATCCTCTGTGGAAAGATGAATTTCATACTCCACGCGTTCAGTTGCCATGCTATAACCTCCTTGTTATAAAAGAATCAGCAGCCACTTTTGTGGCTGCTGATTTGTTAACTCAGTCTCTCCATCTTTTCTATATTGCACAGCACGTCTCCATAGACACCATCCGGCGCTATGGTCGCATAAAATCGGTAGGTTTCACCTACATCAGCAGTATACATATGCTCGATATAGTTGAGCACCATCCGATACTCATTTCCCATGGCATCTTCCACATAGAGCAGATGTGCCCTGGAATAAAACGGATAGATATTTTTGACCGTTCCCTCTACCAGGAAGGGGGTATCTTCGCTACCATCCTTCACTGCTGGATACTCCATTGGCTGATACTTGGACCAATCTTGATCACCCCATCTCAGGGCCTTCTTTTTCACCTGAAAATCCCGATAACCTTGACTCTGTTCAGTAATCATAATCAGATAGTCCCCACTCTCCATCACTCGGCTGTAAGAAAGTGGTTTGGGCCAATCGACAGAGTTGACCAATACCTGTGTTTTGTTCACCGCCTCATCCAAGGTTAATCGGGGGTCTGTCCATAAAAAAGTGGCCGTCACAAAACTTTCAAACACATCTTCATCATCTCTATTCCAGTCATATAGCGAATAAAACTCCCCCTCCCGTATAGTGGCGTCGACAAGCTCCTTTCCATCCCATTTTTTTATAAAAATAACTTTAAACGGCATAGAGCCCAGCGGGGCTTCGCCGGTCGTATCGTATTCAAAGCAATAGCCATTTAGATTATTAAGTTTGATCTCATCCCCAAGACAAATCTCTAATCCATATTGGTCAATGACTTCCTGATATCCTTCATACACCGTCCGTCCATAGTCCAAGCCGTCATCCTCTTCAGGCACTGAACTCTCACTAGACGGCTCCTGTTGGCTGCTCTCACGCTCCGGCTCCGAGCTGCTGCTCCCCTCCGGCGCACACCCCGCCAGCCCCAGGACAAAAACCAGGGCCAACAGCAGGCTCAGCCAGCGGTATGTTCCTCTTTTTTCCATGGCACATTCCTCCTTTCGGCCAGTATACCATATTTCCCACTCAAAATCATTCCATTTTGGAATTTTTGCAAAATATTTTGGGGGAATCAGAAGCAGCCGTCTTACGACGGCTGCTTCTGACAATCTTAAAAATTTAACGATCCAAACAACCTTCTATTCCAAAGGTTCCCAATAAGTGATGGACATCAGCGGATTCTCAGATTCGTTTCTTAAAAGTTGACCATAGAATAAATATCTCTTCCCTTCTTCCAGCAGAAATGGTTGAAGATCACGATAGTGCCTTACCTCATAAATGTGCCCATCATCTGCTTCTACCATGTAATATACCTTGTTTTTCTCGTAGTAACTGCTCTCATTCTTTTCCCAGACCTTGGTGACTCTTCCGGATAACCAATATCTCTCGTGGCCGTAAAAGTCCGGCTGGCAGGCCTCCTCATAGTCAATGGGCCGGTACAGGCCCAGATCCGCAAACCCCTGCAGCTCCGATTTGGCGTAGACATGGGCGATGTGGATATCCCCCTGATAGGGCACCAGATAGATCAAGTAGTCCCCGCACTCCACCGGTTCCGTCATGTTCTCCCGGTCGTAGTTGTACAGCAGGTTCTTGGATTGTTCCTCCGCCGTGGCCAGATCCATGCTGGGGTCCGCCCACAGGAAGGCGGCGGTCAGCAGATTCCGCCCCAGCCAGGCCCTGTCTCCAAAGTCGAATTGGTATTCCCAGCTCTTTTCTGAAATTCCAGTCTCCTGATTGACCATCCTACCGACTATCGTTTTCTCTCCCGAATCCGTGGTGCTCTTGTCGGGCTCCCCCACCCAAAAAGTAAACTCACTCAGGCAGCTTCCGCTGATCTTAGAATAGACAATTAAATCCAAGCCGTTTTGGGAGATCACTTGATGTAGCCCCCTCTGCAGCTCCAGAATCTCATCCGTTGGGGTGTAGATAGAAACTTCTTCCTCGCTGCTCTCACTCTCCGACTCCGAACTGCTGCTCCCCTCCGGCGCGCACCCCGCCAGCCCCAGGACAAAGACCAGGGCCAACATCAGGCTCAGCCACCGATATGTTCCTCTTTTTTCCATGGCACATTCCTCCTTTCAGCCAGTATACCATATTTCCCGCCCAAAATCATTCCATTTTGGAATTTTTGCAAAATATTTTGTGGCTCTAAAAAGCAACCGCATCTGCGGTTGCTCTTTGTCAAACTGAATTTATTTTCAAACCTCTTTGGATGATCTAATCCAAGGGGCTAGGATTTTAAATGTCGCGGATGTAATCTGATCTTTTGCAACATTTTCATAGTTTTTGAAACGAAGAACCTTCGCAAA
>CAJFOV010000025.1 GCA_904397835.1 Candidatus Aristotella avistercoris
CGCCCTCTTGCCTGGCTCTCTCCGAAAGAAAAACTTGCTGCTTTCTTTGAATCTCTCGCTGTACAAGATGTTTGACAAACCTACATCAGGCCCCACAAATCTCTTGAAAGGGGTGTGGGCTCTGGAGCCCCACCTGCCAAAGATGGGGCCGTACTCTGGGAGCTTTGGCTCACCTGGATATCGGCGCTTTGTCCACTCCAATCAAACCCGTTGAGGATCAATAGCAGGGCCACCACAAGAATCCCCACGGCAATGAGAATCCCCCAGAGGCGCTTGTTGGGCTTTTTGTACGCTCTCAGTCGCTTGGCCATGGCAACAAAAGGATCCTTTCTTTCAAATTCGATGGAGGATTACTCCACCCATTAGAGTAGGGCCTGGCCATTGACCACCAGGCCGAAGTGAAGCTTGAGAAAGTCTGCCGCCTTGCGGCAGAGGAGCATCCGCTCCATAAAAATTTCAAAATACTCCATGACGGCACAGATCTCTGTATCAATGGTCAGGTACAGGGTGACGGTGTGTTTTTCTTTGCTCAGAACCAGCTGGCTCTCCTGGACCGAGTAGTTGACCCGGTCATGGATGTCAAAGGAGGACACTTTTTTGTTGCGCACCCGGCTACGGCGCACATCGCTCTTGTCCGCAAGAATCAGCGCTGCAGCCACCGGGTTTACCGGGACGGCGGTGCCCTCATCGTGGTTTCCAATGGCGGAGATAACGGTGGCCACCTCCGAGGCATCCATCCCCATCTTATCCAGGATACGGAAGGCCATGACCGCACCGCTCTGGGCGTGGTCAATGCGGTTGATCACATTGCCGATGTCGTGGGTATAACCTGCAATGCGGGCAAGCTCCGCCGTGCGGGCGGGATAACCCAGATCCAGCAGCAGGTGATAGGCGGTGTTGGCGCACTTGGTCACATGGGGAAAGGCGTGTTCTGTGAACCCCAGGGCACTCAGGGACTGGTCCGCCATGCGGATGTAGGTCTGGATCTCCTTGCTCTCTTTGACGTCCAAATAGGTCACTTGGCTCATAATGCAGCTCACTTTCTAGCAATATGGATGGTTGGATCTGTTATAGCAACAATATTATTATAACATAAAAAAGCCCATAGGGGCGATACCTTGAAAAGTTAAAACGTTCTTTGCCCGACAGGGCAAAGGTTGTTGTAACACAGAAAAGCCCCAGAGGAGCGATTCCCTAAAAATTAGAGCGTTCTTCCAGGAATCCGACGGAACTGCCATTGTATCGAACCGGATTTTGAAATGGGGAGGGCAGCCGTGCGAAAAATTGACAGGGCTCGATCCCGTATGAACTGCCCTTGGTGGGAAAAGATGTTTGACAGAGGGTCCAATCTTCACTATACTGGAGACGTACAAAGCAGTCAACATGTTTGATCCAATAAGGAGGAAAAATATATGGCAATTCTGGTGCCAGGCGGCATGGGATACATTGGCAGCCACACCTGCGTGGAGCTGATCCAGGCGGGCAGGGAGGTCATCATTCTGGACAACCTCTCCAACTCCAAGGAGGAGGTTCTCAACCGCATCCAGACCGTCACCGGGGTACGCCCCAAGTTCTACTATGCGGATCTGCTGGACCAACCTGCGGTGGAGCAGGTCTTCCGGGAGAATCAAATTGACGCAGTCATCCATTTTGCAGGCCTGAAGGCGGTGGGGGAGTCGGTGCAGCAGCCCCTGCGGTACTACCGCAACAACCTCACCGGCACCCTGGTGCTGCTCCAGGTCATGGAGCAGTTTGGCTGCAAGAAACTGGTGTTCTCCTCCTCGGCCACCGTCTATGGAACCAACCCCAATGTGCCCTTCCGGGAGGACTACCCCCTCTCCACCACCAATCCCTATGGGGCCACCAAACTGATGATCGAGGACATGCTGCGGGATGTGGCGGCGGCAGACCCCACCTGGAGCGTTGCCCTGCTGCGGTACTTCAACCCCATTGGCGCCCATGAGAGCGGCCTGATTGGGGAGGACCCCAACGGCATCCCCAACAACCTGCTGCCCTATGTGGCCCAGGTGGCCGTTGGCAAGCTGGAGAAGCTCCATGTCTTTGGCAACGACTATGACACGGTGGACGGCACCGGCGTGCGGGACTACATCCACGTGGTGGATCTGGCCCAGGGCCATTTGAAGGCTCTGGACTACCTGGAGGACCACACCGGGGCGGAACCCTTCAATCTGGGCACCGGCACCGGCTACAGTGTGCTGCAGGTGGTGGACGCCTTTGAAAAGGCCAGCGGCCGCAAGGTGCCCTACTGCATCGATCCCCGCCGCCCTGGCGACATTGCCACCTGCTATGCCGACGCCACCAAGGCCCTGCAGGTCCTGGGCTGGAAGGCCCAGCGGGGCATTGAGGAGATGTGCCGGGACTCCTGGAACTTCACCAGCAAAAACCCCCAGGGGCTGTAGCACCCGGAAGCGAAATAAATATCCCCCACGGCCGTGGGGGATATTTTTGTGCTCTTTTTGAGATCCTGGGGTGGCTTGCCTATCCCTTTGCCATCTGGAACACCGCGAAGCCGGTCATCACGGCGGCCAAAAAGAGTGGCAGCAGCTGCGCCTGCAGGTCATGGAAGAGAAACAAATCCCACAGCATGACCAGCAGGGCGGCAAGGGCCGCGAGAAACATGGTCAAGACCCGCTGGGAGACGGGGGTTCCCCGGCCGCCCAGCCAGATCACAAGGCAGCCCGCCCCCACAATGCCAACATAGTAGGCCCAGGCCAGCCCGGCCAAAAACCAGACAATCCAAAAGAGAACCGGCAGAAAAAAGGCGGTGAGCAGCCCGCCAACAACACGAAGCCACAGCATGGGATCACATCCTTCCATGATGGGCACAACGAATCCGGAACGTTTCTGTTCTTCTGAACCAGGGCCCTACGCAAGTTCTCTATTTTTTTGCCACCTCATATAGAATGAAAGCGCCAACTGTGAACATGGACAGGTAGAGGGCTAGCCCAACATCCCATTTGGTGGCTAAAACCAGTGCATACACCAAATTGCTGGTTATATAGGCCGCGATAACTTTGAGAATGGCACGTTTGCGGTTCATTCGCTCACCTCCTTGCCATAGTTAGAAAATATAACAAGATGAGCCATTAGATTACGGGTAATAATCAAAGTGAACGGTTGCTTTATAGGTATCTGTATTGGTGGAAATAGTAAATCCTATATCAGCATCACCAGAGGGGCCAGGGGAAACTGAAAATGAGAGATCAAGGCCGATACGGGCATGTTGGTAGGATCCAATACTGGAGACATGTTGGAACACTTCTTCATGTACTTCTGCCTTGAATTGGAAATGTGCGTATAGATCTCGATAGAAAACACTGCCGGATGAGGTTCCAGTATCCCATGGTAAATTTAAGAAACCGCCCATTCCATTCCAGCCCTCATTGGTTACAAGATCAATATCTGTAAGAGAGCCTGTTTTTCTGACTTGTGTTAATTGACCAACGCTATTATAGGAATTTTCTGTATATTGGAAATATCCACTAGCGGTTTCTTCATAAGGAATGAAATCGTAGATACAAGAGCCAATAAAATCTGTGAAACGATTCAGAGGCATCGTCAACCACTGGGCATCGGTCATACAGAGGTAATCACGATCGGGCTGGATAGAAACCGTGTGAATGAGGTACATATAAGAGTCCTGATAGGTATCAGAGGCGAAGGGCGTGATGCTGGGCGCCTCCCCCAGGGCTTGCTGCAAAAAACGTTCTTCCCGTGCCTCTTCAATGGCTGCCGCCTCCGCCCGGGCGGTCGCCTCCGGCAAATTGACAATGGCGCCTGTTGCCTCATCCCGTTTGCTGTAGGCGGCGGTGGCGACGATGTCCGTGCTTTGGGCCAGCTCCTGCAAGGTCTCAACGGGGAGCTGTTCCACCATCTCCTGTGTCCAACCAAGGGAGATCAACAGGGCTTTGGTTCGCTCCAAATCCGGCGCGCTTCTGGTGAGGGTTTCACCGCCGTGGTAGGAGCGGGTGACAACGTGGTTCTCATCCATGGTCTCTTGGATGGCAAAGAAATATCCGTTGGTCGCCACCAGACGGCTGTCGTTGGCGGCTAGGACACCGATGGACAGGGAGCAAAAGAGGATACCGGTAAGCAGAATGGAAAGGAGCTTTTTCATAGAAAAACCTCCTTTTTTGTTCCTCATCTTTCAACCGGACTGGATCCCATAGTACAAGGGAATCACCTACCTTCTATGATTTTCAATCCAATTATATCTAAAAATTTTAAACTTGTAAATATAAATATAGTATATTCATATAAATTCATAAAAGAAAGAGGATAAATTTGGATATTCATCCAAATCATAGAAAGAGCCGGGGCGCTCCATCAGGAGCGGCCCCGGCCCTTGAGTTTTTTCAGTTTTTGAAGCGCCGCCTCCCGCCGCTGGCGGGTGCGCTCCGAGTCCAGCTGAAAGACCCCATTTTCCTGGGTCAGACAGTCCCCCTCCCGCAGGGAGGCGGGCAGCTGGTCCAGGGGAAAGGGGATGATGCGGCCGGTGTCCTGGTCCTCCAGCAGGGCAACATTCCCCTCGATCCGATCCAAAACGTATAATTTCATGGTTATTCTCCCGTTCGAACTATTTTTCTGTCCCCACCGACAGGGTCGTTCCATCGCTGGTGATGGTGACCACCCCGTTCAGATCGGTGCGGTAGACCTCTGTCCCCAGGGCTTGGAGCCGTTGGAGGGTCTGGTTGCTGGGGTGGCCATAGGAGTTGCCCTCCCCCACGGAGATGACCGCCACGTCCGGGTCCACTGTCTGGAGCCACCGGTTGGAGCTGGAGGTGTCGCTGCCGTGGTGGGCCACATCCAGCACATCTGCCTGGAAGTTGCCGCCGGTTGCCAGCAGGTCCTCCTCCACCGGGGTCTCCGCATCCCCGCTGAAGAGGAAGGAGGTCTCCCCAAAGTCCAGCCGGCTCATGACGGAGGTGTCGTTCAGGTCGTCATAGGTTTGGGTGGGCCCCAGGATGGTGAGGACGGCCCCGCCGCCCAGGTCGTAGGTGTCCCCCGGCCGGGCGGAGGTGATGGTCTTGCCCTGCTTTTCCATCTCCTCCAACATGCCTGTGTAGACCTTGGTGGTGGGCACCATGGAGTCCGGCAGATCCGAAAGGACAATTTCCTCCACTGGCAGGTGCTCCATGATGTACTGGATGCCGCCGATGTGGTCCGCATGGGCGTGGGTGCCGATCCAAAGGTCGATCTTTTCCACCCCGAACTGTAACAGCTGTTGATAGGTGTTCTCCCCCATGCCCACGTCGCCGCTGTCAATGAGCACTGTCTTTTCCGGCGCCTGGATGAGGATGGCGTCCGCCTGGCCCACATCCAGCCAGTGGACCTGCAAGGTTCCCTCTGCCACGGTGTAGCTGGCGGCAGGGGAGGGGTTCAGCAGTTCGTCCCAGGTGGGCAGGCCCAGCTTCTCCCCAAAGGTGATGCCCAGGGCAATGACGCCGACAATCACCAAAGAGAGGAGCACCTGCCTCAGGGTGATGACACCGCCCTCCTTTTTGGAGGAGCGGCGCTTTCTGCGCTTGCTCATGATTTCTTCCTCCTTCCGGTGGACCGGCGGGCCTCATCTGGCCGCCAGGCGCCGCCATTGGAACGGGCTGCTTTCCGTCCCCTTGTGGTTTTTCCTCCACTCTGTCTGGTGGAGGACCGCCCCTTGTCCTGCCGGGAGGTGGCGTTCCCATACTGCTGGATATACTCCCGGTCGGGGGGCACCAGGCAGTCCGGGCCGTGGCCGATGAGATCCCGGCGGTGGGCCTTCACCAGGGCCTCGATGACCGTACGCCGCAGATCCGGCCGGTAGTATTGGAGCAGGGCCCGCTGTAGGCGCTTCTCCTCCTGGGTCCGGGGCACATAGACCGGCTCCATGGTGAAGGGATCCAGCCCCGTGTAGAACATGCAGGTGGAGGCGGTACCAGGGGTGGGGTAGAAGTCCTGCACCTGTTCAGGGCGCATGTGGTGCTTCTTTAGAAAGAGGGCCAGCCCCACCGCGTCCTCCAGCTTGGAGCCGGGGTGGGAGGACATGAGGTAGGGCACCAGGTACTGCTCCTTCCCCAGGCGCTTGGTGGTGGTGTAGAAGGCCTTGGCAAAGGCCTCAAAGGTCTCGATCCGGGGCTTGCCCATCTTGTCCAGCACCCGCCGGCTGCAGTGCTCCGGGGCCACCTTCAGCTGGCCGCTGACATGGTGTTCCACCAACTCCCGCAAAAAGGTGGGGTCCTTGTCCAACATGATGTAGTCGAACCGCAGGCCCGAGCGGACAAACACCTTTTTGATGCCCGGGATGGCGCGCACCTCCCGCAGCAGCTGCAGATAGTCCTTGTGATCCACCTGCAGGGCCGGGCAGGGATTGGGGGCCAGGCATTTGCGGTCCTTGCACATGCCCAATTTCTCCTGCTTTTTGCAGGAGGGAAAGCGGAAGTCCGCCGTGGGACCGCCCACATCGTGGATATAGCCTTTGAAGCGGGGATTCTTTACCATGGCCTGGGCCTCCTGCAGGACCGACTCATGGCTGCGGGAGCTCACCTGGCGGCCCTGGTGGAAGGCAATGGCGCAGAAGTTGCAGTTGCCAAAGCAGCCCCGGTTGTGCATGATGGAGAACTCCACCTCCTCAATGGCCTTGACCCCGCCCAGGGCCTCATAGCTGGGGTGGTACATCCGCTGGAAGGGCAGGGCAAAGACCCGGTCCAGCTCCTCCTGGGTCAGGACCGGCTCCGGCGGTGTCTGGACCAGATAGAGGGTGTCCGTCTGCTTCTGCACCACTGTCTTGCCATAGACGGCGTCCTGTTCCTCAAACTGCTGTTTGAAGGCCCGGCAGTAGGCTGCCTTATCCTGGCTCACCTTGTGGAAGGAGGCGGTGGTCACCGCCTGGTCCGGCAGGTGAAGGGGATCGGTCAGGTAGCAGATGCCCCGCAGGTGGCGCAGCTCCTGGGGGGATTTCCCCTGGGCCAGCCCCTGGGCGATGGCCACTGTCTGGCGCTCCCCCATGCCATGGATCAGTAGATCCGCCCCACAGTCCACCAGGATGGAGGGGCGCACCTCATCGTCCCAGTAGTCGTAGTGGGCAAACCGCCGCAGGGAGGCCTCCAGCCCGCCGATGACCTGGACGGTGTCCGGGTAGAGGCGCCGCAGGGCCTTGCAGTAGACCGTCACCGCCCGGTCGGGGCGTTTCCCCGCCCGGTTGCCGGGGGTGTAGGCGTCGTCGCTGCGCCGGCGTTTGGCGGCGGTGTAGTGGGCCACCATGGAGTCGATGACCCCGCTGTTGATGAAGAAGGCCACCTTGGGCCTTCCAAAGCGGGTGAAATCCCCGTCGTTCTGGGGCTGGGGGATGATCCCCACCCGGTATCCCAGGCTCTCCAGCAGCCGGGAGACAATGGCCATGCCAAAGCTGGGGTGATCCACATAGGCATCCCCAGTGACACAGACAAAGTCCAGCTCCTCCCAGCCCCGGTCCAGGGCCTCCTGGCGGGTGATGGGCAAAAAGTTTGACATGATGTTCCTCCCTATTACACATGTGCGGGGCCCTCCCTGAGGGGGAAAGCCCCGCCAATTTTGATCATTCCAATACAGAGCCTCCAAAGGGATGCGTCCCCTTGACAAAGGGTCAGTCTCCCTGGAGGTGGGGTACCCAACAGGGGACTAATCCTCCTTGTTGAGCTTCATCTCGATCCACCGCTCCTTGGTCAGCAGGACGGTGCGGGGTTTGCTGCCCTCAAAGGGGCCCACAATGCCCCGCTGCTCCAGTTCATCCAGCACCCGGGCAGCGCGGGCGTAGCCCAGCCGCAGCCGCCGCTGGAGCAGGGAGGTGGACGCCTGGCCCGCCTCCACCACGCATTCGATGGCAGCAGGGAGGATGGAGTCGTCCTCTGAGAAACCGCCGCCCCCGTTGCCGGAGCTCTCCCCCTTCTCCACGGGGGTGTTGGCCTCAATCTCCGTGAGGATCTGGTCGTCATAGGTGGCCTTGGCACTCTCCTTGATGAAGGAGACCACCTGCTCCACCTCCTTATCCGTCACAAAGCAGCCTTGGATTCTGGTGGGCTTGGCGTCCCCCACCGGATAGTAGAGCATGTCCCCCTTGCCCAGGAGCTTCTCTGCCCCGGCCATGTCCAAAATGGTGCGGGAATCCACCTGGGAGGAGACGGAAAAGGCGATGCGGGAGGGGATGTTTGCCTTGATGATGCCAGTGATCACGTCCACCGACGGCCGTTGGGTGGCGATGATCAGGTGCATCCCGGCGGCCCGGGCCATCTGGGCCAGGCGGCAGATGTGGTCCTCCACATCCCGGGGGGCGGCCATCATCAGGTCCGCCAGCTCATCGATGATAATGGCGATCTGGGGCATCTCCTCCAGATCCTCCCGGTCCTGGGCCAGCTGGTTGAAGCCGTTCAGATCCCGCACGCCGTTGTCTGCAAAGAGCTTATAGCGCTGGAGCATCTCCTTCACCGCCCAGCCCAGGGCCCCGGCGGCCTTTTTGGGGTCGGTGACCACCGGCACCAGCAGGTGGGGGATGCCGTTGTAGACCCCCAGTTCCACCACCTTGGGGTCAATCATCAGGAGTTTGACCTCCTGAGGTGTGGCCTTGTACAGCAGGCTGATGATGATGGAGTTGATGCACACCGACTTGCCCGAGCCGGTGGCCCCTGCAATGAGCAGGTGGGGCATCTTGGCCAGGTCCGCCACCTTCAGCTGCCCGGCAATGTCCTTGCCCAGGGCCACAGAGAGCTTGCTCTTGGCGGCGGTAAACTCGTTGGAATCGATGATCTCCCGGATGGGCACGGGCACCACCGCCTTGTTGGGCACCTCGATGCCCACGGCGGCCTTGTTGGGGATGGGGGCCTCGATGCGCACCCCTGCGGCAGCCAGGTTCAGGGCGATGTCGTCGGCCAGGTTGGTGATCTTGCTGATCTTCACCCCAGCGGAGGGCTGCAGCTCATAGCGGGTCACGGCAGGGCCGCGGGAGATGTCGATGATCCGGGTCTGGACCCCAAAGCTCTTGAGGGTGTCCACCAACAGCTCGGCATTGGCCCGCAGCTCCTCGGACAGGTCCTGCTGGGAGACGCGCACCGGCTCCTTGAGAAGTTGAATGGGCGGGAACACATAGGGCCGTGGCGCCGGGGGATCGGGCATGAGGACCTCCTGGCCCTCCTGCGGCTGCTCCATCTGGGGAACATCCTCCTTTGGAGGCTCCTGAGTAGGATCAGCATCCAACTGGAGCCCTTCCACTGTGGGAGGAGCGGGCCGCTCCGGGACAGGAGCTTTGACCACCTTGCGGATGATGTCGTCAATCTGAGGCTCCACAGGGGGTTCCTGGGTCTCTTCAGGGGCATGGTCAGGAGAGACATCCTTGGAGGGGGCCTCCCAGGCGTCCAGGGGGATGTCCACGGTGAACTTGGGCCGCTGGGTCCGGTGGGCCACAGGCCCCTCCTTCAGTTGGACCGGTTCCGGCCCCTGATCCACCTGTTTGCCGCTGGCCTCCACGGGAATGTCGATCTCCCTGCGGGGACGGCTCTGGCGCTGCTCCACCGCGTGGGTGTAGGTGTCGGAGATGGTGTTGGAGATCTTTTGCACCGGCTTTTTGGCCGCCTGGAAGATCTGCATGAGGGTCAGGCCCGTCACCAGCATCACAAAGACAAACAGCAGGAGGATGGCCGTCACCGCCGCCCCAGTCCGGCCGAACAGGGAGAGGAGGGTCAGGCCCACCGGTGCTGCAAAGAATCCGCCGCCGGACAGGGCCATACCTCCCTCAAAGAGGGAGGCGATCTTTTCCATGGTGTCCCCGCCAGTGGGGAGCCCATCCCCAAAGATCTGGGTGATGCCGCAGAGAAGCAGCAGGAGCACCCCGCACTCCAGGGCGTGGACGGCCACCTGATCCCGGTCCTGGGCGCACTCCACCGCCAAAAACAGGACCGCCACCGGCACCAAAAAGGCGCACCAGCCAAACAGGCCAAAGAGGGCCTGGTGCAGCCACAGCCAGACATTCTGGCCGGATACCAGGGCCAACGCCCCCAAAAAGATGCCCAGGGCAAACAGGCATACCCCCCACACCTGGCGGCGGGCCTTGCGCTTGGCCCGCTCCCGGGCGGCCTTTTTGCTGCGGCTGGAGGAGCCTTTTTTGGTTGTTGTGGTTTTCTTAGCTGGCATGGCGCTGTCCTTTCCTGATGGGATGTCACTCCAAGGTGTTTCAGATAGCTCCTGGGAAGAAAAGAGCCCCCCAGGGGCTTCTCTGCGCTATGTATGGGGGAGGGGAGCCCTCCCACTGGGTTTTCTGTGGATCACCGGCGGCGGTATTGATACCGCTCCCGGTGGGTATGCCGGGGCGGCTCGTCCCGGTTTTGAGCCTGCTCAATGAGGTCGTAGAGGCACTGGATGCTGTCGGAGAGGCCGCCCAGGTAGTCGATGAGCCCCTCGGCCACGGCATCCTCCCCATCCAAAACGGTGCCCATGTCGGTGGTCAGCTCCCCCACATTCATCATCAGGGCGCGGAAGCGCTCCCCGCTCAGGTGGGAGTTTTCTGTGACAAATTGGACAATCCGCTCCTGCATCCGGTCAAAGTAGGCCAATGTCTGGGGCACCCCCAGCACCAGGCCGTTGGTGCGCACCGGATGGATGGTCATGGTGGCCGACGGCACAATGAAGGACCGCTTGGCGCTGCAGGCCAGGGGCACGCCGATGGAGTGGCCGCCCCCCAGCACCAGCGAGACCGTGGGCTTTTTCATGCCGGAGATGAGCTCAGCAATGGCAAGGCCCGCCTCCACATCGCCACCCACGGTGTTCAGGAGGATGATGAGCCCCTCGATCTCCGGATCCTCCTCAATGGCCACCAGCTGGGGGATCACATGCTCATATTTGGTGGTCTTGTTCTGGGGCGGCAGGCAGTAGTGGCCCTCAATCTGCCCGATGATGGTCAGGCAGTGGATCACATGGCGGCCATGGGCGGTGATGGATCCGGTGCGGGCAATCTGATCCGCCGGCTCTGCGCCCGGGGCCTCCTCCTGCTGGTCCTGCTCCTCCAGAGAGAGGAGCTCCTGTTCCCGTTCTTTCATGGTAACACCTCGCAATTCAGTGACAGCTTCTCTGTTACCATGTGCATCCGGCGGGAAAATATACTTGCCAGAGGGATTAGGGGTCACAAAACCGCGCAAAATTTGGGAGCCTGTCCCCCATTGCGAACAAAGTTTCCTAACCTAAATTATAGCATGAAACCCCGGTGAATACAACCAAAAACCCGTCGATGCCACCGGTAGCGGAGCAGGCTCCCGGCGGCCGGCACGGTGAAAAAGAACCGGTGGGACGGGGGGCCTTTTTTATGCAACATTCCCTTTCTATTGGCAAAGGGCGCCAAAGCTGGACAAACCGCCTTGACAAGGGGGGAAAAATAAAGTATTGTATCATGAGGCGGAGTAAGGCCAAACGGGCCTTTTCCAGTGGGGGCGGGCCCCATGGATGCGTGGAAAGCGGCGCTGCTTTTCAACTTCAGGCGTTTTTGCCTGCAGGAAGCATCCAAAAAAATTTTACCCAAAACCGGCCGCTGACCGCTCCGTTTGGCCGAGAATATGGAAAAGGAGATCGAACCATGTTAAAAGGAAGAAATCTCATCGCTCCCAACGACTTTACCGTGGAAGAATTATTGGAAGTGTTAGAGCTTGCAGGTGACGTGTTCCGCAACCCTCAGAACTATCTGGATGTGTGCAAGGGCAAGTTGCTGGCAAGCCTTTTTTATGAGCCCTCCACCCGGACCAAAAACTCCTTTGACTCGGCCATGCTGCGTCTGGGGGGGCAGGTCATCGGTTTCAGCGATCCCCAGACCACCAGCACCACCAAAGGGGAGTCCCTGGCGGACAGCGCCAAGGTGGTCAGCCAGTACGCCGATGTCATCGCCGTGCGCCACCCCAAGGAGGGCGCGGCCTATCTCATGAGCAAGTATGCCGACTGCCCGGTGATCAACGCCGGGGACGGCGGCCACCAGCATCCCACCCAGACCCTCACCGACCTGCTGACCATCCAGCAGCGGCTGGGACGGCTGAACGACCTGGTCATCGGCGTGTGCGGGGATCTGCTCTTTGGGCGGACCATCCACTCCCTGGTCTCCTGCATGTCCCGGTTTGAGAACATCCGCTTCCTCTTCATCTCCCCGGAGGAGCTGAAGATGCCCGAGTACATCAAGGACGACCTGACCCGCAAGGGCGTGCCCTTCACCGAGATGCGGGATCTGGCGCAGGCCATTCCCCAGGTGGACGTGCTGTACATGTCTCGGGTGCAGCAGGAGCGCTTTGTCGATGTGGATGAGTACCTGCGCCTGCGGGACTGCTACATTTTGGACCGGGCAAAATTGGAAGCCGCCAAAGAGAATATGATTGTCATGCATCCCCTGCCCCGGGTCAATGAGATTGCCGTGGATGTGGATGCGGACCCGAGAGCGGCCTACTTTGACCAGGTGAAATTTGGCATGTACGTGCGCATGGCCCTGATTATGAAGCTGCTGGGTCTGCGGTAACTGGAGATAGAAAGGACGTTGCGGGATGATTAATGTTTCAAAGCTCAAAAAGGGGATCGTCATTGACCACATCAGCCCCGGCCAGGGCTGCAAGATCTTTCAGGCGCTGGGCCTGGATCAGCTCCGGGATGATGCAGTGGTCCTCATGTGCAATGTGGACAGCACCAAAATGGGGAAGAAGGACCTGATCAAAATTGAGACCGACCTGGACCTGAACCTGGATGTGCTGGGCCTTATGGGTCCCGGCATCACCGTCAACTACATTGAGGAGGGCCAGCGGGTCAAAAAGATCCACCTGCAGCTGCCCCAGAAGGTCCAGGGCATCCTTCAGTGCAAAAATCCCCGCTGCATCAGCACGGTGGAAAAGGTGGGCCCCATCACCTTCACCCTGGTGGACCCGGAGAAGAGGGAGTACGCCTGCGAGTACTGCGAGAGCAGAACCACCCTGTAGCGGGAGGGCCTGCCCATGATGATACTGTATCAAAACGCGAGGATTGTGGACCGGGACCAGGACACCTGCGGCTGCGTCCTCACCCGGGAGGACCAGGTCTACTATGTGGGGACCACCTGCCCCAAGGTGCCGGTGGACCAGGTGGTGGATCTGGCGGGCAAGGTGCTCATGCCCGCCTTTGTGGACCTGCACTGCCATCTGCGGGACCCGGGATATGAATACAAGGAGACCTTGGAGACCGGGATGAAGGCTGCCCTCAAGGGGGGGTATGCCACCCTGTGCGCCATGGCCAACACCAACCCGGTGTGCGAGACCCCCGAGATGGTGCTGGAGATTCAGCGCCGGGCCCAGGGGCTGAACCTGTGCCGCCTGTACCAGAGCGCAGCTGCTGGCGTGGGCTTGGAGGACAAGGTCCCCACCGACTATGAGGCCCTGAGCCGGGTGACCCCCATCCTCACCAACGACGGCAAGACCATCTTTTCTGATGCCTTTATGGAGCAGCTGCTCCTGGCCTCTCAGAAATATCCCTTCTTTATCAGCACCCACTGCCAGCCGGAGCGGCAGATCGTGGCCCGGGACCTGGCCCTGTTGGAAAAGGTGGGCGGAGACCTACATGTGGGCCACATCAGCCGGGCTGAGACGGTGGAGATGATCCGCCAGGCCAAAGGGCGGGGCCTTGCCGTCACCTGTGAGGTGACCCCTCACCATCTGTTTGGCTACGACTGCGACTATAAGGTCAACCCGCCCCTGCGGCGTGCGGTGGATGTCCAAGCGCTGATTGAGGGCATCAAGGATGGCACCGTCTTCTGCCTGGCCACCGACCACGCCCCCCACTCCCCGGAGGATAAGGCCAAGGGGATGGCGGGCATCTCCAACATTGAGTATGCCTTCCAGATCTATTGGAAGGTGTTTTCGGAGAACGGCCTGTCGCTGCAGAAGCTCAGTGAGCTCAATTCCTGTAACCCCAACCTGCGCCTGCACCGCAGCGCAGGCCTCATTCGCCAGGGATATGCGGCGGACCTGGTGGTGGTGGACCCGGAGGCACAGGACACCATCCGGGTGGAGGATATGATCTCAAAATCGAAGAATACGCCCTTCGCCGGCCGTTCCGTCCGGGGCAGGGTGCTCAAAACCATCGTGGGAGGAGAGGTACGCTATGAGTATGGATGCGCTCTTTAACAGTGTAAAGACCCATGGCCCCGTCTGTGTGGGGCTGGATACTCAGGAGGGCTTTTTGCCCGCCTACCTTCAGGAGAAGGACTGGTCCCTGGGAGAGAAGCTCTTTGAATTCAACCGTAAAATTGTGGATGCCACTGCGGACAACGCCGGCTGCTACAAGGTGCAGGTGGCCTGCTATGAGGCCCTGGGCCTGGACGGCATGACCGCCTACGCCAAGACCCTGCAGTATGTGCGCAGCAAGGGCAAGCTGGTCATTGCGGACATCAAGCGGGGAGACATCTCCTCCACCGCCAAGCAGTATGCCAGGGGCCACTTCACCGGGGACTTTGAGGCGGACTTTATCACCGTCAACGGATACATGGGGGAGGATGCGGTTTCCCCCTACTACGACTATCTCAAGGCCGGCAAGGGCATGTTCCTGCTGGTGAAGACCTCCAACCCCAGCAGCAAGGACTTCCAGGACCTGCCCCTGGAGGGCGGGGAGCTCCTCTACCAGCAGGTGGCCAAGAAGGTCAGCCAGTGGGGGGAGGCCTTTGTGGGAGAGAGCGGCTTTTCCAACATCGGCGCCGTGGTGGGCCTGACCTATCCGGCAGAGTTCCAGATTATCAAATCCCTCATGCCCCACACCTTCTTCCTGATCCCCGGCTATGGGGCCCAGGGAGGCACCGGCAAGGACATTGCCCAGGTGTTCCACGATGGGATCTGCGGGGTGGTCAACTCCTCCCGGGGCCTCATTACCGCCCATAAGGGCAAGACCGAGGGGGAGGACTTTGACCAGTGCGTCAACCAGGCGGTCATCACCATGAAGGAGGATATTTTGCAGTGGCTGTAGTCATGCGTAACCAGGAGATCTCTCCTGACATTTTCCATCTGGTCGTGGGCGGCATCTCCGGCGGCAAGTGCGGCCAGTTCTATATGCTCAAGCCCAACGACACCCTGGACCCCCTGCTGGGGCGGCCCATCAGCATCCTGGATTGTGACGACGAGCACAACACCACCTCCTTCCTCTACCAGGTGGTGGGGAAGGGGACCGATCTCCTGAGCCGCCTGCGCACCGGGGACTATCTGGCTGTCACCGGGCCCTTTGGCAACGGCTTCCCGGCGCTGGATGCGGATGTGACCCTCATCGGCGGCGGCATCGGCATTGCACCCCTGTACTACTACGCCCGGGAACAGAAGCGCCTGTTCCCCAACCGGAAATTGAACATCCACCTGGGCTTCCGGGAGGAGAGCTACTTCACCGAGGAGTTCCAGGAGCTGGCGGACGAGTTCTCCGTCAACATCGGCGGCTTTGTCACCGACGATGTAAACTTTGACCGGCAGGCCATCTATGTCACCTGCGGCCCCGGTCCCATGATGCAGGCGGTGGCAAAGCTGTGCCGGGAGCACGGCAAGGAGCTCTATGTCTCCATGGAGGCCCGCATGGCCTGCGGAGTGGGGGCGTGCCTCGCCTGCACCTGCAAGACCGCCAAGGGCAACAAGCGGGTCTGCAAGGACGGCCCAGTCTTTAAAGGGGAGGAGATTTACGAATGAGCAACTGCCTGGAAACCAATCTCCTGGGCGTGACCCTGAAGAACCCGGTCATTGCCGCCTCCGGCACCTTTGGTTTTGGCGCGGAGTACGCCCCTCTCATGGATGTCAGCCGCCTGGGGGGCATCTCCGGCAAGGGGCTGACCCTCAACGGCTCCCAGGGGAACACCGGCATCCGGGTCTGGGAGACCCCCGCCGGGATCCTCAACAGCATCGGCCTGGAGAACCCGGGCGTGCGCCACTTTGTGGAGGAGGAGTACGCGGTTATGCGCCAGACGGGCTGCGCCGTCATCGCAAACCTGGGGGGCCACAGTGAAAACGACTATGTGGAGGGAGCCCAGCTCCTGAACCAGGTGGATTTGGACATTCTGGAGCTGAACATCTCCTGCCCCAACGTCAAGGAGGGGGGCATGGCCTTTGGCATGACGCCGGAGACCGCCGCCCACATTGTCCGGCTGGTGAAGGAAGTCACCCGTCACCCCCTGCTGGTCAAGCTCTCCCCCAACGCCTTTGACCTGGTGGCTGTGGCCAAGGCCTGCCAGGAGGCGGGAGCCGACGGTCTGAGCCTGGTGAACACCTTCCTGGGCATGGCGGTGGACGTCAAACGCCGCAAGCTGGTGTTTGACAACGGCTATGCGGGCCTCTCCGGCCCGGCCATCCGGCCCATCGCCCTGCGGATGGTCCACCAGGTGTGCAAAGCGGTCACCATCCCCGTGGTGGGGCTGGGGGGCATTGCCACCACCGAGGACGCGCTGAGCTTCCTCATGGCGGGGGCCACCGCCATCCAGGTGGGGACCGCCACCTTTGGGGATCCCAGCGCCATGCTCCGCATCATCGACGGGCTGGAGCAGTACTGCGCAGAGCAGAATTTGGCCAACATCAGCGAGATCCGCGGAATTGTTTAACCACATGGGTTTGAAATAGGGAGGAATCAACTATGACCATTCAGGAACAGAACATCGCTATTATGAAGGAGACCGACGCCTTTTTGGAGGGCCACTTCCTGCTGACCAGCGGCCGGCACAGCGGCGGATACTGCCAGTGCGCCAAGCTCCTGCGCTTCCCTGACAAGGCGGCCAAGGTCCTGTCCACCGTGGTGGATCAGATCAAGGACCTGGGCATCACCAAGGTCTGCGGCCCTGCCATGGGCGGGGTCATCGTCTCCTATGAGATTGCCCGCCAGCTGGGCACCGAGAGCATCTTCACCGAGCGCAAGGACGGCGAGATGCAGCTGCGCCGGGGCTTCACCGTGGGCGCGGGGGACAAGATCCTCATCACTGAGGACGTGGTCACCACCGGCAAATCCACCATGGAGACGGTGAAGGTGCTGGAGAGCATGGGGGCCCAGGTCATCGGTGTGGCCTGCATTGTGGACCGCAGAAGCGGGAGCGACTGTGTGCTGCCCTTCCCCGTCTACAGCGCCGTGCGCCTGGACATCCCCAACTACCTGCCGGAGGAGTGCCCCCTGTGCAAGGAGGGCAAGCTGGAGCTGGTCAAGCCCGGCAGCCGGGAGAACCCCACCACCAAATAGCATCCCCATAACAGAGAACGCCCAGAGGAGGGAGCCGGAGCAATCCGGCTCCCCACTTATTTTACAGTTGAGGAAAAAGTTTAAGATCCTTTGAAGATTTGTCCCCTGCCCTTGTTGCCCGGTGGGGAACGCGGTACAATAGGACGGTGAAGAGAGGGATCATCCATGCAATACCGAACCACCCGCCGGGCCGCCTTTTTGCAGCGGCCCAACCGCTTTATTGCCCTGTGTGACCTGGATGGGGAGACGGTGCGGGCCCATGTGAAAAATACCGGCCGGTGCCGGGAACTGCTGGTGCCGGGCTGCACCGTCTACCTGGAGGAGAGCGGCAACCCCAACCGGTCCACTGCCTACTCGCTCATTGGGGTGGAGAAGGGAAACCTGCGGATCAACATGGATTCCCAGGCCCCCAACCGCATCTTTCAGGAGGGGGTGGAGCAGGGAATCATCGCCCTGCCGGAGATGGCGGGGTACACCCTCCTAAAGGGGGAGCAGACCTTCCGCCACTCCCGCTTCGACTTCTATTGGGAGTCCCCTACCGCCCGGGGTTTTGTGGAGATCAAGGGGGTCACGTTGGAGGAGGGGGGCAGGGCCTACTTCCCAGACGCCCCCACAGAGCGGGGGATCAAGCACCTCCAGGAGCTGTCCCAGGCGGTGGGGGAGGGCTACTGCGGTTCCCTGGTGTTCATTGTGCAGATGAAGGGGGTCGCCAGCGTCACCCCCAATTGGGCCACCCACCCCGCCTTTGGCTTGGCGGTGCAGGCGGCCCAACAGGCCGGGGTGGCCGTCCACTGCTATGACTGCCAGGTGGGGCCAGATTGGGTCCGGGCGGACACCCCCGTGCCCTTCCTGCTGGACATGCCCCATATCCTGGCACTGGAATAGAGGAAGGGATCAAACTTGCTGCAAAACAGGGAGGAGAGGATAACCATGGAAAAAGTCGGACTGGTCTTGGAGGGCGGCGGCATGCGGGGGGTCTTTACCTCCGGGGTGCTGGACTGCATGATGGAGCACGGGCTGTATCTGTCCAATGTGTATGGCGTTTCCGCCGGGGCCTGCAACGGGGCCAACTATGTCTCCAGGCAGCCGGGGCGCAGCATCCAGATCAACAGCATCTTCTGCCAAAACCGGCGGTACATGGGCTATTGGACCCTGCTGCGGGAGCGCAGCGTCTTCAGCTTTGATTTTTTGCTCAAGGGTTCCGACCAGGTGATCCCCTTTGACCGGGAGACCTTTTGGCGCTCCCCGGTGAACTTCCAGGCGGGGGTGACCAACCTCCTCACCGGCAAGGCGGACTTTATCCCCAAGGAGCGGATGGACGAGGACTTCACCGCCATCCGGGCATCCAGCTCCCTGCCGCTCATGTCCCCCATCGTGCTGGTGGACGGGATCCCCTGCCTGGACGGCGGCCTGAGCGAGGCCATTCCCATCCTCCAGTCGGAGCGGGAGGGCAACCAGAAGCATGTCATCGTCCTGACCCGCCAACACGGCTATGTCAAGGGCAGCTACCGCATGATGCCCGCCGCCCGGGAGCGGTACAAGGCATACCCCGCCTTCCTGCAGGCCCTGGAGCACCGGCAGGAGATGTACAACGAGCTGGTGTTCCACTGTGAACGGCTGGCCCGCCAGGGCAAGGCGTTTTTGATCCGCCCCCAGCGCCCGGTGCACTTCCGCACCGTGGAGCGGGATGTGGACAAGATCCAGGATCTCTACCGCCAGGGGTATGCCCAGGCAGAGCGCAACTGGCAGGCCCTGGAGGCATTTTTGAAGGACTAGGGCCTGTGTTGGCCGTGGAAACCATTCCGGTGTGATAAAAAAAGATTGGAGCTTCAGGGGCCCTTCCAGATGGAGGGCCCCTATTTGGCGTGGAGCCGGAAGGAGAAGAACGTTGTGGATTTCAATTTGTAAAAATGAAATAAAATGGCGAATCCAGGGGAAATATGGTATACTGTTCCCGAGGAGGGGATGCCCATGAGCGGAACACACGGCGGCCTGTTGGCCCTGCTCCTGGTTGGTGTGCTGGCCCTGACCGGTTGTGAGGAGGACGGGGTCAACAGGGTCAATTTCCCTGACAGGGGCCCGGGGACAACCCTTTTGTATCGGGAGACCCAGAAGCTGCAGGAGGAACTGGCCCAGATTGTCCAGGAGAACGATCTGGATCTGGTGGTGGACAGCGCCATTGAGGGGAGCTACGTCAGGGCATCCTTTGACATTGAGGAGCCCAAACGAAACGACACCTGGCGCAGGTCCGATGGGTCCGTCGAAAAGGAGCAGGACGACGAGACGGAATCGGTGTTAAATGGCTTCACAGTGTGGAGCGATCTGGGGAAGGACAGCCAGTTTGGCCAGAATATGGTGACGATGGTCTACCTGTGGGCGGACCCCCAGCTGGAGCTGGAGGAGGCCCAAAGCCTGGCCCAACAGCTGCTGGCACAGCTGGGTGGGACGTCCAACTACCTGGTGGAGCCGTACGGAGACGTGATATTTGTTTTGAACCGCACAAGCAGCGATCGGATCCGCTTGGATGTCCACGCCCAAGAGGACCTGCAGGGCTTTGCCAGAAAATCCCTCTACCAACCGGTGGACTACCAGGAGGCGTGCGACCCCAGCCCCTATGAGGAGCACAAGTATTGGCTGGAGGGCACGGTGTTGGCGATGGAGCAGGCGACGTATTGGGCCCAAACGACACGCTACACGGTGCAGGCCACCGATGGACACCTCTACGAGCTGCGCAACAGTTATGCGCTGCACCCCTATCGGCTGGAGGAGGGGAAGGCCTACCGTTTCTATGGCAACCTGGGGAACAATTCTGCAACAGATCTGCCATATCTCTATATCGCTCGGTGGGAGCCGCTGGATACCGGCTCCTGAGCCTGAGGGGGCCTGCTGCCGAAAGGTGGAGGGCCCCCTCAAACATTGATTCCCGGTTGGGGACAGGTATATGGGGGAGAAAAGGGCTTGATCTTGCCAAAATCCTCCCCCTTTCTGTTTGTATTTTAATGGGAGAAGTGCTATAATAAGACGACACATCAGGCCGGCGCCAAAAGGAGGATCACCAGGAATGGAAAAAAAGACTTTTTATATCACAACCCCCATCTATTACCCGTCTGACAAGCTGCACATTGGACATGCCTACTGCACCGTGGCGGCGGACACCATGGCACGCTTCAAACGCCTGCAGGGCTATGATGTCATGTTTCTCACCGGAACTGACGAGCATGGCCAAAAGATCGAGGATATTGCCAAGGCCAAGGGCATGACCCCCAAGGCCTATGTGGACGGGGTGGTCGCCGGCATCAAGGATCTGTGGAAGCTCATGAACATCTCCAACGACCGGTTCATCCGCACCACCGACGACTACCACGAGCAGGCGGTACAGAAGATCTTCAAGCGCCTGTATGAGCAGGGGGACATCTACAAAGGAGAGTACAAGGGCAAGTACTGCAAGCCCTGTGAATCCTTTTGGACCGACAGCCAGCTGGTGGACGGCAAGTGCCCCGACTGCGGCCGCGAGGTGGTGGAGGCCCACGAGGAGGCCTACTTCTTCCGCCTGTCGGCCTATGCGGACCGGTTGGTGAAGTACTATGAGGAGCACCCGGACTTTATGGAGCCCCAGTCCCGCCTGAACGAGATGATCAACAACTTCATCAAGCCTGGGCTGGAGGATCTGTGCGTCTCCAGAACCTCCTTCAAGTGGGGCATCCCGGTGGATTTTGACCCCAACCATGTGGTGTATGTGTGGGTGGACGCCCTGTCCAACTACATCACCGCCCTGGGCTACGGCAACGACAAGTACCACGACTTTGACAAATACTGGCCCGCCGACGTGCACCTGGTGGGCAAGGAGATCATGCGCTTCCACTCCATCATCTGGCCCGCCATGCTCATGGCCCTGGACCTGCCCCTGCCCAAAAAGGTCTTTGGCCACGGCTGGCTGCTGTTGGAGGGCGGCAAGATGAGCAAATCCAAGGGGAACGTGGTGGACCCGGTGGTCCTGTGCAACCGGTACGGGGTGGATGCCATCCGCTACTTCCTCATGCGGGAGATCCCCTTTGGCTCGGACGGGGTCTTTTCCAACGAGTCCCTCATTACCCGCATCAACTCGGACCTTGCCAACGACCTGGGCAACCTGGTCTCCCGCACCGTCTCCATGGTGGAGAAGTACTTCGGCGGAACCCTGCCGGTGGAGCGGGAGGCCGAACCCCTGGACGATGAGCTGATCGCCATGGCCCAGGGGTTGCGGGACAAGGTGGCGGACAACATCGACCGCTTCCAGCTGCCCCAAGCCCTGGGGGAGATCTTCAAGCTCATCTCCCGCAGCAATAAGTATATTGACGAGACCACTCCCTGGGCCCTGGGCAAGGATGAGAGCAAGCGCGCCCGCCTGGCCACCGTCCTCTACAACCTGTTGGAGTCCATCCGGGTTGCCTCCGTGCTCCTGACCCCCTTTATGCCCCAGACCGCCCCGAAGATCTGGGAGCAGGTGGGCGTGCCCCAGGAGCTGACCACCTGGGAGAGCGTGGCCTCCTTTGGCCAGCTGCCTGCCGAAGTGACGGTGAAGAAGGGGGAGACCCTCTTCCCCCGCATCGACCTGGCCAAGGAGCTCCAGGAGCTGGAGGAGGCCATGAAGGCCGCCCAACAGCCCAAGGAGGAGAAGAAGGAGAGCGCCGTCCCGGGTATTGCCCCCCTGATCGACATCGACACCTTTATGAAGGGGGATCTGCGGGTGGCCAAGATTGTGGAGTGTGTGCCGGTCAAGCGGGCCAAAAAGCTCCTGAAACTCCAGTTGGACGACGGGCTGGGAGGCCGGCAGGTGGTCTCCGGCATTGCCCCCTGGTACAAACCTGAGGACCTGGTGGGGAAAAAGGTCATCATCGTGGCCAACCTCCAGCCGGTCAAGCTCTGCGGGGAGGAGTCCCAGGGCATGATTCTGGCCGCTGACGCCGGGGAGAACGACGTGAAAGTCCTCTTTGTGGACGACAGCGTCCCCGCCGGCTCCAAGATCCACTAGGGCCATGGAACATATTTTTGACACCCATGCCCACTATGACGATCCCCGCTTTGCAGAGGACCGGGACGTCCTCCTGGCCTCCATGGGGGAGCGGGGGGTGGCCCGCATCGTCAACGTGGGGTCCGACCTTGACACCAGCCGTCAGAGCATCGCTCTGGCCCGCCGGTTCCCCATGGTCTACTGCTCCGTGGGGGTCCACCCCGATGGGGCGGACCGGGTTCCGCCGGACTACCTGGAGCAGCTCGCCGCCCTGAGCCGGGCGGACAAGGTGGTGGCCCTGGGGGAGATCGGCCTGGATTACTACTATGGAAAAGAGACCCGGGAGGCCCAGCTGCGGGTCTTCCGGGAGCAGCTGGCCCTGGCCAAGGACCTGGATCTGCCGGTGATCATTCACGACCGGGATGCCCACGGGGACACCATGGACCTGCTGCGGGAGTTCCGGCCCCGAGGCATTGTCCACTGCTACTCCGGATCGGCAGAGATGGCCAGAGAACTGGTGAAGCTGGGCATGTATGTGGGCTTCACAGGGGTGGTCACCTTTAAAAACGCCCGCAAGGCCCTGGAGGCGGTGGCGGCCCTTCCCCTGGACCGGATCCTCTTGGAGACCGACTGCCCCTACATGGCGCCGGTGCCCTACCGGGGCAAGCGGTGTGATTCCTCCATGCTGCCTCAGACGGCCCAGGCCATTGCCCAGGTCAAAGGGGTGGATCCCCAGGCGCTGGTGGACCAGACCTATGAGAACGGCTGCGCGGTCTATTCCCTGCCCCGCTGATGCGCCCAGAGGAGGGGCGCAACCTGTTTCCCGCCCGCTGGCGGAACCCATCCACTCCAGACCCTTTGGGAGGAACTGTCTGTGAATGAATATGAGCTCTTGAACATTGCCACTGCCATCGGCAAGCGCATGATGGAGTGCGGGGCGGAGATTTACCGGGTGGAGGAGACCATCCTCTACCTGTGCAAGGCCTACGACATCCCACAGGTGGACGTCTTTGCCATCCCCACCAGCATTGTGGTGACCATCGGCATGTCTGACGACCGTTTTTTGACCCGGACCAAGCGGGTCTATGCCCGGGGCAACGATATGGACAAGCTGGACCGCTTCAACAACCTGTGCCGGTGCATCTGCCGGGAAAAACTGACCTATCAACAGGTGCAGGAGGAGATCCAGACCATTGAACACAGCCCCACCTATGGGACAGTGGCCAAAATCTTTGCCCACATGTTGGCGTCCGTGGCCTTCTGCTTCTTCTTTGGCGGCACCGTGTGGGATGCCACCGTCTCTGCCGTCATCGGCGCAGCCATCTACTTTTTGAGCCGCACCATCAACCTGCTGGAGCGCAACCCCTTTTTCAACACCATGATCAACAGCGCCGTCTCCGCCTGCCTGGCCTACTGGTCGGTCCATGTGGGGTGGGGGATCAACATGGATATGATCATCATCGGTCCCCTGATGCTGCTGGTGCCGGGGATCACCATCACCAACTCCATGCGGGACATCATCGCTGGGGATTTTATCACCGGCTGGACCAAGGTGGAGGAGGCCTTTCTCACAGCTGCCGGAATTGCTCTGGGCACCATGGTCCCCCTGAGCCTGCTGGGAATGGGGGGATAGCGGATGGAACTGTTTTTGCCCTGCTTTTATGGATTTTTGGGGGCCATTGGCTTTGGGATGATCTTCAATGTCCGGGGCCTCAAGCTGCTCATGGGCTGTGTGGGCGGCTTTTTGAGCTGGCTGGTGTACCTGCTCCTGGCCGGCTGCTTTGAGACGGACATCCCCCAATATTTCTTTGGTACCGTGGCCATGGCCGTCTTCTCTGAGGTGATGGCCCGGATCTTCAAGTCGCCGGTGACGGTGTTTCTCTGCCCCGGCCTGATCCCCCTGGTGCCCGGGAGCACCATCTATTACACCATGGAGCACTTTGTCAATGGAGAGATGGACCAGTGTATGGAGTATGGCACCTACACCATTGAGATTGCCGCCGCCCTGGCCCTGGGGATCCTTGTGACCTCCTCGGTGGTGCGGCTCTGGTCCTCCGGCCAGCGGAAGTTTAAACTGCTCCGATCCCGCCGCGCCGCTGCAAAGGGGGCCAACTCTCCCCAGCAGCAATGACAGATGAATTTTTGAACAGAAGGGCCCCCAAGCTGCCGGAGATTCGGCGGCCTGGGGGCCCATAGTGTTGCTTTGATCTTCTATTTCCCGCTTTGCAGTGTGGCGCGGATCTCTCACTTTTTCTCCTGCAGGACCAGAGCGGCAAAGGCCTCAAAGGAGTCGCTGGACCGGCCCTCCGACCTTGGAACCAGGTGGTAGAAACAGTTTGGAATCTCCTGCAGACGCAGATTTTTCTGGATGCAGGGGGCACACCCCTTGTCGTGCTTGGTGGGGTGCAGGGGACATGCCAGGTTGCTGCAGGTGCAGAATGTGCTGAGGTTCTCCATCCTTCTCCCTCCCCTTGAATCATTTGCTACTATCATACCTCTGCATTCCAAAAATGTCCAGGTCCACGGCAGATGTAAACGACCAAGAATCGGGAGCACCGGACAAGGGAGCTCTTTGTCCAGAGGTTCGGAACAGATCGGAGGTGGCAGTTCCCGCCATGGGAACAGGCGTGGTACACGCCACCTTGTCATCGAAAAAAGAGATATTTACAGATAGTAACAAAATAGATATTTATATTGAAAAATAGTAAAAATTTTAGTACAATAACTATGAGATATTTGTGTAATGGCATTGTAATAGGGGCGATACCGATGTTTTGTGACCACCACCATGAGATCGGTCCATAGAATGACAAGATCAAAGGAAGATATGGCTTGAAGGGATCACTGGTATAGGATGTGGGCGTATCAGGCCCATTGATGCGACCATTGTTGTTCGATGTTGGATCGACTGTTCCCACAAAGATCCGGCGGAACTCCAATTAAAATTGCAAATAAGCGGGGCGTGCAACAGGTTGTGGCGAGCCTTCCCGGCATGTATGTTCTCATTTCCATATCTCCCATGTAACATAAGGGGTGGTATAATTGATGCAGGTGATGGTCTATTTGAACGGCGCGTTGGTCATTTTGGAACTGGTTGCCCTGCTCTTGGGGATCGCATGTATGATCAAATATTTGACCCGCAGCAAGAAATAAGCTTATTTGAAAAAGGAGGGGGCCTATGGCCCCCTCCTCGGTCTGTGGTTGCATGTTTGGCCCCTGTCAGTGGACCTGGTTGGTCTTTTTCTTGGCGACAATGATCCCGTGGCGCACCTTCATGGCCAGGTTGAACAGGGCGTTGACCGCCCGGTTGGCGACCAGGTTGAACTCCCCGGCGTAGACGACATGCTCCCCTTGGAACCCGCTCTTGAAGCGGTAGATGCCCGCCATGGAGCTGTCCACATCCTGGGGCAGGGGGGTGCCGTAGAAGTCGTAGACATCCGCCCCGGTGTCCATGGCCCACTGCATCATCTCCCACTGCATCAGATAGCTGGGCATGACGTTGCGGTTCTCGTTGTCAGAGGCGCCAAACAGGTAGGTCACCCGGCCGGAGAAATTGGAGCAGAAGGCCGCCGACACGGGCCGGTCCTGGTAGTAGCACAAAAAGAGGCACATTTCCTCCGGAAAGGTCTCCAACATTCTGCGGTAGTAATCCAAGGAGCGGATGATAAAGTGATCCCGCTTGGCGGTGACAACGTGCAGGTTGTAGAAGTCCTCCACCCCCTCCACGCCCATGCGCTTGCAGACCACGCCGTGGCGCATGGCCACCCGGATGTTGTAGCGGGTCTTCTGCTTAAAGGAGGCCAGCAGCTCCTCCTTGGTCCTGCTCTGCAGGTGTGGGATCACATAGACGGTGCGCACCTGGGCGGTCTGGCTGGGGGGCGCGTCGGGGGTAAAGTTACAGCCCAGCTGGACAAAGTTGTCGATGGCCTCCTGGTCGTTGGCCAATAGGGCGGGGTCCATCTTGATCAGGAACCCCCGATGGCGCTTGGCCACCGCCTTGGCCCCCTCCAACAGATCTGCTAGAACTGCGCGGTCGTGGTAGTCGCACACCGGCCCCCTGGGGGCATAGATCAAATTGTAGGGCAGCATGGGGATGGGGTTGCGGTAGAGCAGCAGCATCCCGCCCCGGATGGCCCCATCCTCCCCGCGGGAAACCACAATTTCAGACTTCCAATTGTCCTTGACCTTGGGCCAACGGGCCGATTGGGTGAAGTTCCCGTTGGGATGGCTTTTGACAAAGCGCTCATACTCCTCATATTGTGCAGGCGAAAGGATCTCCAAAATGGCGCCCCTCCTTCTTCCATTTGTCATGTATGATAAGAATTACTTAAAAATATATTATATCACCAACAAAAATTTCATGTCAATCAAAGGAATGGTGCTTCGGGAAATTTCTAGGCATGAAAGCATGTGTTTGGAGGATCCCATAAATTTTCTCCCCCAAAAGCGACAAATTCCCCTTTACAAACAAAAAGGATTGTACTATAATAAGGCTGTGCTTGAGAGAGTGAGGGCCATAGCGGAGGTGAGGTCGTTTGGAGGATGTTAAAATCCCGTTCGAACTGACCCATGCCGGAATTGGCCGGGTCACAACCTTGCTTGCCATGTCCATGGGGCTGGAGCAGGAGCGCCAACTCAAGCAGGCGGTCAAGAAGCTTGGCTATCGCGTCTGTATCACTGAAGTTGGCGGTGACTATGGGGAATTTGCTTCTAAACTCCAACGGGCGGTCATTGGGGCCTCGTTGAACAATGGGGTCATCAGCAAGAGTCCCACTGAGGTACATGCGCTGCTTCATGCGGCGTCGGAGGCAAAACAGTCCTTTTTGATGAACAAGTCGGATGCCAACAACATTGCCGTCAAGGTGTGTATCACCCGCGGAGAGCATTGGATTGCTGTAGGCATGTTTGGTTATTCGGCCATGAGCACATTGACCAACCATGAGCGGGTTGGCCTTGGGATTATGCACATCTAGCTTTTCGTTCTACCATGCAGATCTCTAGTGTAACATAGAGAGTATGAGAGATGAAATGATACTGTTACCCAGTATTGTTTTATCTCTTTTTATTTTCTCATCATTTCCTCTTGATATTCGTTGCACGGGGATATCTGGGGACATTCCCTGCAACCCATATAGAAAACTGATATGAGGTGATCAAATTGGCAAAGAAACCATTGGACGGTGTCAAGGTGCTGGATCTGACCAGAGTGCTGGCCGGCCCCTACTGCACCATGGTGCTCAAAAACCTGGGTGCTGAAATCATCAAGGTGGAAAGACCGGTTACAGGTGATGATTCCCGTGCCTATGGCCCCTATGTCAATGGGGAAAGTATGTACTTTACCTCCATCAACCGGGGGAAAAAGAGCATCACCATTGATCTGAAGAGTGAGGAGGGCAAGAAGGTCCTCACTGGCCTGATCAAAGAGTGCGATGTGATCGTTGAGAACTACAAACCCGGCACCATGGAGAAGCTGGGCTTTGGCTATGAGGATATCAAAAAGATCAATCCCGAGATCATCTATGCAGCCATGTCCGGTTTTGGCCATACTGGCCCCTATTCCAAACGTCCTGCCTACGACATGATCGTGCAGGGTATGGGCGGTGTCATGAGCATCACCGGCGAGCCTGGCGGCAAGCCCGTGCGTGTGGGTACCTCCATCGGCGACATCACTGCCGGTATCTTTGGTGCCATTGGCATCTTGGCGGCCCTGTATGAGAAGAAGGGCACCAAGGACGAGGGCCAAAAGGTGGATGTGGCTATGCTCGATTGCCAGCTGGCCATTCTGGAGAACGCCATTGCCAAGTACTCTGCCACCGGCGTTGTGCCCGGTCCTCTGGGCGCGAAGCACCCCTCCATTGCTCCCTTTGAGGCCTACAAGACCGCAGACAGTTACATCATCCTGGCCTGCGGCAACGATAAGCTCTGGGCTAAGTTCTGCAACCTGGTTGGCAAACCCGAGTGGATCGAGGATCCCCGCTTTGTGACCAATGCAGACCGCAGCTCCAACTTGAATGAGCTCAGCCCCATGATGGAGGAAATCTTCATGACCAAGACCACCGACGAGTGGCTGGATCTCCTCATCGGTGCTGGCCTGCCTGCTGGCCCCATCAATACGGTGGACCGCATCTTCAAGGATCCTCAGGTGGCTGCAAGACACATGCTCATTGAGGCCGAGCAGCCCAATGCCGGCAAAGTAACCGTTGCAGGCAACCCCATCAAGCTGTCCTCCGTCCCCATGGAGGAGGAAGTTCCCACCGATCCCGCTCCTGGTCTGGGCGAGCATACTGCCGAGATTCTGCGTGAATATTTGGGCATGGATGACGCCGCCGTCGAGGAGTATGTCAACAAGTTTAACGTCCGCTAGGATTGTGAGTCTTTTGGCTGATGCAGGGAATACACCATAAATTGCTGTAATCCGTCCTACACAACATTTCCACCCCCTGCATCGCCGGAGTGCTCCATCGGATCCGGCGCGGTTTGACCGTTAAAACCATAACAGAATAAGATTGATGGAGGAAACAATGACTAAGATTGAAGAGCTTCAGTCCCGCAAAGAGGCCCTCCTGCAGGGCGGCGGAGCTGCACGCATTGAAAAACAGCACGAGCAGGGCAAGTGGACCGCCAGAGAGCGGCTCAACTACCTGTTTGACCCCGATACGTTTGTGGAGCTTGACACCTTTGTGGAGCACCGCAGCACCTATTTTGGCCTGGATAAGAAGAAATTCCCCTCCGATGGCGTGGTCTGCGGCTACGGCAAGGTCTACGGCAGAACGGTCTATGCCTATGCCCAGGACTTCACCGTCCAGGGCGGCTCCCTGGGTGAGGCCCATGCGGATAAGATCTGCAAGGTGTTGGAGAACGCCCTGAAGGTGGGCGCCCCTGTGGTTGGTATGAACGATTCCGGCGGCGCCAGAATCCAGGAGGGCATCTGTGCACTCTCCGGCTTCGGCAAGATGTTCTTCCGCAACACCGCCGCTTCCGGCGTGATCCCCCAGATCTCCGCCATCATGGGCCCCTGTGCCGGCGGCGCTGTGTACTCTCCCGCTCTGACCGACTTTGTGTACATGGTGGACCAGAGCAGCAGAATGTTTATCACCGGTCCTGACGTCATCAAGACCGTCACCGGCGAGGATATCACCGCTGAAAAGTTGGGCGGCGCCACCACCCACAACACCGTCAGCGGCGTGGCACACTTCAAAGCTTCCTCTGACCAGGATTGCATCGATCAGATCAAACGTCTGCTCAGCTTCCTGCCCTCCAGCTCCAGAGAGGCTGGACCTCCGGTCTACGCCTGCAACGACGATCCCAACCGCCTGTGCCCTGAGCTGGATACCGTTATGCCTGAGAGTCCCAACAGAGCCTACGACATGTACAAGGTCATCACTGCCCTGGTGGACAATGGTGACTACTATGATTACATGAAGGGCTATGCCAAGAATATCATCACCGTCTTTGCACGGATGAACGGCAAATCTGTCGGCATCATTGCCAACCAGCCCCGGGTTGCCGCCGGCTGCTTGGATATCAACGCTTCTGACAAGGCCGCCCGCTTCATCCGCACCTGTGACGCCTTTAAGATCCCCCTGTTGACCCTGGTGGATGTCCCGGGCTTCCTGCCTGGTTCCCACGAGGAGACCGGCGGCATCATCCGTCACGGCGCCAAGATGCTCTACGCCTACAGCGAGGCCACTGTGCCCAAGATCACCCTGATCCTGCGCAAGGCCTATGGCGGTGCATACCTGGCCATGTGCTGCAAGGAGCTGGGTGCTGACCTGAACCTGGCCTGGCCCACTGCTGAGGTCGCTGTTATGGGGGCCGAGGGTGCCGCGAAGATCGTCTTTAAGAAAGAAATTGCGGCTGCCGAGGATCCCGACGCCAAGCGGGCCGAGAAGATTCAGGAGTACCAGGAGCTGTTTAACAACCCCTATCGTGCAGCTGAGAGAGGTTTTGTGGACGATGTGATTGTCCCCTCCACCTCCAGAAAAGTGATCATCTCCGCATTTGAAATGCTTGCCAATAAGGTCGAATCCAGACCTGAAAAGAAACACGGGAACATTCCCCTCTAGTGTTTCTCCCTCCCCCGGGGCCTGCCCTCCCCGGCAGGCCCCACCCCTAACTTTGGTGTTTTGCTGTTTGGGTACAATCCCCTATTTTACCTCCTTCCCCTACCAACAATCCCCTACATTCCAACCCCCGTAACCAGGCAGCAATCACATATTTTCCCTTTGCAGCCGCAGTTGGTGCAAGAAGCCTGCTATCACCTGCCAAACATCTTACCCTTCCGTTCCACTACACATAAATGCAACCATTTTCTTATTGTATTGGCTTGCGGCTGCAGGGGAACCCCGATCTGTTCGGCAACATGCCGTTGTGACATTTCTAGTTGGATCTCTACTGATTTTCAATCTCGTTCCAATTTCATGTTTGCTACAGTTTTTGCATCTGCGTTTCACAGACATCTGCATCTGCAACGGCATCTGCTATTACCCCTGTGAGATAAAATATATAACCTCCTCTTGTATCTGCCACACATGCAGCGATCCCGATGCACGCCAACAATCGTCTCAGCTTTCCGTTTTATCAAACACTCCGGTTGTGTCATTCCAACCATATCCCCTGGTGAGATACTGTCCCACTCCTATATATTTTAGATCATAGATGCCGTTGAAGTTTGTCCCCAACTTTATCCCTACATTCCACTCCTACATCCCACCAAACATTTTCCTTTTCACCTCATATCACTTCAACGGCATCTCGCAGATCCGTCATCTTGTTTTCGAGATGTTTATTTCCTACCCATTTCCAACCAATTCCATGAAAAACGGCTGATCCGATGGATCGGCCGTTTTTCATTTGTTACGGCAGGTCGATCACCGCACCCAACCATGGAGAGAGGTTGAAAGGAAAATGAAGTGCTCTTTTTGCTGGAAATGGTTGCAGTTCCCAGTTTCTTGTGATAAATTAGATCTAGGTTTCAAATTTTAAAAGAAAAAATATCTGAATTTTGGGAAGTTCGATAGGCGGTGATTTTGTGAAAAGGAGATTTGTCACGCTCGGTGCGGTGGTATTGGCCCTGTTTCTGCTGGTCGGATGCGGGGAGGAGGATCAGATGCGAGAGGATCTGACCACCACACTGGATGCCCTCATCACACAGGACGGACGGGAGGCGTGTTACCTCTATCAGGCAGGGCCTCTGCAGGCCCAGGCCCCCGATTCCCCTGTGTTGAATGATGTCAAAAGCAAGGTGACCTATGAGATTGGTGAGATGGGCGATGGGACAGCCACGGTGCGTTTCACCACGCCGGACCTTCTGCAGATTCTGCAGAGCTGTGCAGAGGCCGGGGCAGCGGATACCCAGGACCTTTTGGATACCGTTCAGCAGAAGCTGCAGGGGGATTATCCCACCCGGGAATATGCGGTGACGGTTCGGCTGCAGAAGGTGGAGGACCACTGGTATCTGGTCCCGGACACCCAGTTGGAGAACGTGCTCAGCGGCGGAATCATTGAGGGGTACACCGACCAGGTTTCTGACTGGATTGACGAAATGGAGGGAGCAAATCGATGAGACGTTTCAAGCGAGTGGCCTGCCTGCTGCTGGTGCTGATCCTCTGCGTAACCGCCGCCCCCATGACATGGGCCCAGGGGGAGTACACCAAGGTGGTTCTCTCCATGTCCAGCAATTTGACCGACCAGAGGGAGCTGTGGGGTTACTACCAGGACAACATCCTCTACGTCTCGGTGGAGGACCTGTGTGCCGTCACCGGATACCACCTGCTGGAGGAGCAGCAGGAGCGGATCATTTTGGGCAGCGCCAGCACCAAGGAGCTGTCTGTCCGGGAACTGGACATCCTGCCCATGTCTGATGAGATGATGGATGCAACGTTTACCTACAGCCCCACCATCGAAATGCCGGCCATCCAGATCGATGGGGAGAGCTACATCTCCCTCTTCCACATGGCCAACTATCTGGGGATGGGTTACTCCCTGTTGGTGAATGGGAATCCCCAGGTGACCCTTGTCAAACGCTACGATATCTATGACGCCATGACCCAGGTGCTGGAGAGCGACTGCGGCTACTACTTCTCCTGGGACGAGATGGAGTTTCAAGAGGGCTCGGCGGAGGACAACCTGACACTGGCGGGGATTGCAGCCCTCCTGGCCCAGGAGTCCAGCATCCCCCGCCTGATCTTTGATGCAGATGGCATCTATCAGGAGGATCTGGAGAACGACCTGCTGAAGATCGTCACCAATGAGGGGGTTCAGTGGCTGGAAAATTCACCCAGCACATCGGAGCTCTATGGCCTGCTCAACGACACCTACAGTGTGGGGTTCGACTGGTTTGGCCTCTTCCAGGACCTCTATGTCCCTGAGGACGGCGGAACTTTGGGAACGGTCCTGGAATCGGTGGGCAATGCCGGGGATCTGATTACCACCGGCGGAGACAGCTTGGAGAGCCTCCTGCAGGCCTTTGACACCATGAACCAGTACAGCAACCTGACGGACACCCAAAAGACGTTGCTCCAAAATACCCTGGTCAATCATGGGGAGGACTCCCAGATGGTCACAGAGGATGACTTCTGGAAGATGCTCTCCGATGCGGCCAAAAATGTGGACGGCCGGGTTCAGAGTCAGATCACCGCTGAGAACGACGCCTCCCTCAAGGCCGTCACCGACATTGCCTACCAGGTGGCGGGAGCGGTGTCCGGCGCCAGCGACCTAGTGACGGATAAGAACCCTGTCTTTTTGGTCTGGGACTGCATGACCTGGACCTTGGATCTGCTGCCAGAGGTGGAGCAGGCCACGCTGCTCCACGATGCCTACAACTGTTCCATGGTCCAACAGGCCGCCAACGACCTGTTGGTGGCCGCCTACAATGACCTGTACTACAACAATTTTTACTACGGCAACAGCACTTCTCAAAGACCGGCTCTGGAATATCTCAAGTCTGCCCTGGTGCTGCAGCTCAAATCTACCTTGACCACCAGGGAGTCCCTCCTCGCCAGTGACACCATCGCTGACACCGCCACCCGGGACCGGCTGGCAGGCCAGTGCACCGATACAGCGGAGCTCCTGAACCGGGTGGAGGGCTGCATGCTCAATGCCCCCATGATGTTTGATGCCCAGTATGACGACGACCTCTCTTGGATGGCCCAGTGCACCCCCGAACCCTGGCAGATCTATGACCATGCCGTGAACCTGTTGGACGGTGCCTCCTTTGACGTCACCAAGGAGGGGACCATGAAGGCGGGCTTTGCCGGCTTCCAGGATGTGAACTTTACCCAGGAGATGCACCTGTCCGGCTACGGCTCGGGGCGCATGTCCGCCAACGGCAGCTACAGTCAGACGGGCGGCAGCCAGAGCGGAGAGACGGCCTACCAGTTCACCTACCGGGAGCCCAACTTCACCAAACACTATACCGCGCCCACCACATCTACTTACACCCAACAGGGGACGCTGCTGAACCTCACCGCGCCCTTTGTGGCTCACCAGACATCCAGTTCCGTCCAGGACCAGGGGGATGGCACCAGTGTCTATCTCCTGACCTATGATGGGACCCAGATGAATCAGTACACCTGCGGCCTGCTGGACAATGTGCTGCCGGACGGGTTCCGGATCTATTGGTCCCCCAACGAGGCCTATGCCGACCAGGACGGGGTTGTCAGCGCCACCCTCCAGGCGGTGATTGACGAAAACTACAACCTGCGCTCCCTACAGGTGACCTATGTCCTCAACGGCGGGGTCCAGGACTTCACCCAGTTGGAGGGAACGACCACATTCACCTTCCGCAACATTGCCCGCCCCTCCATCCTGGAGGGAACCCAGGTTTTGGACCTGACAGGGAGCTGGCTCCAGACCGGCGGGAATGACCCCATGTTCCTGACCCTGCGGGAGGATGGCAGCATGAAGTACTATGCCGCCCTCAATGGACCGGCGGAATACACCAGCACCTACGTCCAAGAGGGGAATGTTCTCTCCCTGGATCTGCTGGCTCCAGATGGCAGCGCCGTGACCACTGTGCCCTACCAGGTGGCCAACGTGGGGGATGGCGTGGAGCAGATCACCCTGACTGCCGATGGGGGCAACGCCATTGGAGACCTCTCCCTTTTGGCGGGAATGGAGGGCATCCTGGAGGGCACCTACCAACGGCTGAGCTTCACCCAGATACAGCTGCAAAATCTCTGCACGGATCTGCGTGTCCCTGCCAACGCCCGGGTGACCGTCCAACAGGGGGAGCCCTCCTACTGGAGCGCAGGGGAGTGTTGGCTCATCCAGGTGTCCGTATACGAGGGGGAGGAATTTGTCGCCGGGGCCAGCTTTGACCCCCAGACCATGGAGATGGTCCGGAACATCTTCCTCTACTCCAAATAGAATCAGCGGGAATGGATTCAAACAGGCCGTGGCAAAAAATTGCCACGGCCTGTTGTGGTAGGGGCTCTTTATGGTGGCCTCAGCTCCCCGGTGGGGAAGCGCCAGGTCAGACCGGGGTGTTTGAGAAGAGTTGGACGTTGCAAGACAACGGAAATGTCACCGCTGCTGGCCGCTCCATCAGAACAAAGCCGTCCCAGGAACCTTTTTTCTCCCGTTTCCATAGAATGTCCCAAGGTCGTTCTCTGTCCCGGTGGGGTCAGCAGGGGACATCCGATCAACACTTGGAGGGAGAACCTATGAAGCCGATCTATCTGGACAACGGCGCCACCAGCTTTCCAAAGGCGCCAGGGCTGGGCAGCGCCATGGCCCAATTCATTGAAGAGGTGGGCAGCAACATCAACCGGGGCACCTACCGCAGTGCCATCAACACAGAGATGGTGGTCATGGAGACCCGGGAGATGCTCTGCAAACTCTTCCATTTTTCCGATCCATCCCATGTCCTCTTCACCAAAAATATTACAGAGAGCTTGAACGTGCTCCTCAAGGGCTATCTGAGGCCGGGGGACCACTGTTTGGTCAGTTCCATGGAGCACAACGCCGTCATGCGCCCCCTGGTACAGCTGGAACAGCAGGGGGTCACCTTTGACCGGGTCCCTTGCACCAGACAGGGGGAGCTGATTTTGGAGGAGATGGAGGGGATGATCCACCCCAACACCAAGTTGGTGGTGATGCTCCACGCCTCCAATGTCTGCGGCACGTTGCTGCCCATCAGCAGGGTGGGGCAGCTGTGTAAGAAGTACGGGATCCCCCTGGTGCTGGATTCCGCCCAGACGGCGGGGCTTTTGGATGTGAATTTTGAGGAGCTGGGTCTTTCTGCTCTGGCATTTACCGGCCACAAGGGACTGTTGGGTCCCCAGGGCATGGGGGGATTCCTGGTCAGCGATTCCATGGCCCAGCAGTTGATCCCCCTCATCGCAGGCGGCACCGGCAGCGCCTCCGACCAGGAGGAGATGCCGGAATTCCTGCCGGACCGGTTTGAGGCGGGCACCATGAACCTGCCTGGCATCATCGGGCTGCGCCATGCCCTGTGCTATCTGGAGGAGACAGGGATTGACACCATCCAGCAGAGGGAGTTTGCCCTGACCCGGCGGTTTTTGGAGGGACTTTCGGTGATCCCTGGGGTGCGTCTGCAGGGCAGATGGAGCCTGAAGGGCCGGGTGCCGGTGCTGTCGGTGGACTTTTTGGGCCAGGACAATGCCGAGGTGGCCCACCGCCTGGAACAGGAGTTTGGCATCCTCACCCGGGTGGGGCTCCACTGTGCTCCCAGTGCCCACAGGACCTTGGGCACCTTCCCAAGGGGGACGGTGCGGTTCTCCATCGGTCATGCCAACACGGCCCAGGAGATTGACGCCGCCCTCCTAGGAATTCAAAGGCTTGCCCGGGCGCCCCAATCTCAGATGCAGGGCCCAAGGCGTCAATTTGTGGGGGTGGCCCAGGGGTATGGGCAGTCCATGCCCAACAACAGATCCCATGGCCGGCCCGTCAGAAACCGGCCCCTCTGAGCTGGGCCTATCCAAGTGGAATGCCCGCATCGGGACGAAACGGGGGCCGGGCGCTATGGCGCATCTTCCTCCGGCCCCAAAGGGTGTCATATTTCTTATTTTGAGGAGTGGGACCCATTTGTGTCCCCCCGCACCTGTCCACAGGGGACGGGAAGATCACATGCAGAAGGGACCCCGGCAATCTTGCCGGGGTCCCTTTGGTGATGTGCCGGCCGCCCCTGGCGGGCACTAGAACTCTTTGTTGCGGTAGATGCGGCAGCTCAGGAAGAAGCAGAGCACCATCCCCAGCAGCAGGACGCCGAGAAGGCCGAAGAGCCAGGTCCAGGGGTGGGTGTTGACACTTTCGATCACCTGTGCAAAGGGGAGAATGGCCTCCAGCCGCTCCCCAAACAGGAGAAAACCGCCAAAGATGAGCATCCACACCACAAAGATGCCGTTGCGGGCCTTCTCCAGGCCAAACTTGAAGGCGCAAGGGTAGAGGATGAACACCACCAGCAGACAGCAGAGCGCTGTGAGTATCACGGAGAGCAGCATCTCCCCATAGCCGCCCTCCCGGTTGACAACCCGCCGCAGGGTGCCCACGGCCAGGCCGAAGAGGGCCCCGCCCAGCAGATAGAGGAAGGAGGCCACAAATTTGGCGCCTACCACCGCCCTGTCGCTCACCGGCAGGGTGCGGGCATAGCGCCCCCAGCCGCTGTAATCATCCAGGGAGAGGTTACTGATGGAGTAAAACATCATGACAAAGATCCCAAAGTAGAGGAAAAAGTCGTTTTTGGTGGTGAAGATCAGCACGCCATAGATCACCGCCACCATCAGCAGCGACTTTTTATAGAGGGTGTTGAGCCCATAGAGCTCCTTGCGCAGCAGACCGATCATTTGGATTCCCTCCCTGCATAGAACTGCATCATCTCGTCAATGGTGACCCGGTCGATGACCGCGTTGGGCAACAGCCGCCGGACCTGGGTCACATCCCGCACCAGGGCGGCGCTTCCGCCGAGGCCCCCATCCTGGCGGGCCACAACCAGGTCCCGGGGCAGCCGGTCCAACTGGGTCCCGGAACAGCGGACAATGGCTGTCTCCTGAAGGAGCTGGTCCTTATCCCGCTGGAACAGGAGCTTGCCTCTGTGGATGTAGGCGATCTGATCCGCCACCCGCTCCAGATCCCCGGTGATGTGGCTGCTCAGCAGGATGCCGCACCCCTCATCCTGGATGAACTCCAGAAACAGGTCCAGCATCTCCCCGCGGACCACCGGATCCAGGCCGCTGGTGGCCTCATCCAGCACCAACAGGCGGGGGTGGCTGGCCAGGGCGGTGGCCAGGCTGATTTTCATGCGCATGCCCCGGCTAAAGTCCTTCACCGGCTTTTTGGGGTCCAGGTCAAAGCGGCGCAGGTCTCTGCGGAACTTTTGGCTGTCCCACTGGGGGTGGATCCCCGCCATGATCCGGTCGATCTGAGCGCCGTTGAGACCGCCGTAGAAGTAGCTGTCCTCAAAGACCACCCCAACCTGCTGGCGGGCCGCCTGGCGCTGGGGATCCATCCCCATAAGGCGCACCGTGCCGGCATCCGGGTGGATGACATTGAGGATGGCCTTGATGGTGGTGGTTTTGCCAGCCCCATTTTCACCGATCAGGCCCACGATGGTTCCCTCCGGCACAGTGAGATCGATGTGATCCAGGGTAAAGCCCCGGTACCGCTTGCATAGTCCTATGGTTTCAATCAGGTTGTTCATGCTACTCTCCCTCCAGGAGTAAATCCAGTGTTTCCCGCACCTCGTTGGCGGTGATGCCCCCCCGCCGGGCGGCGTCCAGGGCCTCGTTCAAACAGCGCTCCACATTGCGCAGCGCCTCCTCCCGGTGGATCTGGGGATCCTGGGCCGCCACAAAGCTGCCCTTGCCAGGCAGGGTGTAGATCAGCCCCGCCTGCTCCAGGTCCTCATAGGCCCGCTTGGTGGTGATGACGCTGATGCGCAGCTCCTTGGCCAGCAGCCGGATGCTGGGAAGGGCGTCCCCCTCCTGCAGCTCCCCACTGAGGATCTTGGCGCGGATCTGGTCGGTGATCTGGGCATAAATGGGTACGCCGCTGCTGTTGCTGATATAAAGTTCCATGGAGGTACCTCATTTCCATTTCAGACTGTACATATCTGATATTTACAGTATATACACAATATACACAGTTGTCAACTATGTAAACGAAAAAATCCAGGTGAAGAAAACTTTTTTCTCATTTGCCGCCAAAATCATCAGAAAACACCAGGGGAGGGGCGGGCAGTGTTAGAAAGGGAAATTCTTTTCCAGTAAAAGTGCTCCCCAAAGGGGCTCTTTGATTGCGCAGTTGCCCATAGAAGCCTGAGGATGCCGTTTGTGTAGGGGTAACCAACGGCTTTTCCAGCCGAAAAAAAGAAAAGAAAGCACGAAAAAACAACATTTTGCAATATATGGGTTAATGATTGAAATTTGTAGAAAGTTCGGAATCAAATCCCGCTTGACGGGATCGGCTGACAGCGTGGGATCTTTTAGGGGGGTGGAAGGATTTTAGTGATAGGCCTCAGCAGTTCGTCCAATTCCAGTGGCCGCCAGGGTCGCTCGGAGATTTGGAACGGGGAAATAAAAAAGGGATATTCCACTGCATGCAATGGAATATCCCAAAGAGATAGCGGGTGTGGCGGCATGCCCTTTTTGGCCGCGAGACTGGAGCGTTATTCTCTGATGGCGCCGCATATGGTACATCTGGTGACTTTGACTTCTACTGTAACGGTCTCATACTCCATGTGCGGCTCACAGGGTACCCACTCATACAGATTGGAGAGAATGGTGTGGTCATTGGTGTAGACCGGGTTGCCGTTGCCGTCATATTCTAAGAAGAGCGGGTTGTCTTCCGGCCTTGCGAAGGGGTGGCGCAGGGGATAGAGCTGGCCGTTGGAGCTCCTTGACCACTCCTGGAAGCGGTTCGCATCCCGGGACTCCTCCCAAGTGTTGGTGTTGTACCAATAAAACCGGTAGAGGGTATACTCCTGTTTTTCCTGTGTAACCCAGTACTCACGGGTCTCCTCCTGGGTCTCCAGAGCGGTTTTCCAATGGTGGGTATGGCCCGGCTGTGTGGCGGATGAACCGCTGTTTCCGCTGCTGGTTGTGCTGTCGCCGGTATGGCTGGAACCACCCGAGGAGCCGCCAGATTGACCAGAACCGGTGGCATTGCCGCCTGTGCTGTTTTCATCTGAGGACTCCTTTTCTGATATGGGCTCCTCCTCAGAGCTTGAGGAACTCTCCTGCACGATGACGGTAATGGGAACGTTTAAAACGATGGTGGAGCCATCGGTGGAGAAGGGGACTTCTAGAGACTCATCTTGCAACAGTTCCCGCAGTTTTGCACCTTCCAGTGTGATGGTATAGGTTGCCTGATATTCACCGTTGGTGTCATAGTTCACCTGGCTGTCATCAACCACAATACTGCGGACATACGCAGCATTGTAGGTGACCGTCGTTGTGAGGTCCACTTTGGAGCCTCTGGTCACTGGCACACGTTCCGTAACGGTGAGGATGTTGTGATCTGCCAGCGGCTGCAGGTCGGCAACGGAAACCTCCTGCCCATCGATGTTGCCGCTCTCACGACCGGAGGAGGAATCGACAGAACCTGCCGGCCCACTGGAGTGGGAAAGGGCAAAATAAATGCCCACAACCAGAGCCAATGCCAACAGAATGGCAACGGGTATTACAATCTTTTTGTAGCGGGTGAGAAAATTTTTTATTTTATCCACTGATGAATCAAGCCCTCCCGATCTTTTTTGCACAGCTCAGGTCTTGCCTGTATGCCGGTGCACCCACTGGGGATGCGGATACAGAATGCAGGCAGGTATCCCCTCGTGATATTGGAGAAACCCCAACAGATACTTATTATAGATCAGTGAAACGGCGTGTACAATAGAAGACCCTGTAAAAAGGTAAGAATTTCTTTTTTATCATCCAACAAGAAACATTTGACAATTTTGTTCTCTTTTTGCCGTACAACATAAAGCAGCCGGGTACCTGCCCGACTGCTTTTGAAAGGGCAATGATCAATTCTGGGCGCCCAGGTGGAGCTGTTCCACCAGCTCCCGGGCCTGTTCAGGACCGGAGAGGACATAGGCGGCGTCATCCACCACCAGGGTGGGAATTCCGATACCGTGGTTGGTTCGAGCGGTAGCGTGGCTGTCGCTGGTGTCCCGGATTTTTAGAAACATCTTCAGCGCCCCAATGCTGGACAACATGTCCACATAGGCATATTGGACGCCGTACTGGGAAAGAACCTCTTTCACCGGTGGGCAGGTGCTTCAGGTGGGGGTACCATAGAGTACAATCTTGCGCATAACAAAGCTCCTTTCTGACACGGATCATTGATTCTATCGATGAATCTACCTCTTTCTATTTATTATACAAATAGATTTCTGCCTGTCAATGGATGGTCAAGATGGGTCGCACCTGTGGGTCAAAGATCCCAATTGAAAGTGGTCCACGCCGTGAGGCCTATATTTGTCACAAATTGTAGTACTTGTTGTTAAAATATGATACAAATTGTATTATTATATAAAAATATAACAAATATTCCGATAGAACGACGGCGACGCTCCTGCCTACCAAAGCCGGGTTCTTTCCGCAGGGCAGGTGACGATGGGCCCTTCCCTGGTGGAAAAGAATCCACCTGTGTGGAGGAAATGTGGGAAGGTGCAAAAGAGGGAGGCCCCGGCTGGCAGGGCGCTCCCTCTTATGATTTATCAGATCGGGCCCTATAGGTTGTTTTCCGCAATCAATCCGCCGCCCACCACCACATCTCCCTGGTAGAAGACGCAGGACTGGCCGGGCGCCGGTGCCCGCTGGGGCTCCTGGAAGATCACCCGGACGCCCTCCTCACAGGGGAAGATGGAGGCGGGTGCCTCCTTGGCCATGGAGCGGACCTTGGCGGTCACCTCCATAGGCTCCTCCAAGGTGTCAAAGGGGATCCAACGGCAGCCGGTCAAGCGCAGTTCCCGGCTGAACTCTCCCCCGGCGTCCGCCAGATAGATGGCGTTGGTCTGGGGATCCATTTTTCGGATGAAGACCGGCCGCCCCAGGGCGATGCCCAGGCCCTTGCGTTGCCCCACAGTGTAGTGGAGGATCCCCCGGTGGGTGCCGCAGACGGTTCCATCTGGGGCATAGAAGGGCCCCGGGGGAGAGACCCCATAGTGGGACTCTATGTAGGCGGCATAATCCCCATCGGGCACAAAGCAGATCTCCTGACTGTCCGGGGACTGGGCGCAGGGCAGACCCCACTGGGCCGCCAGCTCCCGCACCTGGGCCTTGGGCAGGCCCTGCAGGGGCAGCAGCAGCCGGGAGAGCTGCTCCTGATCCAGCCGGTAGAGCATGTAGGACTGATCCCGCTCCAGGCAGTCCGCCTTTTTCAGCAGGGTGCGCCCTTCAGAGCGCTCCAAGCCGGCGTAGTGGCCGGTGGCCACCCACCGGATGCCCAGTTGGTCGGCAGTCTCCAGCAGGAAGCGGAACTTGGTGGAGGGGTTGCAGAGAATACAGGGGTTGGGGGTCCGGCCCTGAAGGTAGGCTTTAGAGAAGGGCTCAATGACATTGGCGCGAAAGGCCTCGTGGCATTGGACCACATGGAGGGGGACCCGTAAAAAATCCGCCATCCGCTGTGCCTCCGCCACCACTTTGGCATGGGCGGGGGAAAAATCGATGACCACCGCCTGGACCTGGTATCCCTCCTGTTGGAGCAGGCGCACACAGACGGAGGAATCCACCCCGCCGCTCAGGGCCACCAGGACCTGACGGCCGCTGTTACAGGTCTTCACAGGCGGAACACTCCCCGGTGGGGCCCACAATGGGCTCAGGATCCACGCCCTGCCGGCGGTAGTAGTCCGCCAGGGCCGATTTGATGGCCTGCTCCGCCAGAACGGAGCAGTGGATCTTGGTGGGGGGCAGGCCGTCCAGAGCCTCCACCACGGCCTTGTTGGACAGCTGCAGGGCCTCCTGGATGGATTTGCCCTTGATCATCTCTGTGGCCATGGAGCTGGTGGCAATGGCCGCGCCGCAGCCATAGGTCTTAAATTTGATATCGGTGATGATCCCGCCCTTGATCTTCAGATACATCTTCATAATGTCCCCGCATTTGGCGTTGCCCACCTCGCCGACGGCGTCAGCATCGGGGATCTCCCCCACATTGCGGGGGTTGGTGAAATGGTCCAGGACCTTGTCGGAATATAGCATGGCAAAAACCTTCCTTTCTTCTGGCAGCCTAGTTGGCCTCTTGGCAGATCTTCTCCCAGAGGGGGGACATGGCCCGCAGCCGCTCCACAATCCCCGGGAGCACTTGCAGGATGTAGTCCACATCCTCCTGGGTGGTCTCGTCGCTCAGGCTCAGCCGCAGGGAGCCGTGGGCCACCTCGTGGGTCAGGCCGATGGCAAGGAGCACATGGCTGGGGTCCAGGGAGCCGGAGGTGCAGGCGGAGCCGGAGGAGGCGCAGACCCCCGCCAGGTCCAGCATCAGCAGGAGGGATTCCCCCTCCACCCCCTCAATGGACAGGTTTGCATTGCCTGCCAGGCGCTGAATAGGATCCCCGTTGAGGCGGGTGCGGGGGATCTGCAGAATGCCGGCGATGAGCTGGTCCCGCAGGGGAACCAGATGGGCGGTGTGCCGGGCAACATCGGAGCAGGCCAGCTCCACGGCCTTGGCCAGGCCCACAATGCCAGCCACATTCTCAGTGCCCGCCCGGCGGCCCCTCTCCTGGCCGCCTCCGTCAATGAGGTTGGGGAAGCGCAGCCCCCGGCGGCAGTAGAGCACGCCTGTGCCCTTGGGACCGTGGATCTTGTGGGCGGACATAGACAGCAGGTCGATGTTCTGCTCCTTGACGTCGATGTCCACATTGCCCACCGCCTGGACCGCGTCGGTGTGGAAGAGCACACCCATTTCCCGGCACAGGGCGCCGATCTGGGAAATGGGTTGGATGGTGCCGATCTCGTTGTTGGCGTACATGATGGAGACCAGGGCGGTGTCCGGCCGGATGGCCTGGGCCACCTGGTCCACATGGACCAGGCCCATGGGGTCCACCGGCAGATAGGTCACCTCAAAGCCCTCCTTCTCCAGGGCCTGGCAGGTGTGCAGCACGGCGTGATGCTCAAAGACTGTGGTGATCAGGTGCTTTTTGCCCTTTTGTGCCATGGCGTGGGCAACGCCCTTGATGGCCCAGTTGTCCGCCTCGGAACCGCCAGAGGTGAAAAAAATCTCATCCGGCTGGGCGTTGAAGGCCTTGGCCACCGTCTCCCTGGCGTCCTTGATGGCCTGCCCCGCCCGGCGTCCCAGGGCATAGATGCTGGAGGCGTTGCCGTACTCCTCCCGCAGATAGGGGAGCATGGCCTGCAGCACCGGTTCCGAAATTTTTGTTGTGGCGGCATTGTCCGCATAAACAAAGCGTTTCAATGGAAAACCTCCTTATAGAAGGGATGGGATGTGTGTTGGTGTTTCAGTACAATTTGATTGTATACTAAAAAAGTATATATTTCAACCCCTGCCGGAAAATTTTTAAAGGGCGCGCATCTGTTCCACCTGGGCCACGGCCAGGCGGTCGCACCGCTCGTTATAGAGGTGGCCGGCGTGGCCCCGCACCCACACCAATTGGACCTGGTGCACCCGGAAGAGGCGCAGCAGCTCCTGCCACAGGTCCACATTGAGCACAGGCTTTTTGTCGCTTTTCACCCAGTTCTTCTGTTCCCACTGGTAGACCCATCCCTTTTGAAAGCCGTTGACCAGGTACTGGGAATCACTGTAGAGGGTGACCTGGCAGGGCTCCTTCAGGGCACGGAGGGCTGCAATGGCCGCAGTGAGCTCCATGCGGTTGTTGGTGGTCTGCTTCTCCCCGCCGGAAAGCTCCCTTTCCCGCCCCTGATAGACCAGGATGGCTCCATAACCGCCTGGCCCCGGGTTGCCGGAGCAGGCCCCGTCGGTGTAGATGTCCACATGCTTCAATGTTGTTCCGCCTTTCTAACAGTCTGTCCAATTTTCCCGTCAAATAAATAGTGTGGGCCGCAAATTTCCACGGGACCACCCTGGTAAGCAGGCAAACCCGTGGAGTAACTGCCTACAGTGTACCATAGAATCCCCAGAGGGATCAATGAAAATCCGCAAGGATCTTCCCCCAAGCCAAAGAAAACAGGTACAGTGCAGCAATTAGAAGCAATAAATGGAATGGAACTGTCCCATACTATGGGGGACGGGAGGAGGAAGGCGTGGCACTTGACAGTAAAGGTGGATGAGTATACAATTAACCTGATAAGGTATACTTGAGTGGATTCCAGCAAGGGAGAAGAAGATGACCGGCTCCGGCAGCTTTCGAAGGGCCCAGGGTGGCCATGGAGCGGGCAGGGGGAACAAGTTTCCCCGTTTTTTCGGTTTTGGGCGTGAGAAGGGCCCAAAGATTTGTTTGTAATCCAATTCGTCTGGACCGGTTGCAGACGGATTCCGATCAAAATTTCGTAATACAGAACAAGTAAGAATGGAGGCAAAGACGTGCCAGAAAAAGAGACCAACAAGACAGAGAAAGAGAAAAAGAAGACCCCCTCGCGCAGGGGGAAAACCACCGCCAAAAAGACAGTGGAGCAGGGGGAGCACGCCAAGGCGGGGCTCGCCCAGGAGAAAGAGGCCCCCAAAAAGCAGGCCACCCGCAAACGCAAGGGGGAGACGGGCAAAAAACAGTCTGCCAGCAAGGCTCTGGAGGCCCAGGTGCTGGAGGCGGTGAGCCAGGCCCAGGAGAAAAAGACCACCAAGCGCACCAGCAAGAAGAAGGGCGCCAAGGACGCCCCTGCGGAGACCACCGAGGTGCGCAGAACGCCCCTGCGGATTGTCCCATTGGGGGGGCTGAATGAGATCGGCAAGAACATGACCCTCTATGAGTGCGTCAACGACATGTTCATTGTGGACTGCGGCCTGGCCTTCCCTGACGAGGAGATGCTGGGCGTGGACCTGGTGATCCCCGATTTCACCTATGTGGAGAAGAACAAGGATAAGATCCGGGGCATCGTCATCACCCACGGCCATGAGGACCACATTGGCGCCATCCCCTACCTGCTCAAGACGGTGAACATCCCCGTCTATGGGACCCGGCTGACCCTGGGGATCCTGGAGGGAAAGCTGAAGGAGCATGATCTGCTGGGCAAGGTCAAACTCAACGTGGTCAAGCCCAAGGATATCATCAAGCTGGGCTGCATGGCGGTGGAGTTTATCCATGTGAACCACTCCATCCCCGACTCCTGCGCCCTGGCCATCCACACCCCCGCCGGTGTGGTGGTGCAGACGGGCGACTTCAAGGTGGACTTTACCCCCATTGAGAGCGGGGTCATCGACCTGGCCCGCTTTGGCGAGCTGGGCAACCGGGGCGTGTTGGCTCTGTTGTGCGATTCCACCAATGCTGAGCGCCCGGGCCACTCCCGCAGCGAGAGCAAGGTGGGAGAGTCCTTCAACAAACTCTTCAGCCAGGCGGGGAACCGCAGGATCATCATTGCGACCTTCTCCTCCAACGTCCACCGAATCCAACAGATTGTGGATTACTCCCGCAAGTATGGCAAGAAGGTGGCCCTCTCTGGCCGGAGCATGCTCAACGTGGTGGCCAAGGCCATTGAGTTGGGCTATCTGAAGGTGCCCGACGGGCTGCTCATCGACATTGACGCCATCCGCCACTATCCGGACAACAAGGTGGTCATTATCACCACTGGCAGCCAGGGGGAGCCCATGTCTGCCCTGTCCCGGATGGCCATGGGCGAGCACCGGAAGGTGAATGTCACCCCCAACGACTTTATCATCATCTCCGCCAGCCCCATCCCCGGCAACGAAAAGACGGTGGGCCGGGTCATCAACGAGCTGCTCAAGCTGGGGGCGGAGGTGGTCTACGAGGCCATGTACGAGACCCATGCCTCCGGCCACGCCTCCCAGGAGGATCTGCAGCTGATGATGAGCCTGGTGCGGCCCAAGTATTTTGTGCCGGTCCACGGCGAGTATAAGCATCTGAAAAAGAACGCCTCGCTGGCCATGGCCATGGGTATCCCCTCCGACCGGATTCTCATTGGGGATATTGGCAAGGTCATGGAGACAGACGGCGTGGACATGAAATTTGTGGGCTCCGTGCCAGCGGGCCAGGTCTTTGTGGATGGCCTTGGCGTGGGCGACGTGGGCAGCATTGTGCTGCGGGACCGCAAGCATCTGGCTGAGGACGGCCTGATCATTGCGGTGGTTGCCATTGACTCGGTCAGCGGCCAGATTGCCGCCGGGCCGGATATCATCTCCCGCGGCTTTGTCTACGTGCGGGAGGCAGAACACATGATGGCTGAGGCCCGGGAGATTGTGCGCCGCTGTGTGGAGGACTGTGCCAGCAACGGCCTGAACGACTGGGGCCACATGAAGACAGTCATCAAAGATAAACTTTCTTCTTATTTATATAATCAGACCAAGCGCAGTCCCATGATTCTTCCTGTGATCCAGGAGATTTAAAGCGGGCTGTTGAGCGAATGACAAAATGGGGGGAGCACCATGGGATTCTATACAAAGCTGTTGAGCCTGCTGCTGGGTGTGATTGCGGTTTTGGCAGGGGTCACCGCCTACTTAAACTGGCAGGTGGGCATTGCCGCCGGTGTGGTGTTCCTGGTGCTGCTGATCCTGGTGCTGGCCAATGGATACCGTACCAAAAAGGCGCTATATCAGTTCTTGGATGGGATCTCTGAGACCCTCTCCACCACCCAGCGTAAGGTTCTGCGGGAGTTTCCCATGCCGGTGCTGGTTGTGGATGATGGCAAGGTGGTCTGGTACAACTCGGCCTGTGAGGAACGGGCCTTTGAAGGGGAAAAGATCTTTGAGTTGGATATCCAGCAGTTGATCCCCTCTGCCAGCTTTGACGCGCCCTGCCCCAAAGAGGGGGTGCCCGCCAGCTATGGAGAGCACTTGTTCACCGCTTTTTGGATCAAGCCTGACTCCCTGGATCAGAAGATGACCGTGGTCTATCTGGTGGAGGATACCCAACTGAAGCGGGCCGCCAAGGAGTATGTAGAAACCCGCCCGTCGGTGATGCTCATCACCATCGACAGCTATGAGGATCTTCTCTCCGATCTGAAGGAGAGCGAGCGCAGCCGCATTGTGGGCCAGGTGGAGGATCTGATCTACCAGTACGTGGAAAATTACCACGTCCTCATGCGCCAGACCTCCCGGGATCAGTTTTTGCTGGTGCTGGAGGAGCGGCACATGCGGGATATGGTGCAAAACCGGTTTCGCATTCTGGATCAGGTCCGGGCCATGGAGACCCCGGGCGGCGTGGCGCCCACCCTGTCCATCGGCGTGGGCCGCAATGTCTCCTCCCTTTCGGAGGGGGAACAGATGGCCCGGCAAGCTTTGGACATGGCTCTGGGACGGGGTGGAGATCAGGCGGCCATCAAAACCCTCAATGGATTCGAATTCTATGGAGGCGTGTCCAAAGGTGTGGAAAAGCGCACCAAGGTTAAAACCCGCATCGTGGCAAACGCTCTCAAGGAGCTGCTGGAGGGCAGCGACAACGTGCTGCTCATGGGACATCACTTTGCGGACTTAGACTGCTTTGGCGCTGCCGTGGGTATGATGAAGGCGGTGCGTCTGCTGGGTAAACCGGCTGCCATTGTTATCGACCGCAAGAAGAACTTGGTGGGACCATTGCTGCAGCGACTGCTGCAGACAGAGGGTTACAGCGAGGGGGACTTTTTGAACCCGGACGATGCCATGGAGCGCATTGGGAAAAAGACCACCCTCATTGTGGTGGACACCCATGTCCCCTTCTTCTTGGAATCTCCCCAGGTCTATGAAGCCTGCAAGACCGTGGTTGTCATCGATCATCACCGCAAGATGGTGGGGCACATTGACAACGCCGTCATCTTTTATCACGAACCCTATGCCTCCTCCGCCTCTGAGATGGTGGCGGAACTGGTGCAGTACTTTGGGGCGAGCAAGCCCCTGGGCCGTCCGGAGGCGGAGGCCCTGCTGGCAGGCATCATGCTGGATACCAAGAACTTTGTCATGAAGACCGGGGTGCGCACCTTTGAGGCGGCGGCCTATCTGCGGCGGATGGGGGCGGATACGGTCAGCGTCAAAAAGCTGTTCTCCTCGGACATGGAGACCTATCAGATCCGCACCCACATCGTCTCCTCGGCGGAGGTCTACCGCAGCTGTGCCATTGCCACTTGTTCCGTCCACAGCGACTGCATTCAGATTGCAGCCCCTCAGGCTGCCGATGAACTGTTGGGCATCAATGAGGTCAAGGCCTCCATCGTGCTCTATGAGGTCAATCACGGCATCAGCTTCTCGGCCCGATCCATGGGGGAGATCAATGTGCAGCTCATCATGGAAAAATTGGGCGGCGGCGGCCACCTGACCATGGCGGGGGCTCAGCTCCCCGGCTGTACCATGGAGGAGGCCAAGGAGAAGCTCACCCGGGCCATTGATGAGTATTTGGATTCCTTACAGCAACAATAGCGGACTGCACGCCAAAGGAAGATGCGGCCCATCGAAAAACGACTGGAGGGGACTTTGCTCCCCAAAGGCCGTTTTCCCATTTGTCTCCCCTACCGTGTGGGGGAGTCAGTGGCACAGGCTCTTGAAACACGGAGAAAGGTTGTGACAACAGATGAAAGTGATTTTAACTGCAGATGTACAAGGTACCGGTAAGGCGGGCCAGTTGGTCAACGTAGCCGACGGTTATGCAAAGAATTTCCTGCTAAAAAAGGGCCTTGCCAAGGAGGCCAACGCCCAGGCCGTCAATGAGATGAAGACCAAGGACGCCGCCCAGGCCTACCGCCAGGAGCAGGAGAAAAAGGCCGCCCAGGAGGCCGCCCAAAAGATCAACGGCAAAACCGTCAAGCTGACGGCCAAGGCGGGCAGCAACGGCCGCCTCTTTGGTTCCATCACCGCCAAGGAGGTGGCTCAGGCCCTCCAGGAGCAGTACGGGACTGCGGTGGAAAAGCGCAAGATCACCCTCAATGGAGAGGTTAAGGCCTTCGGGACCTACCAGGCGGAGGTGCGCCTGCACGCGGGGATCACCGCCAAGGTCAGCGTCATGGTGACGGAGGAATAACGAACTCGTTTTACTGTTTGGCGAAAGGAGGGAAAGTCCATGCCCCAGCTGGAGAGTACAGAGGTCTATGACCAGCCTTTGCCCTACAACCTGGAGGCGGAGCAGTCGGTCCTGGGGGCCGTGCTGCTGCAGCCGGACTGTCTCAGCAGGGTGTTGGAGATCCTGCGGCCGGAGTGTTTCTACCGCCCCCAGCATCAGGAGCTCTTCTCCCTGATCATGGGCATGTACACCTCCGCTGAGACCATCGACTTTATCACCGTCCTGGCTCGGGCCAAGGAGCAGGGGATCTTTCCAACGGATGAGGACGCCAAGATCTACCTGACCCAGTTGGCCCAGGTGGTGCCGTCGGTCTCCAATGTAGAGGCCTATGCCAACATTGTGCGGGAGCAGTACTACCGGCGCAGCCTGATTTTGGCTGCCCGGGAGATCATTGACAGCTCCCAAGACAAGGGGAATGATGCCAAGCTCCTGTTGGACGCGGCGGAGCAGAAGATCTTTGAGATCCGCAAGGGCCGGGAGACCAGCGGCCTAACCCCCATCCATGAGATCATCCTGAGTACCTATGACCAGCTCCAAAAGCTGGCCGGAGAGGATCGGGATCAGTATGCCGGCATCTCCACCGGTTACCGGGATCTGGACCGGATTTTGACGGGACTGAACAAATCGGACCTGATCCTCATTGCGGCGCGGCCCGCCATGGGAAAGACCTCCTTTGCCATGAACATCGCTTCCAACGTGGCCCTCAAGGCCAACGTGGGAGTTGCGGTGTTCTCGTTGGAGATGAGCAAGGAGCAGCTGGTCTCCCGTCTGCTATCCACCGAGGCCCTCATCCAGAGCTCCAGCCTAAAGGTGGGCAATCTTTCAGGGGACGAGTGGGTGCGCCTGGCCATGGCGGCCCAGGTGCTGTCCAAGGCCCCCATGTACATTGACGACACCCCCGGCATCACCATCGGGGAGATGAAGGCCCGGGTGCGCCGGCGCAAGGACATCGGCCTGATTGTCATCGACTACCTACAGCTCATGTCCACCGGGCGGCGCAGTGAAAACCGGGTGCAGGAGGTCTCTGAGATCACCCGAAACTTGAAGATCATGGCCAAGGAGCTGGACGTGCCCATCATCACCCTGTCCCAGCTCTCCCGTGGGCCCGATTCCAGAAGTGACCACCGGCCCATGCTCTCCGACCTGAGAGAGTCCGGCTCCATCGAGCAGGATGCGGATATCGTCCTCTTCCTCTACCGGGAGCAGTACTACCAGAAGGAGACAGCAAAGCAGAATGTGGCTGAGTGTATTGTGGCGAAGAACCGCCACGGCGAGACGGCCACGGTGGAGATGATCTGGGATGGCCAGTACACCCGCTTCAGCGGGATGGAGAAAAATCGCGATGTACCAAACGGTTAACCGTACAATCCTGCAGGAGCAGATGATACAGCAAGGGGATCGAATCGCCGTCGGGCTCTCCGGCGGGGCGGATTCGGTCGCCCTGCTTCATTTTTTATGGAAAATCCGCCCGACCTGGCACCTGGATCTGACGGCCTGTCATGTGAACCACATGCTGCGAGGGGCAGAAGCGGACCGGGACGAGGCCTTTGTCCGCACCCTGTGCCACAGTTTGGAGATTCCGCTGACGGTGGTCCGAAAGGACGTGGGGGCCATTGCAAAGGAACAGGGCCGCTCGGTGGAGGAGATGGCAAGGCAGGTGCGCTATGACGCCTTTGCACGGCTGGATGCAGACCGTGTTGCAACGGCCCACACCTTGAACGACAACCTGGAGACGGTGTTGCTGAATCTGGTGCGGGGGACCGGGCTGCGGGGGTTGTGCGGCATCCCACCGGTGCGTGGGCGAATCATCCGGCCGCTGATCCACTGCACTCGCGCCCAGGTGGAGGCCTACTGTCGGGAACAGAACTTGCACTATGTGACAGATTCCACCAATTTACAGGAGGACTATACCCGCAACCGCCTACGGCGCCAGGTGCTCCCCCGGCTGCTGGAGATCAATCCAAACCTTCTATCGGGCGTGGGTGGGATGATCCAGCGCTTGAGGCAGGATGAGGACTTTTTGACCCAGGCCGCCCAACAGGCACAGGGGAACTGGCTGCAGGGGGAGGCACTGTTGGTGGCCCCCTATCTGCAAGCCCCCAAGGCTCTGCGGCAGCGCGGCCTGTTGGCGCTGCTGCGGGAACGGAACATTCCCATCACAGCTCAGGAGATCCACCAAATGGAGGACCAGATGGCGGCAGGGCAGGGAACTTTAACACTGCCGGGCCCGGTGTATTTCTGGGTCAAGGATGGGCGGGCTGGCTTTCGAACCCCGGTACAGGCGCCGGTCTTTCCAGCGCAACCCTTGAAGTTAGGGCGGATGCGGCTCCCAGATGGGAGCTGGGCTACCATCCTGAGAGCGGAATGTGAACAAAATAAAAAAATTACAAATTCTGCATGGATGGGCTTAAAAAACGCCATTGATTGTGATAAAATAAACGGGAATAGCATCCTGCGCACCCGCAGACCGGGAGACCGGCTCTCTCTGCCGGAGCGAGGGGTGACCAAACCACTGAAAAAATGGCTCAACGAGGCAAAGGTCCCCCTGGAGCAGCGGGATACCTTGGCTGTGCTTGCCGACGATATGGGGCCCCTTTGGGTCCAGGGATTGGGCAGCGACAGAAGGGTGCGCCCCGACCATCAGACCCGGTACATGTTGACCATTACAATTGCAACAGAGGAGTAAAAAAGACATGCAGGAGGATATTTTGAGGGTTCTGATCTCGGAAGAAGAGATTCACCAGGCTGTGGAAAAGCTGGGCAAACAGATCAGCCAGGACTACCAGGGCAAAGATTTGCTCATGGTCAGTGTGCTCAAGGGTTCCATTGTGTTTATGGCGGATCTTATGCGGGCCATTGATTGCAAGGTAACCATCGACTTTATGTCTGTCTCCAGCTATGGCTCCGGTGTAAAAACTTCCGGGGTGGTTAAGATATTAAAAGATTTGGATGTTCCACTGGAGGGCCGGGACGTGCTCATTGTGGAGGATATTCTGGACAGTGGCAAGACCCTGAGCTATCTGGTGGACGTGCTGACCCAGCGCAACCCCAACAGCATCCGTATTGCGACCCTGTTGGATAAGCCGGAGCGCCGGGAGGCCGATATTCATTCGGATTACTTTGGTTTCCATGTGCCCGATGAGTTTGTGGTGGGCTATGGGTTGGACTATGCCGAACAGTACCGGAATCTGCCGTACATCGGGGTGCTCAAACCCCAGGTCTACAGCAAAGGTTCCATGGAATAAAGGATGGCTCTATTGGCGGCATTTGTCAATTTACAGGAACAGGGAGTGAACACATTTGGCTATTAAGAAGTCCAAAGGCATGGGGGCATATTTGGCAGTGCTGTTGCTGCTCATGCTGTTGGCGGTCTTTATCTTTACCCCAACCAACAATGGGAACACCCTGACCTATTCTCAGGTTCTGCAGTACTTTGAGAACGGCCAGGTCAGCGAATTTGTCATCGACTGCAACCAGGGCGACCTGACCATGAAGGTGGATGGCGTGGAGCGGGAGGTGGTCTACCGCCTGCCCAGTATCTCCATCTTTTTGAATGATGTGGACCTGGAGGCCTATTCCCAGTCCTACAACGCGGCGCACCCCGATGCGCCCCTCTCCTACGACTACATTCCGGCGGAGGAGCCCTCCCTCCTGCTGACCATGCTGCCGACGCTGTTGCTGCTGGTGGGCATGGTGATCTTCTGGGTACTCATGATGCGCCAGGCCGGCGGGGGCGGCGGCAAGATCTCCAACTTCAGCAAGGCCAAGGCCAAGCCTGTGACAGAGGGCCGCAAGGTCACCTTTGCCGATGTGGCAGGGGCCGATGAGGAGAAGCAGGAGCTGGAGGAGATCGTCGAGTTCCTGAAGAACCCCGGCAAGTTCAATATGCTGGGAGCCCGGGTGCCCAAGGGCGTGCTGCTCATGGGCCCTCCTGGAACAGGTAAAACCCTGTTGGCCAGGGCTGTGGCAGGGGAGGCAGGCGTGCCCTTCTTCTCCATCTCCGGCTCTGACTTTGTGGAGATGTTTGTGGGCGTGGGCGCCTCCCGTGTGCGTGACCTGTTTGAGCAAGCCAAAAAGAACGCCCCCAGCATCATCTTTATTGATGAGATCGATGCCGTAGGCCGCCACCGTGGCGCCGGATTGGGCGGCGGTCACGATGAGCGGGAGCAGACATTGAACCAACTGCTGGTGGAGATGGACGGATTTGGCGCCAATACCGGTGTCATCGTCATTGCCGCCACCAACCGCAGCGATATTTTGGATCCGGCTCTGCTGCGTCCCGGACGCTTTGACCGGCAGATCGTGGTCAACTACCCGGACGTGAAGGGCCGCGAAGAGATTCTGCGCGTTCACACCCGCAACAAGCCCCTGGGTCCGGATGTGGACCTGCGGGTCATTGCACAGACCACCATCGGCTTTACTGGTGCAGATTTGGAGAACCTGGCCAATGAGGCGGCGCTTTTGGCAGCCCGCAAGAACCGCAAGGCTATCACCATGGCGGATATTGAGGAGGCCACCATCAAGGTCATTGCTGGCCCGGAAAAGAGATCCCACAAGGTCTCTGACAAGGACCGGAATTTGACCTGCTACCATGAAGCGGGTCATGCTGTGACCACCTACTATTGCCCCACCCAGAGTGCGGTGCACCAGGTCTCCATCATACCTCGGGGAATGGCGGGGGGCTACACCCTCTCTCTGCCGGAGGATGACCGCAACTATAAGACCAAGCGGGAGATGTATGAGGAAATCGTCACCCTGCTGGGAGGCCGTGTGGCGGAAAAGCTGGTGTTGGACGACATCTCCACCGGCGCTTCCAACGACATTGAGCGGGCCAGCAAGATCGCCCGCAATATGGTGACCCGATACGGATTTAGCGAGAAGCTGGGCCCCATTGTCTATGGCCAGGATCAGGGTGAAATCTTCCTGGGCAGGGATCTGGGCCAGACCCGCAACTACTCGGAGAATGTGGCCGCGGAGATCGACCAGGAGGTCCGAGAGATTGTGGATACCGCCTACGAGCGGTGCAAGGAGATCCTAGAGGAACATCGGGATCAGTTGGAACGGGTTGCCCAGTACCTCAAACGTCGGGAGAAGATCGACGCTGAGACCTTCCGCCTGCTGATGGAGACGGACCTGTCCTACGAGGAGTTGGACGCCAAAGCGGAGGCCCGCCGTCTGGCCAACGACCCCGCTGCGGCCACTCCGTCCCCCCGCAGACCCCGCACCCCTGTGGAGCAGGCTCCTACAGAGGAACCTCAACAGGCTCCTTCGGAGGATACCGTCCCCCAGGTACCGATGCCGGAGGCGGAGGATCAACCGCAGGCCTCACAGACTCCTGAGATCCCTCAGGAGGCCGGGGACCCGAGGGATGAAAACACACAGAACTAGGAATCATCAAATGGGGGCGACGCAGTCGCCCCTTTTTTGGAAAGGAGTGGTGAAATGCGCAGAAGGATTCCCAGGGTGGTCCTTGGCTTGTTTCTCATTGGCGCCGGCGTGGCCTTTGTGGGCAGGGCGCTGCATCTGTGGTATTTTGATCCCTTCTTTGAGGGGTGGTGGACCCTCTTTTTGTTGGTGCCAGCGGCCTGCTCCATGGCCAGCAACGGAATCAACGGGGGAAATCTCACCTTGGCACTGGTGGGCGTTCTTTTCCTTTTGGAGGAGCAGGAAGTGCTACAGGATGTCCAAATTTGGCCCCTGGCGGTGGCGCTGTTGCTGGTTTGGGGCGGGATTCGCCTCCTATTCCCAAGGAATCCTCAGACGCGGCAGAGCACCTACCATCCTTCTGAGGGTGGATACGACTTCCAAGATCACCCCCATTACCAAATGGTTCTTGGGAGCAATTGGATCAAAAACGCCTGCAAAAGCCTGAAAGACGGCTCCTGCCGGGTGGTGCTGGGAAGTATGGATGTGGATTTCACCCAAGCGGAATTGGAGGGAGACGCCTCACTACAAGTTTCTGCCATTTTGGGGAGGTTGACGCTCCATCTGCCCAAAGGGGTCAACCCAAACCTTCAGGAGAGCTCTATTCTTGGGCGTTGCAGCAACGGCGTCAACCGCCCATTTGACCCCTGTGGCCATCTGCTGCAGGTGCGGTCTACAGCGGTTTTGGGTACTGTGAAAATTTTATCAGATTAGGACTTGACAGAGGCATATTTTTGGAATAAAATATAATATTCGCCAAAAGATATGTAGATCCACTGGATTTGGATGGATCCTGCGGCGGGGTGGAAAATTTCATTGGAAAGGGCTGACAGAACGTGATGGACCCACAGGTAAAGCAGAAAATATATCAATTCCTGGTCTCTCAATTTCCCCTGCAACAACCCATTCATATGGCTCAGGTGATGGCCTGCCTGACACGGGCGGGATATGGGCACGATGCGCTGGGCTTTGCAAAGTCCAAGCAGATGCTGCAGAGCATGCCGGAATTTCTGACGCTGGAGGAGGAGCTGTGCCAAGGGGTACCCAGAATTTTTGTCACCATCACCCCCTGGATCGAGCCCCAGGAGGTATCTGCCCAGAGTTCGGAGCAGGAAGCGGCGGCGACCCAAGAGCAGCCCCAAGCCTTGCCTGCGGAGTGGCCTGCAAGTCTGTGGGATTTTGCCTTTCTCCCTTGGGGAACCATGAACTACCTCTACCGGCTGGGCAATGCCGCCGAGCTGGGGGAACGCACCGCTGAAGAGGTGCTGACCCAAGCCTATGACACGGCCCAGGAGAAGGGCGGGGTGATCTCCGCCGGTGGGATGCTCTACCTGCCCTTGGATGTGCACAGCACAGAAACGGGGGACTTGCTCTATGCCGGCTTTGTCAAGAACATCAATCCGGACCGTCAGCCATGGTTCCTCAAATACATTGGCCCCCATAACCAGACAAAGGAAGAGGATTCCGCCCTGGATGAGAGGGAGCAGGCCGTTGCCCAGCTCAAGGCCTTTGCCTACCTTCCGCTTCAAAAGCAGGAGGATTTGGTACGCTATGGACTCCTGACCCATGAGGAGGAGCGCAGCACCCCGATGGCTCTGCTGGCCCAGGCCTATCAGCGGGCGGTGGCGGGAGACCGGATTCAAACATGGGAAGAGGGCGTCTATTTTGAAACTGGGATTCCGAATGCCCGCGGGGATATGCTCTGCGCCTTTTTTGTGCCCAACACCAATCCGGATCGCCAGGCCTGGTATTTAAAGTATATCGGCGTGGCCAAGCAGGAGGGAACTGCCGCCACTGAGCATACCTCTGTGGCCCCCTCCGGATGGAAAGAACCAGATCAAAATTTGAGCGCTAGGAGGGAGCAGGCAACAGATGCTGCAGCGATTCCACAGGAGACATCCCTGGAAGAGGCCTCTCAGCCTGCACCAGCGTTGGGGCAGCCCGCGCCTGTCACCCCTGCCCTCAAGGAAGAAATCCCCCTTGTTGCTCCCATGTTCCAGTCACAGGAGATGCCTCAGGAGACGTTGCCAGAGGGACTGGCTGCACCCCATCGGGAGCCAGAGGAACCCTACCCGCCGGTGCTGGAGGAGTTTGCCTTTGTGCCTCACTCCACGCTCTTGGTGTTTACCGAGCTGGTGGCGGCAGAAGATTTGGAGGATGTTGCCCCTGGTGAATTGCTGAATCAGGCCTATCAGCGGGCCGTGGCAGAGGGGCGGATCTACCACAACAGCCGAGGTGTGGCCTTTTTTACGGGGCTCTTTACAACAAAGGGCGCTCCCATCCATGCTGGGTTTGTCCCCAACCGCTATCCGGATGGGCAGAAGTGGGTCCTCAACTTTGTGGGCAGCGGCCGGGAGGATCCGGACCAGCCAGCCCCCAGTAAGAAGCGGGTGCCGGGCAAGGCGTTGGAGAACTTTGCCTATTTGGGCAACTGGAGTGTTCTGCTGGATACCCTGTCCAAGATGGCCCTCAAAGAGGACTGGGATTTCAATACGGCAGGAAACGAGGTGCCCAAACGGCACCAGATTCTCCGGCAGTATTTGAACTACACCTTCTACCGCCTGCAGATGGAGGGGAAGGTCTGCATCTCCTCCGACGGCAAATTTGCTGCCTTTAACACTGGGCTGGTCAACTCTGGCTATGACGAGATCTATGCCTGTTTTGTCCCTTATGAGTCAGAGATCTATGACACCAAGTGGCGCTTCAGCAGCTTCTGCCTTGCCGGTGACCGCAGTGGCCGGGGGGATGGGAAGACGCTGGTCAAATACTTCCATCCCCTGCCCCAGGTGGCCAGCTACTTCAATCAGCTCACCGACCTTCTCTACGATCCCAAACGGGATTTGATCCCCGACAAACGGCACATCATTGTGGATAACATCGCCCGGCTCCCTATGGGCTTTTTGCGGGAGGAGTGCAATGACCCCTCCGCCCAAAGGCTGCTGGACGTGGTCGAACAGGCCCAGACGGCCACGGAGCGGAAGGTTCTGTTCACCCAACTGGCAGAGCTCATTGAGAGCAACGCAAGGCTCAACAACCGCCTGTGCAACCGCCTGCAGGATGCCATTGACCTGGCGGTGAAGAGGGTCACTTGGAACTATAAGACGGCCATCCCCCTCTACTACCCCAAGGGCAACTGCATGAGCCTCATGTTGCCCCTCTCCTTACAGGATGACACCAAGGCCGATGCCGCGCTGGTGACCCAGCTGGTGGAGTCCGGTGTCTACCAGGGCCAAACCATCCTCACCTTGGATCAGGCCTATGTGGATGCCCGGCTCATCTGCCGGCCAGACAGCGACTGGCTGAACCCCGGCAGTATTCATGTCAGCAGCACCTTGGAGGACGACGCCGTCGACGAGGCGGAGAACTAGAATCCCCAGAACAAAACCGTAGGGAGCACGTTTGTGCTCCCTACGGTTATTTTAATGGCATCCAATGGGATAAACCATCCCGATGTTGCACAGCGAGTGGTAAAGGTTTTGCCCGACAATTGAGAGAATCGTTGCGATTCAATCTTCAAAATGGATAGAGAAGCTGTGCTGGGGGAATTTTTCGTTTCCTTACAGACCAGAGTCGAACGACAAGGAGGGACCATCCGGTGTCCTTCTGAGGATGTGCCGGTGCGGCGTGCTTACCATGGGGTTCCAGGTTCTACCCTCGATAAAGATCTCCTCTTTTTATAGCATATCCTTACCGGTTGGAAAGAATGTTACCGAGAATTGCTACAGTGACTATGGGCTACTACAGGTGCAGCGTACACAATGAATTCATCTGTTATGTGTGTCCTGTGGAACTTCCTCTTCCGGTGTATCTTCGCCCTGATGACCTGCCTGCTGGGCAAAATAGTTCCGGTTGTACAGCACGCTGGGGTCCTGAGGGCGGAATTGGCCGGCCAGTTCATTGTATTCCCTGGCCCGCTCCCGCTGGCCCAGACGATCATAACAGACACAGAGCAGCAGGGCAGGGCGATACCCGTAGCAGTCCTCCTGGACAAAGGCGCCCGTCTGGGGACGGGGGCAGTGCAGCGCTGTCCCATACCAGAAGATGGCATCCTCATACTGTCCCCGGTTCATAAAGTGGTCTCCAAGGGCGCAACAGACCTCCCCACGGGGCCGGGTGTAGGTCAGGGCATGGAGCAGGGCGTGGAGAGAGCGCTCCTCCTGCCCCAGTTGCTGGTAACATTTGGACAGGACCAGACAGGCGTCCAAATTGTTTTCCACCCAGCCCTGTCCCTGCTGCAGAAAGTCCTGGAGCACCTGGGCTGCCCGGATCCATTGGCCGTGGGCCAGCAGTTCCCGGCCGTAGTAGTACTGCTGCCGGGGCTCCAGGCTGCCCTTTTGCCGGAGCAGCCCCTCCAGAATGCGCAGATTCCGATCGGGATCCCCGGTCCCCACCTTGTGGTGGGTGATGGCAGCGCCGACATGTAGGATCTTGCCTGAGGGGGGAATGGCCTCATGGACTGCCCCCTGCCAGCGGAACTGCCGGTCGCGGCGCAACCAGCGCTCCCGCTCATAGGAGAAGGTGGGGGACCCGTTAGCGTCAAATGCGGTGTGGTAGGGCATCATCACCAGATCCACCGATGGGTCCAGGGTCTCCTTGAGATGCAGCAGCTCCTCTCGGTCCTTGGGGAGAAGGAGGTCATCGGCATCTATCCACATACAGTAGTCCATATGGGCCTGGGTAAAGGAAAAATTGCGGGCAGCGGCAAAGTCGTCCTGCCAAGGATAGTGGAACACCTGGGATGTATACCGTTGGGCGATGGCAACGGTGGCATCAGTGGAACCGGTGTCCACCACCACCAGCTCATCCCACAGCCCTCGGATGCTCTCCAAACAGCGCTCCAGCACCGCCTCCTCATTTTTGACGATCATACAGATGCTCAAAGTGACCATGACAAACTCCTTGGAAATGGATTCTTCCCCATCCTATGCTTCGCAGAATAGGCTGGTGTCTGGATTGCCGCCTTGCACTTGAAACTTGGATGGGGTATAATAGCCATGAGATAGCTCTTGCTAACTTTGGTGGCGGGAGCCTTTTTTACAAAACATAAGAGACTGGGAGGAAACTGACGATGGCAAAGAAAATTTTGATGATCGTAGGCAGCCCCCGCAAGAAGGGAAACACCCAACGGCTGGCAGAGGCCTTTCAACAGGGCGCCCAAGAGGCGGGAGCTCAGGTACAACTGGTGAATCTGGCAGAGACCCCGGTCAAGGGATGTTTGGACTGCGGTGGGTGCAACAAAACAGGCCGGTGTGTCCAGCGAGATGGTATGGAAGCGATCTATGAGGGCATCCAGGACTGTGACCTGTTGGTATTGGGCACACCCATCTTTTTCTTTACCGTCTCCGCCCAGCTGAAAGCAGCCTTGGACCGGCTCCACAGCTATGCCATCGCCATCCAATACAAATTCCCCAAGAAGGAGTGCGTGTTGTTGGCAGTGTCGGGGGATCCGGAGGTAGAGCACATGCAGCAGGTGGTCACCTACTACCGGACCTTGACCGGTCGGCTGGGATGGACAGACCGTGGCATGATCCTTGCCACAGGCGCCAAGGCGCGGGGGGCCATTGAAGGGAACATTGCCCTTGAGCAGGCCGTGGAGCTGGGCCGTAAGGTGGCGCAGGACTGAGCAGGAAGAAGGCCCGCCGCGGAATCTGCACATAGGTGCGGTGCCCCGCACAGGATCGGTGAGAGTTTTTGGGCGAAATGTGAACAAAAATGGACCAACTTTTAAAAATTCCTATTGACATTTTTCATGCTTCCTGCTAGAATAGGATCAAATCGAATATTAAAAGTAAATGCAGTGACAGAGTATGACACTTCATGTGACCGGTGCAGAGAGTCGATGTCTGGTGAAAATCGATCCGTAGCATGTTGATGTTCTCCCTCTCGAGCAGGTTCCCTGAACAGTTTAATCCCAGTAGGGGAATTCCGGTTTGCACCGTTAATGGCAAAAGGTTCAATGGACCTTACAGAGTTGGATGCCTTGGTGGCATCAATTTGGGTGGTAACGCGTGGTAGAATCCTCGTCCCATGGTGGACGGGGATTTTTTGTTTTTCTCTCGATGGTTCCTCCCCGTGCAAAAGGACGGGGAAGATGTACAAACGGCGAGGCCATGCCCACCATTTTGCAAGTTTTTCGATTTTAAGATTCATATTTGGGAGGTGTTCCTGTGGTAGATGACGTAGATGTAGTCGTAATGTCTTTGGATCGACTGTGCATTACCAGCCCCGTAGTGGGCGTATCGGATTTTCAAAAAATGAATAAAATACAATCGATGAATAAAAATGCGAATCAATAACGATCCGTATATTTTGTCATGCTCCAATGTGTTTTGACCTCGTCTTCGGACGAGTTTTTTTATGCCTCTGTTCCATGGGTATCCCTTGCTGCTGTTTTTGGGGAGCATAATCCTGCTGTTGCGGGTCAACACTAGGTTACCCTGCAAATTATGCGGACAACACGAAAGGGGAGTGGATAAATGACCAGGCGGGAACTTCAGGCCCTGTCTCAGCAGCTCCAGGAGGAAAAAGCACTTGTGGAGACCTTTAAGACCTATGCACAGCGCTGTGAGGATCCACAGTTGCGGATCAAATGTGAACAGGTGGCTGCAAAGCACCAGGAGCACTACAACAAGCTCCTTCACCACCTGAGTTAAGGAGGGGATGCCCATGGAAACACAGCGTGTCTCTCCAGATCAGGAGATGCTCCAGGAGATGGTCCGGCTGCAAAAGTTGACCACTGGCCAGTACAACGGCTGGGCCAGCGGGATGGACAGCCAGGGGCTGTTGACCGAGTTTGTGGGCCTGCTGCGGGAGGAGCACCAGATCCGCTTTGATCTCTGCCGGGAGGCAGAGAAACGGGGATGGTTCCAGGTGGAGCAGGTCTCAAATCAGGAGCTCCAAGCGGTGCAGGCCCGCTGGCTGTGCCAGAAACAGCAGAGCGGACGGTTCTGTTAAGAACAAGAACACAAAAAGGGAGGGCGGTAAAACCGCCTGCACCTGTAAAATGAAAGTAGACACTCACAAAAGTGTGGGTGTCTACTTTTTTCGTAGTAAAATATAGAGAAAAGGAGGAATAGGAATGGGAAAGAAAGGGACACCACATCGGAAGTGGAGCAAAGAGGAAAAACTGTATTACATCCATCTGCACC
>CAJFOV010000026.1 GCA_904397835.1 Candidatus Aristotella avistercoris
AAGACCTGTATCGCAATCGTCAACCTGCCGCCAAGACCGATGATGGGCATTGACTCCTGCGGTATGCTGATTAGTGCGGTACACCAGGAGGAGGGGGAGGAGCGTCTCCACCTGCTCATGGTGGACGACCGGATCCCCGCAGGGGCAAAACTGTACTAAGAATTTTGGGGCAGAAGGGATCTGTCTGTAAAAATAATCCTTTGCATCGCAATACATGGCCCGTGGGGCATCGCCGCCACAGGGCAGATGGATGGGGCAGTCTTTGGACGGACTGCCCCATCCTATTGTGCAGGGAGGGCACGGATGTCCAAAGCTGTGAACCTGTGGAGGGAAAGTCTGCTAGGGAGAGCGTTCACCCTGGGGCCATGGGGCTGTGCCAACCGGCGGTGACTGTGGGAGCCCTTCCGGGGCAGGGGAGAATGGGACGCCGCTGTCCGTCATGGAAGATGGTTCGGGAGCATCTTTTCCACAGTTTGACCGGAGAACGGTGGAAAATTGGTCTATCCAAGGCCGTGGAGTGTGGAAAACCTTGTGGCCCCAAGACAGGTACGCCAAAATCAGGGGAGGAAGAGAACGGTGATCTATCTCATGTCCGATCTACACGGGGCCTTTGACCAGTACCAGGCCATGCTGCGGAAGATCCACCTGGCCCACGAGGACCTGCTGTTTGTCCTGGGGGATGTGGTGGACCGGGGGCCCCGGCCGGTGGAGATTCTGCTGGACATGCTCCAGCGGGAGAATGTGTTCCCCCTGTTGGGGAACCACGAGTTGGCCTTTCTCCAGTGTGTGGAGAGGTTGCCCCTGGACTGCACCCTGGACAACTTTATGCTGTTCCTGAAGGGGGATGGGCTGGGGGATCTGTCCCTGTGGATGCTCAACGGCGGCAGGAGCACCTTTGAGGGATACCTGGCCCAGCCGCCGGCGGTACGGGAGGCGTTGGTGGGGTATGTGCGGGATTTTTCTCTGTACGAGGAGCTGCAGCTGGGAGATCGGCGCTATCTGCTGACCCACAGCGGCTTGCGGAACTTTTCCCCGGAAAAGGCGCTGGAGGACTATGCCCTGGAGGACTTCCTCTGGGACCGGCCGGAACCGGGGAGAACCTACGACCCGGGGCGCACCCTCATCTTTGGCCACACCCCCACCCTCCAGTTCCCCGGGTGGGAGGGGCGGATTCTCCACGCCCCCACCTTTTTGGACCTGGATTGCGGCTGCGGCTTCCTGGATCAGGGGGGCAGGCTGGGCTGCCTGCGGCTGGAGGACGGGGCAGAGTTCTATGTGGAGTGAGGCCCTCTGCCTGCAGACAGCGGGCCGGTCGCTGACAAAAATCCCATGTGGGGCGGAATTCCCCGTGCCCCCGGCGGTTTGTGGAAAAATCCCAATTGACAGCGGGGAAAGATTCCGATATTCTAAAAATAGGAAATTGTTAGAAATTTAGAGGACAGGGGCCCTGCCATGGACTGCCCTTTCCCATGTGGCGTTGAGGGAGTCCCCTGTGGGCCCATGGTGAGGGGGTGCGCTCATGGACTGGTTCAAAAGGCTTTGGAGCGGTATGAAAGATCCGCCCCGCCGCAGGCGGTACTTCCGCGGGGTGGAGGTGGTGCTGATTGTCCTCTTCCCCTGGATCGGCTGGTGTCCCTTTTTGGCCCTGTGGCTGGTGGACCTGCTGTTGTACGCCAGGGAAAATAGAGGAAGCAATATGCGGTTTGTATATTTGCTCCTGGCCCTGGTGCCCCTGGGGCTGCTCCTCTGGAATCTGGTGATCTGGCTTGTGGCCCATGGGGGCAGATGATAAAAACAACCACAAAAATTGGGCCTGTTCCGCTGCTGGAACAGGCCCTTTGTGCTGCCTAAAATTTGGGAGGCGGGGCACCGGGCAAAGAAAACCGCCCCCTGGTTTCAGGAGGCGGCGGAGAGACAAAAACTTAGAACGAAGAATTAACCCACCAGGGCCTTGGTGTCCCGGGCGATGAGCAGCTCCTCGTTGGTGGGGATGACCCAGGCCTCAACCTTGGAGTCGTCGGTGGAGAACTTGGCCTCTTTGCGGGAGGCGTTGTTGCAGCGCTCCTGGCAGACCTTCAGGCCCAGGAACTCCATATCCTTGCACACGTTGTAGCGCAGGGAGGCGGAGTTCTCGCCGATGCCGCCGGTGAAGACCACGGCATCCAGACCGCCCATGGCGGCAGCATAGGCGCCGATGAACTGGCGGATCTGATAGACCACCTTGTCCAAGGTCAGCTGGGCTCTCTCATTGCCCTGGGCGGCAGCTGCCTCCAGATCACGGGCGTCGCTGGACACACCGGAGATGCCCAGGAAGCCGGACTTCTTGTTGAGGATGTTGTTCATCTCAGACCAGGAGAGGCCCTCTTTCTCGGCCACATAGGAGACGATGGAGTTGTCCACCTGGCCGGAGCGGGTGCCCATGATGATGCCATCCAAGGGGGTAAAGCCCATGGTGGTGTCCATCACCTTGCCATCCTGGATGGCGGAGATGGAGGAACCGTTGCCCAGATGGCAGGTGACCACCTTTTTGCCCTGGAGCCCGCCGGTGAGCTCGCCCAGACGGCTGCTGATGAACCGGTGGCTGGTGCCGTGGAAGCCGTATTTGCGCACATGGTACTTCTCATAGTACTCATAGGGCATGCCGGAGATGTAGGCCTTGGCCGGCATGGTCTGGTGGAACGCGGTGTCGAACACCACCACCTGGGGCACAGATTTGCCCACAACCTCGGTGCAGGCCTGGATGGCCTGGACATTGGCCGGGTTGTGCAGAGGGGCCAGCTCGGAGAGACCCTTGATCTCCTCCAGGATCTCGTCGGTGACCACCACAGACTGGAAGAACTTCTCCCCGCCGTGCACCACACGGTGACCCACAGCGTCGATCTCGCTGATGTCCTTGATGACGGCGCAGTCGCCGCTGGTGAGCAGCTCCATGAGCTTGAGGAAGGCCTCCTTGTGGGTGGGGAAGGGAACTTCCAGCTCCACCTCTTTGCCAGCGGAGGTCTTATGGGTGATCTTGCCGTCGATGCCGATGCGCTCGCAGTTGCCCTTGGCGATGACAGACTCGTCGGTCATGTCAATCAGCTGGTATTTCAGCGAGGAGCTGCCGGCGTTGATAACCAATATTTTCATTCTCTTTCTGTCCTCCTGTTCCGTGTCAGACTTGACACGCACATTTTTACTCGATACCATTATACTATCATTCCACAGGGGAAGGCAAGAGCAATCCCCATCTCCCGGGGAAAAATCCTGGAAAAATTGGGCTCCCATCCATGGCTGATTCCTATAGGGGAATGCCGTTGCGCAGGCAGGCAGCCTAAGGGAAGAGCCATTCTGTCCCGCTGTTCCAGGCAGATGTGCCTGCCGGAGGGGTCCCTGGAAACTTTGCAGGCGAGAGGAGGAGGAGCCGTGGTCATTGCGGGCATTGTTGCCGAGTACAACCCCTTTCACTTGGGTCACGCCCACCACCTGGAGGAGACCCGCCGCCGGGGGGCCACCCACATTGTGGCGGTGATGAGCGGGCAGTTTGTCCAGCGGGGGGAGCCGGCCCTGCTGGACAAGTGGACCCGCGCCAGGGCGGCCCTTTCCTGTGGGGCAGATCTGGTGCTGGAGCTGCCCCTGCCCTACGCCATGGCCACCGCCCAGCGGTTTGCCCTGGGGGCGGTGGGGCTGTTGGACGCCCTGGGCTGCGTGGATCTGCTGAGCTTTGGCAGCGACTGCGGCGACTTGGACCGCCTGAAGGCCTGTATCCGCCTTTTGAATGCCCCCCGGTTCCCCCAGGCCCTGGGGCAGTTTTTGGACCGGGGCATGACCTTCGCCGCCGCCCGGCAGCAGGCGGTCAGGGAGCTGGGCGGGGCGGAGCTGGCCGCCACCTTGGGGCGGGCCAACGACATCCTGGCCCTGGAGTATCTGGCCGCCCTGGAACAGCTGGGGAGCGCCATGGCGCCGCTGGCCATCCCCCGCCGGGGAGCGGGCCACGACGCGGACCGGCCCCAGGGGGGCTTTGCCAGCGCCTCCTGCTTGCGGCAGATGATTTTGGAGGGGCAGGAGGAGTGGCAGACCCTGGTCCCCAGCCGGGCCCTCCCCCTCTACCGAGAGGCCATGGGGCGGGGGATGGGCCCTGCCCGCCTAAAGGCATTGGAGCGGCCCATCCTGGCCGCGGTGCGCACCCTGACCCGAGAGGGGGTTCAACAGCTCCCTGACCTGTCGGAGGGGCTGGAGAACCGGCTCCTCAAGGCCCGTGGTGCCGCCTCCCTGGAGGAGCTGCTGGGGGAGATCAAGACCAAACGCTACCCCCTGGCCCGGGTGCGGCGGCTGGTGCTCTCCACCTTCTTGCAGGTGCGGGGCGATCTGGCCCTGGCCAGGCCTCCCTATCTGCGGGTGCTGGGGGCCAACCGGCGGGGCTTTGAGGTTCTATCCCGGGCCAAGGACACCGCCCAGCTGCCCCTGGACCACAGCCTGGCCCGTCTCTCTCGCAGGGTGCCCGAGGCCCAGGTCTATCTCCAGACGGAGGCCCTGGCGGGGGATCTCTGGGCCCTTGCCCTGCCCAAAGTGGGCCCCGCAGGTTTGGAGTACACCCATCCGCCGGTCTTCCTCAGAGAGGAGGACGGTGGCCCACAGTAGGATCCAGGTCTCTCGGAGCGGCGGATAGGGGAGCTGGCCTATTCCAACCAACATAGAGTCACCCGACGAGGGGAGCATGTGGGCAAAAGGGAAGGGCTGTCCCCTTCCCAAGGGGCAGGCCTCCCGCCGCAGAAAGTGCAGGTGGGAGGAGGTCTGGCAGGTGGGGCGGTCGGTGCCTGCTGTCATCCCTCCCAGGAGGGATGTGGGTAGAAAAAGATACAGGTCCAGGGTCTGGGCCACCGGACCGGCTGGCACCCTTCCATAGGGGCGCGGATAGAAATTGGATGACCGACAGCGCATGCTCCATGGACACCCGGTTGCGCTCCCTGTGGAGCGGAAGGATAGAAATGACGATTGGGCAGGCAACTTTGGCGAAACCGTTGCGTCGCCCTCTGGCTAGAGGGTGTGGGTAGAAATGACTTGGAAGCGTACATCTCCCGGGCCTTTGCCAGGTCTTCCTCCCCGCAAAGGGGATGGAGAGAGGCCGCGATAAAAACGGCAAGGACCGCCTTTGGCCCAGGCCCTCCTGCCGGAAGGACAGGCGGAAATTTTGGTCGGGTAAAGAGAGGTCTCCCCAGACAATGGTCGGGGGCCCCTTTGGTGACAGGGGGATCCAAGCAGCGGCCGTGGCGGCCCTCTGTCGTTCCGGCTGCCCGCTCCCTGCCGGAGAGAGTAGGAATCCAACGCCTCTGCCGTCCCGTGGGCAGAGGCGTTTTGCCCCCTGCTCCAGTGGCAGGCGTGCCCTCTGCCCCTCCCCGGAGGGAGCGACCTTGTTACCTGTTCCGAGTGGTATGCATGGCCAAGGGGTCCGGCAACCCTGGGGCCGGGTGGGCATGTCCGGGGCCGGCGTTGCCGGTTGCAGATAGCGAGGGGACATAAAACACAATCTGGTTTCTCCATGACAAGGGCAAGAGGGCCGCAGGAAACTGCGGCCCTCTTTTGTCGTAGACATTTACCTTGTTCACACAAATTTTTCTATCCACATCCGTGCACCCCATCAAGGGCTGCGGGCACAGAATGACATAAACAGTATAAACTTTTTGATTCAATATTGCAAATTACCAAATATTTCTTGACAGATACAATGCCAAATGCTATATTATGTATAGAATTGTTATTCACTCAAATAAAGGAGATTTTTATGTGCTCTTCTTTGGTCGCACATGTCCAGAGACCGCCGGATGGTCCGGAGCGGCGCCAGACCCTGCAGGCCCACAGCCATAATGTGGCGCAGCTGTGCGCCCAGGCCTGCCGCCCCTTGGGCCTGGAAAAGCTGGGTCTGCTCACCGGGTGGCTACATGATGTTGGAAAGAGTCATCCTGATATACAGACCCATCTGCTGCAGGGCACGTCCCAAAAGATCAACCACTCCAGCGCCGGGATGCGTTGGCTTTGGGAAACTTGCAGCCGGCGGGGCCGCCAACACCAGGCCATGGCACAGCTGGCCTGCCTTGCCATAGGCTGCCACCACAGCGGCCGCTGTGATTACATCGCCCCAGATGGCAGCCAGCCCTGGCTGGAACGGATGGAGTCAGACCAGGCCAGGGCCCTGTATGACGGAAGCGTGCAGGCCTTTTTCTCCCAGTGCTGTGAGGAGCAGGCCATGGAATCCCTGGCGGATGAGGCGGCACAGGAGGTGGCCGCCCTAAAGGTGCGGATCAAAAACAGCATCCCCTTTGACTACCGCCTCAAAAGCCAGAATGAGGCCTATTGGGTGACCTTCCGCTTTTGGATGGGCCTTGTGCAGCGGTTTTTGTTCAGCGCCCTGGTGGATGCCGATTGGACCGACACCGCCTGCTTTATGGGCGGCATCCCGCTGCCAAGGGAGGATTCGCCGGAACAGCGGCAGGCGGCCTGGGACCGGTTGAGCAGCCGCACGGAGTCCTACCTGAGGGGCTTGCCGGTTCGGTGCGGCATAGACGGGCTGCGCCGGGAGATCTCCGACCAGTGTTTTTCCGCCGCCCAGAGCCGTGCGCCGGGCATCTACCGCCTGTATGTCCCCACAGGCGGCGGCAAGACCTATGCCGGCCTGCGGTTCTGTGTGGAGATGGCCAGGCGGCACAATGTCCCGCATATCTTTTACTTTGCCCCCTATAAATCCATCACCCAACAGAACGCCGCCTGCATCCGAAACGTGCTGGGCGATGCCAATGTGCTGGAGCACCACTCGGACATTCTGCTGGAGGAGGACGGCGAGGACACCAAGACCAGGTGGCTGACCCTGCGCCAGCGCTGGCAGGGAGTGCCGGTCATCTGCACCACCATGGTACAGCTGCTGAACACCCTGTTTGCCGCACCGCGTCAGAATGTCCGGCGGCTGTCGGCGCTGACGGGATCGGTTCTGCTCTTTGATGAGATTCAGGCCCTCCCCCTGCGGGACACCTGCCTGCTGAATTTGGCCATGAACGCCCTGGCCCAAATCTGCCGCTGTACCATCGTCCTCTGTACGGCCACCCAGCCGGCCCTGGAGGAGACCCCCTATCCGGTAGAATTTTCGCCCGATCGGGATCTGGTGGCGGACTTTGCGCGGCGCTTTCAGCAGCTGCGCCGCACCCGCATTGTGCCGCGCCTTACACCGGGCGGGGAACACGCCCCGGCCATAGCAGACTTTGTAACTGGATTGTTGGCGGAGAACCGCAGCATCCTTGTGATCCTCAACACCAAGGGCGCCGTCAACAAGCTGTTTGACACCCTGCAGGCGGGGCTCCCCGGCGATGTGCGCCTCTTTTGCCTGACCACCCGCCTCTGCCACAGACACCGTGAGGATGTGATGGAGGAGCTCAAGAGCTGCCTGCAGGCCAAAGGCCCTCCCGTGGTCTGCGTCAGCACCCAGCTCATGGAGGCCGGCGTGGACCTGAGCTTCGACTGTGTGGTGCGCAGCATGGCCGGGCTGCCCAGCATTGCACAGGCCGCGGGGCGGTGCAACCGCAACGGCGAGGATGCCTGCAGGCCGGTCTATCTCATCCGCTGTGCCGATGAGGATCTCCGGTACCTGCCGGAGATTGATACAGCGGCCCAGGCGACCCAGCGGCTGCTGGAGCAGCTCCTGCCGGGGACGGACCTGCTGAGTCCGAAGGCCATCCAGGCCTACTACCGCATCTACTACGGCGACCGGGACCAGGCGCGCAGGATGCAGTACCTTGTGACCCCTGAGGGGGCCCTTGAGACCACCATGGTGCAGCTGCTCTCCAACAATCGGGATGGGGTGAACGCCCTGCGGGAGTGCACCGGCAACACCGTGGAGCGCTGGATGCTCTGCCAGGCATTCGGCACGGCGGAGGCTCTCTTTGAGGCGATTCCCGATGAGAGCGTCACCATTCTTGTCCCCTATGGGGACGGGGCGGAAAAATTGGCCAGCCTCCTGTCCGGGCGGGGGACGGCGCCCACCCTCCCGGAGCTGCAGCCCTATGCCGTGTCCATCAGCCCTGGGGAATGCAAGAAGTTGGGGGACGCCGTGATCCCGGTGTTGGACGGAGCGGCCCTGATGCTGCAGCCCAATTTTTATGACAGGCACAAGGGGGTCTGTTTTCAGCCGCTGGAATTGCCCCCACTGATTCTTTGACCGATTTGAATCTGACAGAAAAGGAGGAATCAAGATTGCAGCACAGCAATACCATCTCCCTTCGGGTGTGGGGCCGCTTTGCCCTGTTCAGCGATCCCATCACCCGGGTGGGCGGCGAAAAATTCAGCTATCCGGTACCCACCTACCAGGCATTGAAGGGAATTTTGGAGAGTGTGTATTGGAAGCCAACCTTCCTCTGGGTGCCGGAGGCGGTGCGCGTCATGAACCCCATTGAGACCCAGTCCAAGGCGGTGCGGCCCATCCGCTACAACAATGGCACCAATGACCTATCCATCTACACCTACCTGGTGGATGTCTCCTATCAGGTCCGCGCGCATTTTGAGTGGAACCTGCACCGGCCGGACCTGGCTCCCGACCGGGACGAAAACAAGCACTACTTTATTGCCAAACGGATGCTGGAGCGGGGCGGGCGCAGGGATATCTTCCTGGGGACCCGGGAGTGCCAGGGCTATGTGGAGCCCTGCACCTTTGGCGAGGGGTCAGGGGCCTATGACAACAGCCCCCCCATGCCCCTGGGCCTGATGATGCATGGGATCACCTATGCCGACGAGGACGGCAGCGGCCAGATGAGCCAACGGCTCTGGCGTCCGGTGATGCGCAATGGGGTCATCACCTTTGTACGCCCGGAGGAGTGTCCGGTGATCCGGCCCATCTGTAAACGGAAGCCGCGGTCCTTTGTACTGGGGCAGAACCTCCAGCCCTGTGACGACCTGTATCAGGAGGTGGCAGCCGATGGGTTGGATTGAAAGATGTTATGAGACCTATGAGCGCAACCGCTCTGAGGTGGGCGTCCCCTCCACCAACCGGTTTGGCCGGGAGGCCCCCATGCTGCTCCCCGTTGCCCACACCACCCAGAAGGTCCAGGTGGAGGTGGGCCTGACGGGGGAGGGGCAGTTCCTCTCCGCCCGGGTCCTGCGGCCCGATGAGATGACAACCGTCATCCCCTGTACCGAGGAATCCGCTGCCCGCACGTCTGGCCCGGTTCCCCACCCGCTGGTGGACAAGCTCCAGTACCTTGCCGGCGACTATGCCGCCTTTGGCGGCACAAAAAAGCTCATGTGGGAGGAATATCTCGCCCAGCTGAAGGCCTGGTGCAGCTCCCCCTACGCCCTGGCGCCGGTGCAGGCGGTGCTCGCCTACCTGCAGCGGGGCTGCCTGATTGCAGATCTGGTGGGGGACGGGGTGCTCTGGGCCGGCCCCGATGGCAAGCTGCTCCAGCAGTGGACAGGCCCCAAAGAGGAGCTGCCGCCCATCTTCCAGGCCGTGACGGGCGCCGGCCAGTGGGAGACCTTTGTCCGGTTCCGGGTGGGCGATGTGCCCCTGAGCAGCACGCCAGCGGTGTGGGACAGCTATACCCAATATTACTTATCCACCTTAGAGACTGTGGGGGTCTGCTATGTGCAGGGAAAAGAGATGCCCACCTCCCTGCTGAGCCCCTACAAGGTCCGCAACCCAGGGGACCGGGCCAAACTGATCTCCAGCAACGACAGCATCAACTTCACCTACCGCGGCCGCTTCAGCAGTGTGGAGGAGGCCCTCTCCATCGGGTATGAGACCACCCAGAAGGCCCACAGCGCCCTGCGCTGGCTCATCGGGCGGCAGGGCGTCAACAGCGGCGATCAGACCATCCTGGTGTGGGGCATGGCCGATGAGCTGGTCCCGCCGGTCACCGGAGACAGCTATGATCTGGTAGAGGGCAGCCCGGGCGGCTGGGCCGCCGATGACCCGGACGATGTCCCGGAGTTTTCCCAGCCGGCGGCAGATACCCGCGCCGCCTTTGCCCTGCGGTTTGCCAAAGCAGTCCAGGGCTACCGCCAGGTGCTGACAGATGCCAGCCGGATCACCGTGATGGTGCTGGACTCTGCAACCCCGGGGCGGCTCTCCATCCGCTACTACCAGGAGCTCAGCGGCTCCCGCCTGATGGACGCGGTGGAGGACTGGCACAAATATTTTGCGTGGGAGCAGCGCTACCGCAAAATACAGACGGAACAAAAGGGCAAAAAGACTGCCCAGACCATCGTATTCTTTGGGGCGCCGGCCCCCAAGGACATTGCCGAGGCGGTCTATGGCGCCAAGGTGAGCGCCAAATTGAAGGAACAGACGGTGGAGCGGCTGCTGCCCTGCATCACAGAGGGACGTCACATCCCCCGCACCATGGTGCGGATGGCCGTGGCCCGCGCCGCCAACAGCATTGCGCTGGAACCCTGGGAGGCCGCCAAGACCCGGAGCATTGCCTGCGCCCTGGTGCGCGGCTATTATCACCGCAACAAAGAGGAGGAGTTTACCATGGCATTGGACGAGACCTGCAACGACAGGAGCTATCTCTTTGGCCGGATTTTGGCCTGTGCCGATCAGCTGGAACAGTACGCCGCCTACGCCGCCAGCGACGGCGCCCGCCGGCCCACCAACGCACTGCGCATGGAGGTGGCCTTTACACAACACCCCGCAAGGACCACCGATCTGCTGCGCAAACAGCTGCAGCCCTACCTGGAGCGGCTGATCAAGGCCAACAAATCCACCTATGCCAACGACCTGATGCTCCAGCTGCTGGACCGGATCCCCATCGAGGAGTTTAACAACGTGCCGCTCAATGAGCTGTATCTGCTGGGCTATGCCAGCCAGCGGGCAGCGTTTTTCAAAAAGCAGGATGCCGCCCAGGCGTCCAATGTGGATGAGGAATAGGAGGAAGACATGATGGAATCTCTGCAGAACAAAATTGATTTTGCCCTTGTGATCGCCGTACGCCACGCCAACCCCAATGGGGATCCCCTCAACGGCAACCGGCCCCGGGAGACCTATGAGGGCTATGGAGAAATTTCGGACGTCTGCCTCAAGCGGAAAATCCGCAACCGCATGATGGACCTGGGGGCAAAGGTCTTTGTACAGTCAGACGACCGCTGCAACGACGGCCTGCGGAGCCTGAAAGACCGGGTGGAAGCCTGCCCGGAGCTGGCCGCCGCCCAGAAGGCCAAGGATCGGGATCAGTACACCCAGGTGGCCTGCAGCCAGTGGCTGGATGTGCGCAGCTTTGGCCAGGTATTTGCCTTCAAGGACGGGAAGGAGGGCGTCTCCGTGGGGGTGCGGGGCCCCGTCTCCATCCACCCGGCCTTCAGCGTGGACCCCATCCACATCGACAGCTTGCAGATCACCAAGAGCGTCAACAGCGTCACAGGGGATAAAAAGTCCAGCGACACCATGGGGATGAAGCACCGGGTGGACTTTGCCCTGTACACCACCTTCGGCAGCATCAACTGCCAGCTGGCGGAGAAGACCGGCTTTACCAAAGAGGACGCCCAGCTCATCAAGCAGGCTCTGCGCACGCTGTTTGAAAATGATGCGTCCTCCGCCCGCCCGGAGGGCAGCATGGAGGTGCTGCGCCTCTACTGGTGGGAACACAACTGCAAGAGCGGCCAGTATCCGTCGGCCAAGGTTCATCGCCTGCTGAAGGTGGAGAAGAAGGTGGACCTGCCCCAGGACATCCAGGATTATGACATCTCCTGCGGGGAGCTGCCTGGGCTGCCGGTGGAAGTCTATGAGGGATGATGGGGAATACCTGCAAATGTCCGGCATCCAGCACTTCGCATTCTGCCGCAGGCAGTGGGCCCTTGCCTATCTGGAACAACAGTGGTCCGAAAACCTGCGCACTGCAGAGGGGCGCCTGCTCCATGAGCGGTGTCACGATGAATCATTCCGGGAAAAGCGCGGCGGCCTGCTGACGGTGCGCGGCATGCGGGTGATCAGCCACCGGCTGCAGCTGTCGGGGACCTGTGACGTGGTGGAATTTCATGCCGATCCCAACGGTGTGCCGCTGCAGGGGCAGGAGGGCCTCTGGCTGCCGGTGCCGGTGGAGTATAAGCGCGGCTCCCCAAAGCAGAGCGATGCAGACCGGCTGCAGCTCTGCGCACAGGCAATGGCCCTGGAGGAGATGCTGGTCTGCCAGATCCCCCGCGGCGCACTGTTCTATGCCCAGACACACCGCCGCGAGTTGGTGGAGCTGACGCCGGAACTGCGGCAAAAGACCGCCGGCATGGCCCAGGAAATGAACCGCTACTTTGCCCGTGGCCATACGCCCAGGGTGAAACCCGGCAAGCACTGCAACGCCTGTTCCCTGAAGGCCCTCTGCTTGCCGGCACTGTACCGCCGCGTGGATGTGGGCGCCTATATTCAGGAACATTTGACGGAAGCCGCCGCAGAGGAGGGGGAGGCCCATTGAGACAGCTGCTCAACACACTATTTGTCCTGACGGAGGACAGTTATCTGTCCCTGGAGGGGGAAAACGTGGTCATCAACCGGGAAAAGACGCAGATCGGCCGCTTCCCCCTCCACACCTTGGAGGCAATCCTCTGCTTTTCCTACCCCGGCGCCTCCCCTGCGCTGATGGGGGCCTGCTGGGAGCGGGGGGTGGACCTGGCGTTTTTCTCCCCCCGCGGAAAGTTCTTGGCACGTGTCACAGGCAAAACCAAGGGCAATGTGCTGCTGCGCCAACAGCAGTATCGCGCCGCCGATGACCCCTTTGCCAGCTGCCACTATGCCAAGGGGTTCCTGTTGGGGAAGGTGTACAACGCCCGTTGGGTGCTGGAGCGGGCCACCCGTGACCATCCCCAGCGGGTGCCGGTGGAAAAGCTCAAGGCCCTGTCCGGCCAGCTGGCTGCCACGCTGCCGCAGCTTGAGGAGGCCATGTCCCTGGAGGCCTTGCGCGGCCTGGAGGGTGCGGCCGCACAGCAATATTTTGGCGGGTTTGACAGCCTCATTCTGCAGCAGCGGGACGCGTTTGCCTTTGCCGGCCGCAGCCGACGGCCTCCCCTGGATCCCATCAATGCACTGCTCTCCTTTGCCTATACGCTGCTGGCGCGGGACTGTGCAGCAGCGCTGGAGGGGGTGGGGCTGGACCCCTATGTGGGCTTTTTGCACCGCCCCCGGCCTGGACGGGTCAGCCTTGCATTGGACCTGATGGAGGAACTGCGTGCCGTCTATGCAGACCGATTTGTCATCACCTGCGTCAATCAGAAGACCCTGACGGAAAGACACTGCCACAGGCAGGAGAACGGCGCTGTGCTCCTGACGGACGAGGGACGCCGGGCCTTTTTGAAAGCTTGGCAGCAGCGAAAGCAGCAGACGATTCAGCACCCGTTTTTGGGGGAAAAGATTCCCTGGGGGTTGGTGCCCTATGTACAGGCGCTTCTGTTGGCTCGCACCCTGCGGGGCGATATGGAGCGGTATCCGCCGTTTTTCTGGAAATAACCGGAGAGAGGGAGGTACGCGATGCTGGTACTTGTCACTTATGACGTCAACACGGAAACTGCCGCCGGCCGCAAGCGCCTGCGCCAGGTGGCCAAGGTCTGTGTCAACTATGGGCAGAGGGTACAGAACTCGGTGTTTGAGTGCCTGTTGGACGCTGGACAATACGCCGTTTTTCGGGCAAAACTGCTGTCTCTGATGGATCCAGAGACGGACAGCCTGCGGTTCTATCAGTTGGGGAACCATTACCAGAACAAGGTGGAACATGTGGGCCGTGCTCCCCAGTGGAGCCAGGATGATGTACTGCTTGTGTAGAGTCCTGCCTGTAACTGCCGCTGAGTTGGCGCCCCTCTGGCTGGATCGACCGGTGCGAGGGGGGATCGTACAGGATTTTCCCGCGGGGTTCGCACCAAAACCTGTCAAGCCGAGGGCATTCAAATCATCACAAATGTAGGCAATTTGCTGAACAAAAGCAATTTGATCCTCTGGGCCCACTGAGCGTTGCGGGGACGAGCTGTCAAATTGCTGCAAATGTGGCGCGAGATTCGTCATATTTGCTGTCGCCCTCCGCGAGGAGGGCGTGGATAGAAATTTATCCTGGCGCCACTGAGTGTGGCAGATCAGACGTCGCCCTCCGCGAGGAGGGCGTGGATAGAAATCTTTTTTATCTGGTGCAACAATGAGCAGGGCGAAGGTCGCCCTCCGCGAGGAGGGCGTGGATAGAAATATTTTTTGGGGGTAGTCTCCCTCATACGTCCAACTGTCGCCCTCCGCGAGGAGGGCGTGGATAGAAATGCCGGGATTGGTGCGGCCCCGGCGGCCCCCGGCGTCGCCCTCCGCGAGGAGGGCGTGGATAGAAATAATGACAGCATCCGCACCTTTGAGGGCAAGGAGGCCTCTGAGCTGCTCCAGGGCG
>CAJFOV010000027.1 GCA_904397835.1 Candidatus Aristotella avistercoris
GGTGCGGATAACAGGACTTGAACCTGCATGAGCGTGAACTCACTAGAACCTGAATCTAGCGCGTCTGCCAATTCCGCCATATCCGCACGGAACGATTGTTATTATAACAAGAGAAAAAGAGAAAGTCAAGGGCTTTTTCAAACTTTTTTGCCTGATTTTAAAAAAGTTTGAGAGAGGCCATACAGCGGGCCGTGGCTGCAACATCTGTGGTCCATACTTCCGCTTGGCAGAGGCCTAAAGACGGGGCACTGCCTACCAGCAGCACCCCATCTTTTCATGTTATTGGAAGAGGCAGCACAACAATTTGCCGGCATGGACCGGGCCGTTGCTACAGGCGGTCGGTCTCCACCAACTCACGGGGGCAGTTGTTCAGGCACTCCGCCTGATGATCCCCCATGGCGGCAAGGTCCTCAATCCGCACCCCAAACCGGCCAGGCAGATAGATCCCCGGTTCGACGCTGAAGACCATGCCCTTGGCCAGGGGGCGGGTGCTCCCCTGTACGATGTAAGCCTCCTCATGGATATCCAAACCCAGACCGTGGCCGGTGCGGTGGACAAAGTAGGGGCCATATCCTCCGTCAGTGATGACCTTGCGGGCCGCCGCATCCACTGCCTCACAGGGGACCCCCACCTTGGCCGCCTGAAAGGCCGCCCGGTTGGCCTGGAGCACCAGGTTGTAAACTTTGCGCATCTCCTCTGTGGCAGATCCAAAGCAGACGGTGCGGGTGATGTCGGAACAGTAGTGGTTCCACTTGGCGCCAAAGTCCATGACCACCATCTGGTTGCGCTCCAGAGGGATGTCACCGGCGTCGTGGTGGGGATCCGCGCCCCCAGGGCCAAAGCCCACAATGGGGTGGAAGGAGGGGCCCTGGGCCCCGTGCTCCCGGCACAGGCGCTCCAATTGCCACGCCAATTGAACCTCGGTCATGCCCTCCCGCATGAGAGGGATCACATCCAGCACCACCTGATCCACCAGGGCGCAGGCCTCCCGAATGGCCTGAACCTCCAACGCATCCTTATAGATCCTGCACTCCTGTATCACCTGAGAGGCCGGCACCAGCTGAGCGCCCTGCAGGTGGGGCAGCAGGAGCATCAGGTGCTCTGCACGCATGGTCTCATCGATGGCCACCTTTGGGGGCCTGCCCAACAGGCCCTGGAGCTTGCCGCTCAGATTCTCCCCATCCTGCCACGTGGACAGCTCCCAGAAGGCCTGTGGGCCCTCGGCGATGTTGCGGTACATCTCCGGCAGCAGCAGGTGTACCCCGCCCTGGGCGGACACCACGCCCAGCTGCAGCCGCTCATCCGCCACAGTGGTCAACCCTGTGAGATAGAAAAGATTGGAGGTGGGACCCAGCAACAGCAGGTCCACCTGTTCCTGTCCCATCTTTTCCTGTACCCTGCGCACACGATTTTGCAACAAATCCACAAAATTACCTCCCTACTCTATGATAAATTGGGGTGTACTTCCATTGCATCCATTGTAGAAGGTTCCAGATCCCTTGTCAAGGGCGGTGTCAGAGAGCCATCGCCCAGATCAGAAGGGGGAGAATGAACCCACATGGGGACAAAAGCATAGGATACAGTAAGTCTTTGAAAGGAATGGAGCGTTGTTATGAAAAATCTGATCCAAAACTCCAACTGGTGTTGTGAGGGAAAATCCATGCCCAAGTGCTTCTCCGGCTCCGGCATGACCTATGACAACTTTTGTATCTGCAGCTGCCGCACCTGCAGTGTCACCATCCCAGAAGACAGCCTGATGGTGGCCACCTGTCTGTACGACCCCGCCATCCAGGTGTGCGGCCAGCGCCGCCTGGTATGGGGCTGCCAGATCCGAGCCATTGAGCCAGGCTGTGTCAAATTGGTGGTGGAGTTTTATGACCACTGCGACCAGCTGCTGAGTGCCTGTGAGTGCGACATTGGCCAGCGAGTCACCTGTGATTTCTCCCACCAGTGCGCCCACTTTGCCATCCCCTGCGGGGCGGAAAAGGCCCATCTCTCCATCCAGTTCTCCGGCAAAGTGACCGCCTGTACCATCTTTTCTCCCACTGCTTACTTCTGCTGAGGGGAAAGGCCGTTGTCTTTGCCCTGTTATGCCCCTCCTCTCCAACGGCACAGAGGGACTCTTGGTCCCTCTGGCCGGCGTGGATTTAGAGGAATTTATATCGATCTGTGGCACAAAGAGGGCGATAGGACGATGTCCCATTCTGTGTTTCCTCAACATGGTTCGATTTGAAAAGCCCATCGATGGGATCATTTTATTTTGTGGTGATCCATTCGGCAAGGTCCGCGCACCTTTGAGTAGGTTCAATGATTCGATAGAAGCAAAAAGTAGGACACACCAACGGTGTGTCCTACTTTTTGGAGCGGGTTACGAGACTCGAACTCGCCACCCTCACCTTGGGAAGGTGATGCTCTACCGGATGAGCTAAACCCGCAGTTCGATTGCAAGATGTATTATAGCATACCTTGAGAAAGATTGCAAGAATTTTTCATTGGAGTTTTGCAGCCTGAGAAGTGTAACATTAATTACACAGGGTAGGATATGCCTTGCTTAAGAAATTTTGTATCAATCAGGAGGTGCTCATTGTTGGTTA
>CAJFOV010000028.1 GCA_904397835.1 Candidatus Aristotella avistercoris
GTCTGTCTGATGATCCGGCAGCGGGACCTGCTCACCTACCCCCAGGGTTAGCCCCTGCAAAAATCAAAAAATCCCCAGCCCTTGACCCAAGGGCTGGGGATTTTTGCTGCCCACGCTATGTTTCACAGTAGATGGCAATGGCCTGGCTCAGGAGCCGGGCGGTACCAGGGGCGAACCGATCCAGATTCTCCTGAAAGCGGGTATCCTGCAGGTACATCTCCCCAAGGCCCGCCAGGATCTCCCTGGTGCAGGGGTAGAAGTGGTCGGTGATCCACGCCTGCCACTGGGCCACCAGCTGCTGGACTTCCGGACTGGCGGGGTCCTGCCCAACCTGCTGGGCCAGGGCCTGGAGCAGCGCCTCCTGCTGGGCCATGATGGTGTTCCAATCTTCGCTGGAATAGCCTCGGGTGCGCCGCTCCGACTCCCGGTAGGCCTGGGTGCCGCCCCAGCGGGCCTGGGCCTCCTGGGCATAGGTGCGGCGCAGGGCGTCGTATTCCCTGCGGTCAAAGACTGACAGATCCATGGTGCATCCTCCTTTCAGCTGTTCCTCCACCAGGGCTACCAAACGGTCCAGCCGCTCCCGTTTGAGTAGGAGCAGCCGGCGGTGCTGTTGCAGGGCCCTGGTTCGGTCATAGTCGGGGTCGGAGAGTATGGCACGAATCTGCTCCAGGGGGAACTCCAGCTCCCGGTAGAACAGAATTTGCCCCAGCCGTTCCACAGCTGCCTCATCGTAGAGCCGGTACCCTGCCTCGGTGATGCGGCTGGGGAACAGTAGGCCGATCTGGTGGTAGTAGTGGAGGGTGCGCACGCTGATGCCGGCCCGTCTGGCCACCTGTTGAACGGTCATTTCCATGGTTTCTCCTCCCTTCCCCTTGAGCATAGCCTATGACGGAGCGTGAGAGTCAAGGGGGAATTTCACTTTTTTGCAGGAAGCGCTTCCTGGATTCCAGCAGGAGAAAATCTGCCCTCTCTGACTTGCTGGAACATTGGTTGGTCCCTCTTTCCTATGGTAAAAAAGGAGAAAAAACGTCCTTTTGCAGGAGATCGACAGGTTTCGACGAATTTTGCAGGAGAAAGCAGGTATGCTTTTTCTAAATTCATAATTTGGCCATATTTTAATGCTGTTTTAGAATTAAAGCGCCCAGCATGTCCATTATAATTCTAATATAGAATTATAATAGAGAGGATCACCATGAAGCATCGGCAGTTAGAACCAGGCAACAAGAATATCATCGGTGCCAAAGTCACCCAGCTGCGCAAGGAGCGCCACATGACACAGAAGCAGCTGATGGCGCAACTGCAGACCAAGGGTGTGGATATCAACTACTCCAGCCTCTCCAAACTGGAGGGGCAGACCAGGTCGGTCAGCGACCGGGAATTGGCGGCGCTGGCTCAGATTTTTGAGGTGGATTTGGAGGAGCTGTACGGCCGGGACGCCCCATCGCCAGAGGAGCCGGTTGCCACGCGATAACGGAAAGAAATGGGGAAAAAGAGAGGGAATTGGTGTGTTGTTCGATCCCAAAAACAAGAATGTGATCTATCAGCGTTTGATCTATTCCAGAAAGCGCAACCACCTGAGCCAGCAAGAGTTGGCCCAGCGTATGCAGAGTTATGGCCTAAATGTAGACCAGCACGCCATCAGTAAGATTGAGCGCAATAGCCGGGCGGTCAGCGATTTGGAGCTGCTGGGTTTCTGCCGCGCATTGGGTGTGCAGCCTCAGTGGCTGCTGGGGGAGGATCTGTCCAAGTTGGAGGAGCATTAGGATCTCCCAGTGGGAACCGCGGATATCAAAGGGCTTGAAGAGCGGGGCGGCCAACTGGCTGCCCCGCTTTTTATAAGTACCAACAAATCCTGGGCACCACAGGCCCCCTTTTGAGCAGGGCCTACTGGGGCTGATCTGCTGTCACTGACCCATCCCAGTAGGAGAGAAGCTCCTCCACCGGTTTGCGCTTGGGTGCGTTGGGTTCCTCCCCGGGATAGCCTGCGGCAATGAGCGCCACCAGCTCCCGATCCTGGGGGATCTGCAGATATGCCTGCAGCCCGGCCCGGTCGAAGATGCCCAAAATCACCGTTCCAACCCCCAGCTCCTGGGCGGCCAGGCAGAAGGTCTGGGCGGCGATGCCGCAGTCAAACATGGTCCAGCCGTCCCCCCGGTCGGTGGAGAAGGAGCCGTCCCGCTCATAGCCGGAGCGGTGCTTGAGGGCGGTCAGGGCCACCAGGGCTGTACAGGTGGAGAGAATCCGGCTGTTGAAGGTGGCGTAGGTCTGGGCGATGGCCTGAATCTCCTCCCTGCGGTCCACCACCAGGTAGCGGGCCACCTGGGTGTTCTTCCAGGAGGGGGCATAGCTTGCCAGCGCCACAATCTGCTCCATGGTCTGGCGGGGGATGGGGGTGTCTTGGAACACCCGCACGCTGCGGCGGGTTTTGATGCAATCCGGTGTGTTCATGGCAAAGCCTCGCTTTCTGTTGTGTTCTGATGTCAGCATACTACAATGCGCCGGCGAGAACAAGGTTCTCCGGAACAGGACTTTTCTTTTTTGATGAAATTTGGTATGGTGAAAGGGTAAGGAGGATCGCCGCGCCCCAAAGGGGTGGGGCAATTCCCAGGAAGCGGTGTCTCCGGGGGCCGTCCCGGGACGCCAGTTGTGAAGGAGGTTGTTTGGATGAACGCCATTGAACAGCGCTGCAGCGTCCGCCACTTTACCGAGGAACCCATCACACGGGGGCAGCTGGACGCCCTCATGCAGGCCGCCATGGCCGCCCCATCTGCCCGCAACATGCAGCCGTGGGAGTTTTTGGTGGTGCAGGACCGGGCTAAAATCCAGGAGCTTATGGGCTTTTCCCCCTATGCCACCCCTCTCAAGAGCGCAACGGCCGCCATTGTGGTGTGCGCCAACGCCACCCGGCACCTGAATCTGGAGTATGACCTGCAGGACTGCGCCGCCGCCACGGAGAATCTCCTCCTGCAGGCGGTGGAACTGGGCCTTGGCACCTGCTGGCTGGGTGGGTACCCCAACCAGGAGCGGGTGGATCAGCTCAACGACATGCTGAATCTGCCGGAGGAGATCCTGCCCCTTTGGGTCATTGCCCTGGGCCACCCCGCCCGGGAGGAAAAGCCCAAAAACAAGTTCTGCCCCCACTACATTCACTGGGAACAGTGGTGATGATCGGCACTAGAGAAGCTCGTTACAGGAGAAGCCCTGGATGAGCTTCTTTTTTTCTTCCCGGGACAGGCGCTTGATGGCGCACTCCCGGCGCAGGGCCTCCCCCTTGGTGGGGTAGCATTCATAATAGACCAGGCGTACCGGCAGACGGGAGCGGGTGTACTTGGCCCCCTTCCCCGCCTGATGTGCTGCGAGCCGGCGGGCCAGGCGGTTGGTATAGCCGGTGTAGAGGGAGCCATCTCCACACTCCAACAGATAGACAAAGTAGGCATCCATCCAAAGTCCTCCCTCCAAAGACTGCCCTCAGGGCCAATGTGCATCTGATCCAAATTTATCGCGAGGTTTTTTGATCATTTATGCAATGTTTTGCAGTTATTATTTACACCAATATTGGAACGTGCTATCATAATCATAACATATATAGAACAATTTTTGCCACTATTTTGTAATCCAAAGGGAAAGCGATACAAAGGAGATGAAGGGATTGAAAACCTTAGTTAAAACAAAGTCCCTGCTGGATGGCACCGGCGCTATGCCCATCCCCCAGGGATGGATGCTCCTGGAGAACGGCAAGATTCAAGCGGTGGGCAAACCGGGGGAGCTGGCCGGCGTGGAGGGTGTCGGGGAGACCCTTGACCTGTCGGACAAATATGTCCTGCCGGGGTTTGTGGATTCCCACATTCATCTGGGCCTGTCCCATACGGATATGATCGACCCCATGCCGGTCACCAAGCAGATGGGCCAGAGCGCCCAGCGCAAGATCTGCAAGGCGGTGATGTACCTGCGGGAGCACCTGGACGCAGGGGTCACCCTGGTGCGGGACATGGGGGAGGAGCACTTTATCGACTTTGAACTGCGCCGGGCCATTCAGGACGGCTACCTTGACGGCCCCCGCATGGTCTGCTCGGGCAACTTGATCACGGCCTCCCATGGCCAGGGGCAGATCGGCCTGTCGGTGGCCGACGGGCCGGAGGAGATCCGCAAGGCCTGCCGGGTGAACCTGGCCAAGGGGGCAGATTTTATCAAAATTTTTGTGGGCGGGGGCGTTGTCAGCAGCGAGGCATCCCTGGACAACCACACCTACAACCTTCAGGAGATCCGTACCGCCGTGGAGGAGGCCCAGATGATGGGCAAGTATGTGGCGGCCCACATTCACGCCGGCAAGGGGCTGGATCTGTGCATCCAGGCGGGAGTCCAGTCCATCGAACACGCATGCCTTGCCACCGATGCCCAGATTGAGGCCATCGCCAAGGCCGGCTGCTGGGTCACGGGCACCTTCAGCCCGGCCATGCACCCCCTGGGCGTGCGCCTCATCAGCCAGGAAAAGCGCGCCCGCCTGGAGCAGGTGCAGCAGAAGATCTTTGACGTGTACCGCAAGCTCATGGAGGCCGGGGTCAAAATGAGCTTTGGCACCGACGGGGTCCATGGGGCCATCTCCTTTGAGGCCATCAATGCGGAGAAGTGCGGCGCCAGCAAAATGAAGGCCATCCAGTACATCACCCTGGAGGGAGCCCGTGCCTGCCGCATGGATGCAGTCTGCGGCTCCTTGGAGCCGGGCAAGTACGCCGACTTTGTGGCCCTGGACAAAGATCCCCTGGAGGATCTGGAGCACCTGAAGGCGGTCTCAGCGGTCTACATCGGCGGGATCCAGAAGAAATAGGCCATCTGCAGCAAGAGAGAGGGAATCAAACCATGAAAATATTGCTCAAATCCAAGGTGCTCTTTGACGGCGCCGGCACCGACCCGATCCAGGGGGGATGTATGGTCTATGAGGACGGTAAGATCCTGGCGGTGGACTCCTATGAGGAGCTGAACGCTATGGAGGGCATCGGCGAGGTTGTGGACTGCTCCAACCAGTTTGTCATGCCCGGCCTGGTGGATGCCCACAACCACCTGGGTATCAGCCACGCCGACCGGTGGGAGGGCCTGTCTGTGATCCAACAGCTATCCCAGAGCGGCCCCCGGAAGGTCTGCAAGGCCATCTACTATCTCAAACAGCACCTGCAGGCCGGGGAGACCTTCATCCGGGACATGGGGGAGGACGACTTCATCGACTTTGATCTCAAGCGCGCCGGGGAGGAGGGCTACTTCCCCAGCCCCCGCATCAGCCCCTGTGGGGCCTTCATCAACTCCACCCACGCCCACGGCCAGACGGGCCAGACTGTCTCCGACGGGGTGGAGGAGGTGCGCAAGCACTGCCGGGTAAACCTGGCCATGGGTGCGGATCTTGTTAAGGTCTTTGGCAGCGGCGGCGTGGTCTCCGGCGAGGGAGGCCTGGGCCTGTGCACCAGCACAAAGGACGAGCTGCGCACCGCCGTGGAGGAGGCCCAGATGATGGGCAAATATGCCGCTGCCCACGTCCATGGGGGCCCCGGTATCGACCTGTGCCTGGATGTCGGGGTGCGCAGTCTGGAACATGCCACCCTGGCCACCGATCAGCAGATCCAGCGCATGGCGGACCTGGGCACCTGGGTTACCGTCACCTACTGCCCCATGGCCCATCCCGACGGGGTCCACGACCTGCCTGCGGACAAACAGGCCCGCTTGGATGCGGTAAAGGCCACCTATCTCACGGTGGTAAAAAAGATGTATGACGCGGGCATCCACCTCTGTGTGGGCTGCGACGGCGTCCACGGCGGGGTCTATTTTGAGGCCCAGTTCCTGGAACAGTGCGGCCTGCCCCGCAGGCGGATCCTGGAGATCATCACCCTGGAGGGGGCCCGCTCCAGCCGCTGGGAGGACCGGATTGGCTCCTTGGAGCCGGGCAAGTATGCCGACTTTATCGCCCTGGACGGCAACCCTCTGGAGGACCTGGAGGACCTGTGCAAGGTCCGCAAGGTCTTTGTGGGCGGCAAACAGGTGGTGGAGCAATAGTCGGGGAGCTCCCTTTGCCCGGCATCGGGCAGCGATGGGAGACCTTGCCCACCTCCGATGGCCCCCCATTTCCCTGTTTGGGGGAAATCGGGAAAAAACCAGCGCCCGCTGCAGTGCGCCAAACAGGCTTAAAGGGATTCTCTTCTTTGGCCCCAGAACCTGGGGCCAAAGAAATCAGGGCGGGCCGGTGCAGAGCTGCGGCCCAGGTGTTCCCCAAGGGCGCCAAAGTACAAGGTTGATCCCCGTTGCGCGCCATGATAAAACGACGCTTCCCGGCCAACAGAAATCCCATATATTCTATGTAGGAAAGGAACGATTCCATTGAAATATCTGCTCCAGAGCTACGAGCCCAACGCCCCCTACCGATTTTTTGAGGAGATCAGCGCCATTCCCCGGGGTTCCCACAAGGAAAAAGCCATCGCCGACTACCTGGTGTCCTTTGCACAGGAGCGGGGCCTGTGGTACCACCGGGACGAGATGAACAACGTGTACATCAAGAAGCCCGGCACGCCCGGCTGTGAGGGCCTGCCCCCTGTGGTACTCCAGAGCCATACGGACATGGTCTGTGAAAAAAACAAGGACACTGTCCATGACTTTGAGAAAGATCCCATTCAGCTCTATGTGGAAAATGATATTCTCCGGGCCCGGGGCACCACCCTGGGGGCGGACAACGGCGCCGGCATGGCCTTTACTCTGGCGGTGCTGGACAGCAAGGACGTCCCCCATCCCCCCATTGAGGGGATCTTCACCGCCATGGAGGAGGTGGGCCTGAACGGAGCCTACAACATCGACCCCGGCCTGATCCAGGGCCGCCGGATGATCAACTTGGATTCCGGCAAGGAGGGGAGCCTGCTGGTGAGCGCCGCAGGGGGGCGCTCGGTGGCCGTACGCCTGGGCGCCCTCTGGGAGGCACCAGCTACAGACAGCTGCACCCTGGCAATCCAGGTCCGGGGGCTGCTGGGCGGCCATTCCGGCGGCGATATTGACAAGGAGCGGGCCAACGCCAACAAGCTCATGGGCCGCATCCTCTGCCGTCTGGAGCAGGCGGGGGTTCCGCTGCAGGTGTCCTCCATCTCCGGTGGGATGCTCTCCAACGCCATCCCCCGGGAGTGCGACTGTGTCCTCTGCCTGCCCCAGGGCCAGGAGGAACTGCTGCGTCAAACCGTTGCCGCTGTGGAAGAGGAGCTGCAGGGGGAGTTTGCCGACTCCGACCCGGATGTCCGCCTACTGGTCCAGCCGGCCCAGGGGGAGCGTGTCCTCTCCCGGGCGGTGAGCCAAAAGCTGGCCAACCTCCTGAATCTGCTGCCCAATGGGCGCCTGACCATGAGCAGAACCATCCCGGGCCTTGTGACCCTCTCCCTGAACCAGGGAGTTGTCACCACCCACGACGACTACATTCAAATTGATTACGCCCTGCGCAGCGCCAAAAAATCCCCTCTGGATCAGCTGACCCGGGACCTGATGCAACTGGCCACCCTGCTGGGGGCCCAGTGCCAGGAGACGGATGGCTACCCCACCTGGGAGTACCGGGCGGAGAGCCCCCTGCGGGAGACCATGAAACAGGTCTACCAGGAGCTGCGGGGCCAGGAGGTAGTGATCCGTGCCGTCCACGGCGGCGTGGAGTGCGGGGTCTTCACCCAAAAGATCCCGGAGATGGACATTGTGGCCATGGGACCAAACCTGGGCGGGGCCCACACCCCCGACGAATGGCTGGACCTCAAGTCCTTCGGCCGGACCTATGAATACATCCTTGCGGTGCTCAAAAAGCTCGCTGGAAAATAGAGCGGGTGACAAGGGCCCTGTCCACCGGCTATGGGCGGGGCTCCACCCGGCAAAGAAGGAGCGTGAAGTATGAACTATCCCTACTGCCCCAAAGATTTTGAGCTGGCCAAGCGCTATGCCCAGGCGGTCTTCTCCATGAACGACCTGTATCAGGAGACCATGACCCCCTCGGAGGATCCCATCGCCAACGAGGTCTTCTGCCCCACTCCCCTGGTGGAGATCCCCTATGAGCGGGTGGGCGCCTGGCCTGAGATCCGCAAACTGCTCCTGGAGGTCTACCAGGGCTACACCACCATTGACAACGAGATCCGCAAGTGCTACATGTGCGAGCAGATCCTTTCGGTCATCACCCTGGGGGATATGGTTTTTACGGATACCAAGCTCCCCTACCTGCAGCTGGTCTCCAGCCTGCTGCGCATCGACCCCACCCCCTACACCAAGGCGGAGATGGATGGGGACAAAAAGCGCCTGGCTCAGTTGCTGAGCGATAAAAATTACCGGGGCAGCCTCCAGGAGCAGGTCGCCGCCTGGCGGCAGGACCACCTGGTTGCCCGAGAGGATCTGCAGGGGGTCATTGACACCCTGATCCGCCAGACCCAGGAGCGGTCGGTGGATCTGGGCCTGACAGCCGTTGAGGGCATGCAGGTCAAGGGCGCCGTGGTGGGTAACGCTGGCTTCCAGGGCTACTGTGACTTTGACAACCGGGCCATCTACATCAATGGGGACCTGCCCTTCACCTATGAGGATTTGAAGTCCCTCATTTGCCATGAGACCTTCCCGGGCCACATGGCCCACATGATGACCCGCCAGACCCTGATCCAGGAGGGGAAGATCCCCGTGGACGCGGCCATGGTGGTGGTGGACACCGCCAGCAGCCCCATCTTTGAGGGCTTGGCTGACAACGGCGTGCGGTTCATCGGCATGGAGGGCTCGGTGGACGACGAGATCAACGCCATTTACCAGGGCTTGAAGGCCAAGGCGGGCCTCACTGGCGCCTACCTGCTCCACGGCGAGGGCAAGAGCCGGGAGGAGGTTGCCGCCTACATCAAAGAGGCCATCTTTGCCGACGACGTGTGGATTGAATCCCGACTGAAGCTCATGAACTACCCGCTGCGCAAGCCCTTCCTGCCCAACTATTGGCGCGGGAACGAGGTGGTCTATGCCGTCTACCGGGATCTGACCCGGGAGCAGGCGGCCCCCTTTATCCGGTACCTGTATCACAACATGCACTCGGCCAACACCGTCAAAAAATTCCGCGCCTAGTTCTGCAGAAAATCAAAGCTGGGGCGGCTCTGTCGCCCCCATGAGAAAGGATGTTGTACCATGGAAAGCAGCAAACTCATGCAGGTGGAGGAAAAGCTCCGCCAAAATCCGGAGGATCCCCAGCTCTGGCTGGAGAAGGGCCTGGCCTATGTGGATCTGGGCATGTACTATGAGGCCATCGAGGCCTACTCCATCGGCCTGTCCTTTGACCCCAAGAGCGACCGCCTCTTTTTGGAGCGGGGCCGGCGGTACATCTCCACTCACCGCTACCGTGAGGCGGTGGCCGACACGGTGGTGGCCTCCTCGATGAACCCGGATAACTTTGACAACTGGTACTACCAGGCGGTAGCCTACTGCCTGCTGGAGGACTATGCCCATGCCGCTCCAGCCATGGAGAATGCCCTGAACTATATTTTGGATAAAGATCCCTCCCTGGTGCCGCCGGTGGTGGACTGGCTGTGGGTCATCAACATGCGCCTGGGCCGCAAGGATGCCGCCCAGGATGTGCTCAAGTATGTGGATGAGGACACCCCCGCCTACGCCATGGCCCCCACCTACAAGAAGGTGGCCATGCTCTACAAGGGCAAACTCTCCCCGGAGGGCTTTGTGGATGAGAGCCTGCTCACCAGCGAGGATCCCCGGGCCATGATGTACTACATCACCGAGCTGTACTACCTCTCCAACTACTACTATCACAACAACAACACCGAACAGGCCAACGAGTGCCTGCGCAAGCTCAAAAAGGTGGATCGGGACCGGTATGTCTTTGCCTACCAGCTTGCGGAGCTGGATATGAAGAAGCGGGGCATTTAGTTCCCCATCGATCAAGGCTTCCCCTGTGGGATCTTCCTGCAGGGGAAGCTGCTTTGCTTTTAGGTTGAGAGCGGCGCTGCCGGTGGAAATCCCGCCGGCGGCTCAGGACGCCGATGGAACAGCACCGCTTCGGCCTCCCTCTCCTCCTTCCACCGAGTGCCTGAGGAAATGTTGAAACATTGAGAGGAATCAGACCTATTATATGTTTTAATAACTTTACGGTGCGGATCGGTACAAATACAGACTTTTTCCACTGAGTGCCTGTGAAAAGGTTGAAAGATTGCAAGGGATCTCCCTTTCAGGCTCTGTTTGTGTTAAAATACCTCATGGAGAAGGGCATGGCGGCACCCGCAGCTTTCGCAGGAACGGGGACAGACCGTGCCGCAAAACAGGAAAGCAAAACTTAAAACTGGTCTTTGGGGTCTGCACCTCGGGGCCTCCTTTGGAGAAAGGATGGTGATCCCCCTGTACAACCCACAGCTTGAAACTTTTTTGGCAGTTGCCGACGCAGGCAGCTTCAGCAAGGCGGCGGAGGAGCTGTATATCACAGCCACCGCTGTCACAAAGCAGATCAACCTGCTGGAGGCGGACCTGGGCCTGCAGCTCTTTGTGCGCACCCACCGGGGCCTGATTTTAACCGAGGCCGGCAAGTCCCTGTACCAGGATGCAAAGTACATCATCCAGTACTGCAAGGACTCGGTGGTCCGGGCGGCCAACGCCATGAAGCAGGAGGAGCACATCATCCGCATCGGCACCTCCCCCATGACCCCCGCCCAGCCTCTGGTGGGCTCCTGGCCCAAGCTCCAGCAGCTCTGCCCGGACATCAAGTTCCAGCTGGTGCCCTTTGTCAACACTCCGGAAAATGCCAGGGAGATCCTGAAAAACCTGGGCCAGAACATCGACGTGGTGGCCGGGATCTTTGATGAAACCATGTTGCGTCTGCGCCAGTGCAGTGGGCTGGAGATCTCCAGGGTGCCCATCTGTGTGGCGGTCTCCATCCATCACAGGCTGGCGCAGAAGAGCCGCCTGGAGGTTCAGGACCTGTATGGGGAGAACCTCATGCTCATGCGCCGGGGTTGGAGCGGCTATGTGGACATGCTGCGGGACGATCTGTGGAAGAACCACCCGGAGATCCACATTGTGGACATCGATTTTTACGACGTGCAGGTCTTTAACCGGTGTGAAAACGGCAACAACCTGCTGATGGCCGTGGAAAACTGGCAGTATGTCCACCCCCTGCTGAGGGTCCTGCCGGTGGACTGGGGACACACCATCCCCTTTGGCCTGCTGTATGGAAATGAGCCCTCCCAGACGGTGCAGCGCTTCTTGGCGGCGGTCAAGGAGATGGCCCAGCACATCCAGTGATCGGGCGATGCCAATGTCCCTTTGCTGGCAGAAAGAGAAGAACCTATGCTCCCCCACATCGGGGGAGCATTTTTGATGCCCTGGGCATGAACCGCCAGAGGAGGCTCCAGCCCAAACCTTTGGGTTGGGGCTGCCCAACAAATTGAGACTTCCGCCACGGCAGGTCCCGATCTACAATAGGGGCAGAACCTGAAAAAGAGACAGAGGCCGGCCAAGAAAGGATGAAAAACAATGGACTATGTGACGTTAAACAACGGAGTTAAGATGCCCCAGTTGGGCTACGGCGTGTATCAGGTGAGCGACGAGGCGTGCGAGCACTGTGTGTTGGATGCCATCAGCGTGGGCTACCGCTCCATTGACACCGCCCAGGCCTACGGCAACGAGCAGGCGGTGGGCCGGGCCGTCGCCAAGAGCGGCGTTCCCCGCCAGGAGCTGTTCCTCACCACCAAGGTCTGGATCTCCAACGCCGGATATAAGCGGGCCAAAGCCTCCATCGACGCATCTTTGAAGAACTTGGGCACCGATTACCTGGACCTGCTGCTGATTCACCAGCCCTTCAGCGACTACTATGGCACCTACTGCGCCATGGAGGAGGCCTACCGGGCCGGCAAGGTGCGTGCCATTGGCGTGTCCAACTTTTACCCGGACCGGCTCATTGACCTGTGCCAGTTTGTGGAGGTGATCCCCGCGGTCAATCAGGTGGAGACCCACGTGTTCCAGCAGCAGAAGCAGGCCCACGAGATCATGGAAAAGTACGGCGTGCAGCATGAGTCCTGGGGCCCCTTTGCCGAGGGCCGGGGCGACTTTTTTACCAACCCGGTTTTGACCGCCATCGGCCAGAAGTACGGCAAATCCTCCGCCCAGGTGGCCCTGCGCTATCTGCTGCAGCAGAATGTGGTGGTGATTCCCAAGACCACCCACCGGGACCGGATGGAGCAGAACTTTGACGTCTTTGATTTTTCCCTCCAGGAGGAGGACCTGCAGGCCATTGCCGCCCTGGATGAGAGCAAGAGCCTGTTCTTCTCCCACTATGACCCGGCCACGGTGGAGATGCTCACCAACATGGGCAAGAGACGCTAATGTACAGAGGGGGCCCTCCCCCTCTGCATCCGAAGGAGGCTTCAGATGCCATGATGAAAAAAATTGTTCCCCTGTTGGCGGGGCTGGTGGTGCTCCTGAGCGCCTGCGGAAGCAGCGGCGCGGGCAGTTCCGGCCAGGGCTCCGCCACCGTCCAGACGGGCAGCAAGCCCCTGATTGTCTACTTTACCGCCGCAGAGAACAGCGGTGTGGATGCCATTGCCTCCGCAAGCTACACCACCATTGACGGGGTGGCGGTGGGCCGTGTCCGCGCCCTGGCCGATATGATCCAGGAGGGCACGGGCGGGGATCTGTTCTCCATACGCACCTCCGTGGTCTACCCCGCAGACGGCGGGGAACTTATCGACTATGCGGACCAGGAGCAGCGGGAGAACGCCCGCCCGGAGCTTGTGGACCACATCGACAATCTGGACCAGTACGACACCATCTTCATCGGTTACCCCAACTGGTGGGCAGATATGCCCATGGCACTATAAAGCTTTTTTGATGCGTATGACCTCTCCGGCAAGACCATTGTGCCCTTCAATGTCCACAACGGCAGCCGCTTCTCCAACACCATCCGCACCATTGAGGAGTTGGAGCCAAATGCCACGGTCATTGAAGATGGCTTTACCGTCAGCGAGCGGAACGTGGCCGATGCCGCCGGCGATGTGGCCGACTGGCTGGAGGGCCTGGGCTATTGAAAGGGGGATCCAGCATGAGAACAACGGGCAGGGCCCTTCTGGCCCTCCTTCTAGGCCTTCTCGTGGGCCTTCTGGGGGCCTGCTCCACCCAGGAGCCCCAGGGGGTGTCAGAGGGGGTCTCCTCCAGCCAGCCCCAGGAGGAACCGGCGGTACCCACAGGAGGCGACCCGGTGCAGACCGGCCTGATTGCGGAACAGATCCTGGACAGTGACGAGGGGGAGATCCACTACAGCTATTTTCTGCCGGAAGGATACCAGGCGGACCGCCAATATCCCCTGATGATGGTGATGCCTGGCTACGATATGATGTGGTTTGGGGAGGCGTCCTCCGGCGCCAACCTCAACTGGCGGGGCTTTCGCTGCTGGACAGAGCTGGATGAGGAGATGATCGTGGTCTCCGCCCAGCTCACCGACTGGGGGGAGCGGTCCGCGCGCCAGGCCGTTGCATTGACGGAATATTTTTTGGCGCACTTCTCTGTGGATCCCGCCAGGGTCTATGCCGCCGGTTACTCCGCCGGCGGGGAGACCATGTCCCGGGCCGTGTCCATGCGGCCGGACCTGTATGCCGCCTGCCTCCACGGGGCCTCCCGGTGGGATGGAACCTTTGACCCTGTGGCAGAAAACGGGGTGGCGGTCTACATCTTTATGGCGGAGCACGACGAATACTACGGATCACAGCGGGCAAGGGATGCCTACAGCGGCCTGTATGAGGCCTACCGCAGTGCCGGCTGGTCCCAGGAACAGATTGACGGGATGCTGCAATTGGAGATCCCGCCCGATGAATATTTCAACAGCCGGGGCATCTACAACTACCACGGCGGCGGAAACATCCTGTTTGAGGATGAGGGGATTCTCTCCTGGATCCTCTCCCACAGCAAGGCCTGATCCCCTGTGAAGGGGCAGGAAAGGTTGCCAACAGGGTTCTCCCTTTTATCATATGGTGTGGGCGCCGTGGTCCTTGGCCCGGCGCCGGCACGACAAAGGCCGGTCCCTTCCATTTGGAGGGGACCGGCCCTTTTGTTGACGGCCTATTTGCAGTCAAAGGCGGGGTTAAAGGCATAGAAGTTCTTGGAATCCAGGTGCTCCTGCACAATGCCCAACGCCTCGCCGAAGCGCTGGAAGTGGACGATCTCCCGCTCCCGCAGGAATTTGATGGGCTCCCGCACATCCGGGTCATCCACCAGGCGCAGGATGTTGTCGTAGGTGGTGCGGGCCTTCTGCTCCGCAGCCATATCCTCTGTCAGGTCGGTGATGGGGTCCCCTTTGGACTGGAACACCGTCGCCGAAAAGGGGGTCCCGCTGGCCGCCTGGGGCCAGAGTCCCAACGTGTGGTCCACATAATAGGTGTCAAACCCGGATTTTTTGATCTCCTCCATGGAGAGGTTGCGGGTCAGCTGGTGCACAATGGCACAGATCATCTCCATGTGGGCTAGTTCCTCCGTGCCCACAGAAGCATCGGAAATGTTCCACTTTGCAAAATCGGCTGAAAATCCCTTATTCACGGGCTTCCTGATACATACCCTTACA
>CAJFOV010000029.1 GCA_904397835.1 Candidatus Aristotella avistercoris
ATGCACCCAGCCGGGAGCATAGCGCCGTTTGTTGTCAGCAGCCCGTTTCACGGTCTGCGTGTAGTTCCTTGTAAACTGACCTAAAGATTGTATTAAGATTTTATAAAGAACAGGTGGGATATCATGTGAGCTTGATTTCCATTTCTTTTTTGGTGTTTTTGACCTTGGTGTTGTTGGGCTATTATCTCCTTCCCAAACGGGCAAGATGGGTCTGGCTACTGGCTGTCAGCCTCCTCTTTTACGGCATGGCCGACCTGCGCTACCTTGTCTTTTTGCTCTTCAGTGCAGGGACCACCTATGGGGCCGCTCTTCTGATGACAGCAGGGCCCCTCGGTGGTACATCCTCCCCATCCAAGGGCAGAAGAAAGTTGGTTCTGGCCCTGGTCTTACTGCTGAATCTTGGGCTGCTCTTCTTTTTGAAGTTCTATCACTATTCTGCAAGCATTTTGGAGATCCTCACCGGTGGGGCACTTGTGCTGCCCTATCTGAACCTGATCATGCCACTGGGGATCTCCTTCTACACCCTGCAGGTGGCAGGATACTGCATTGACATCTACCGGGGCAAGGTTCAGCCCCAACGCAATCCGCTGAAATATCTGCTGTTTGTCTCCTTCTTTCCGCAGATCATCCAGGGCCCCATCCCGCGCTATGACTTTTTGGCCCCCCAGCTTCTGGAGGGGCATTCATACGACGCCCGGCAGGTCAAGTTCGGGCTGCAGCGGATGCTCTGGGGCTACTTTAAAAAAATGGTCATCGCCGACCGGGCGGGCCTGCTGGTGGCCACTGTCTTTGATGGTTACGCCTATCCCGCCTATTATGATGGAGCCCAGGTGGCACTGGCGGCGGTGCTGTTTTCCATCCAGCTCTATGCGGATTTTTCCGGCTGTGTGGATATTGTCACTGGTGCGGCGCAGACCATGGGGATCCGTCTGCCCCAAAACTTTGACCGCCCCTATTTTGCCACCTCCATCCAGGATTTTTGGCGCCGCTGGCACATCTCTCTGAGCAGCTGGCTGCGGGATTATGTCTACATTCCTCTGGGAGGCAGCCGCAGGGGTCGTGTGCGACAGTATGGGAACATCATGGTGGTCTTTCTGGTGAGCGGCCTGTGGCACGGTGTGGGTGTGACCTATCTGGTTTGGGGCCTTCTCCACGGGTTTTACCAGGTGGTGGGTAAGCTTCTGCAGCCAGTGCGCAGCAAATTCCTCGCTTGGACCAAGGTGGATCAGAGCACAGCGGGGTTCCGTCTGCTTCAAAGTGGTTTGACCTTTGGCCTTGTCACCCTGGCCTGGATCTTCTTCCGGGCCCCCTCCCTGGGGACTGCCCTGTCCATGTGCAAGCGCATTCTTCTGGATTTTCAACTCAGCAGCCTGCTGGGGGATTCTCTCTACACCCTGGGGCTCAATGAGAAAAATCTCTATCTGCTCTTCTTCTGTATTGCCCTCCTTTTCCTGGTGGAGCTGCTGCAAATCCGCATTCCTGCGCTACAGGAGCGGATGGACCGTCAGCCGCTGCCCATCCGGTGGCTCCTAGCAATTGCGCTCATCTGTGCAGTTCTGATTTTTGGCGTCTATGGGGCCAATGTGGATCCAGCCGCCTTTATCTATGAACAATTTTAAGGAAAGGGGGAAAAGCAGATATGAAAAGATCAAAAATCGCTGGTTTTTTTCGTACCGTTGGCTTTCTGCTCTGTCTGGGCATTGTTTTGCATGTTGTCAGTGGCGCTGTGCGGTACCCCTGCGCTTCGGATACCCATTTTTTTGAAGAGCCAGAGGACTCCATCGATGTGCTCTTCTTGGGCAACTGCCACAGCTACTCCACCTTTATCCCCTCATTGATTCAGGCGGAGACGGGGCTAACTGGCTATGTCCTGGGCGCCTCCACCCAGGATGCTCCCATGACCTATTACTATTTGCGGGAGGCTCTCAAGCGCCAGAGCCCCTCCTACGTGGTGTTGGAGACCTTCCCTTTGACCATCTATGAATCCTATGTGACCACCGAGTCTATCGAGGCCTATGGTCCGTTGAATTTTGCACTGCTGCCGTTTAACCTGGATCGGATTCGCTACGCTTGGGATTACACGGACGGGGATGGTTGGTTTGCCTACTGTTTGGATTTGTTACAGTTTCATGATCGTTGGGAAGATGTTCAATCTTTACATCGTAGTGTTACGTCCCAGGACAATGGCTACAGTATCTATTGGAACCGGGAACCCCTTTCCAACCCGGAGGAGATTTTGGAACTGGTACAGACGGACCGGCTTCTGGCCCTGGATCCAAGGGGGGAGGAGTACCTCTATCGCATCATAGATCTGATGGAGGAGGCCGGCGCGCAGCTGATCCTGGTCACGGTGCCCTACACCTCCATGGGGGAGAATGAGGCAGCCCGTCACAACACCATCGCCCAGATTGCCCAGGAGGAGGATATTCCCTACTACAATTTGACCGAGCAGGACATGCTGGAGGAGCTGCAATTCCGCAGGGGGGATATGATCGATATCAACCATGTCAACCGGTCGGGAGGAACGTTGATTACAGAATTTCTCTGCGATCGGCTTCTGGAGATGGAGAAGGGAATTGCCGTTTCGTGATGGAAGAACCTTTCCACTTTGTCTCCATTGAAAAAGGGACCATGCAAACCATCGAATGGTTTGCATGGTCCTATTTGCTTGGTATCGTTCTTTGTCCCTCAGAAATCGGGGCACATCTGTTGCCTGTCACCTAAGAGCCAAAGGTCAGCAACAGACCTTTCTGTGTCTGCGCCGCCACAGAAGGACCAGGAGAATTCCCAGGGAGATCCACTGGGAGGTGGAGAGCCCCCACCAGATTCCTCGTACCACGTCTCCCCGCAGGAACTCCAGGCAGAAGCGCAGCAGGGCGTACAGCCCCAAGTAGAGGGGAAGGGTTTTCCCCTGGCCCCGGTGGCGCTTTTCATACTGCCACAGGATCAAAAAAAGGACGCCGTTGCAGGCCGCCTCCACCAGCTGTACCGGGAAATAGGGGATCCCCTTGGGGGCGCCGATGGAGTGGGAGAAGGCGATGCCCAGGGATTGGCTCTCAAAGCCGTAGCAGCATCCGTTGAGGAAGCAGCCCACCCGTCCAAACAGGTGGAACAGGGGGATTGCAGGGGCCAGGCAGTCCCAGAATGGCGGCTGGGGAAGGTGATAGTGCCGGAGATACCACCATACCGCTCCCAAAAAGCCAAACAGCCCGCCATAGAAGACAGTCCCGCTGGTGAGAATCTCTGCCAGCAGGGCCGTATTCTGCATGAGGAACGCCCACGCCCGGATCAGAACCGGAAGAATGGTCAACAGGTACAGCAGCTTTCCTCCAATGAGTAGGCCAACCATCCCCAATGCGCCGGCGTTGGTCACATCCACCATGGGCAGTGGGAGGGCCCTGGCCCGCAGGAGTACAAAGATGGCCGCCACCACCCCGCCGCCCACAGTGGTGAACCACATGGTCGGGATGGTCAAATCCCCCAGCGTGATAAAAGGATACATAGAGATTTCCTCACAAAGGCGGCGGCAGGACGCAGAAGCATCCTGCCGCCTTCTGATCGTGATCGGTTAAGCGAAGAGGGAAACCAGTGTCCCCAGGGCGCACAGGGCGCAGACAATGGCAGCTCCACTGATACAGGTGGAGACGATGGAGCAGATAAATCCACCGTCAGCCATGGGGGAGGGGGTCTCCTTGCGGGCTTTTGACCCCAAAACGATGCCCACGATGCCGCAGATCAGACCCACATAAGCGTTGGCAACTAGACCAACAATAATGCCAACAATCCCTAAAACCAGGGAAGCGATGGCAATGGGAGAGGGTTGCTGGTGTGGCTGGAAATTGCCGTTTTGTGGTTCAAAATTGTTGTTCATCATGTTGTCGTCGTACATTTTCTTCACTCCTTCAAACAATAGGGTTGCTTTGTGATCAGTTTGACTATACCTGATCTGTCGAATTTTGTCAATTATTTGATGGGGATACATTTTGCCAAGAAGGTAGCTCCCCTATCCTTGAGGAGAGAAAATGCCTCCCAATCCCGCACAGCAAGCGTCTAAAGCCATTCTATGGATATTGGGCGCCATTTGATGCTACCTTACTGCTGGGTGTGGGGGATAAATTTTCCAGGAACGGCGCCGGTGAGCGCCTGATCCTTCAGGACCACCTCCCCATTGACAATGACATACCGCAATCCCTCTGTCAGGGCGTTGGAGTTGGTGTAGGTGGCCCGATCCACAAACCGGTCATAGTCTATGACCAGAATGTCCGCATCCATGCCGTTGGCCAAAACACCCTTGGTGGGCAGGTGAAACCGCTGGGCCGGCATACTGGTCATGCGGCGGATCATCTCCTCCAGGGACATGATGTGGTGCTCCTTGACAAAGTAGTTGATGGCGTGGGGAAAGGTAGCAAAGGCCCGGGGATGGCCCTTCTCGGTCATGGAGCGCACCAGGCCGTCGGTGCCCACCACCGTGTTGGGGGCCAGAGCGATCTCAAAGACATCCTCGTCACACATGCTGCTGTAAACGGCCACAGAGGCGTTTTGGTCCACAACCATCAGGTCAAAGTAGGTGTCAAAGGGATCCTGGCCCAGCTCGTTGGCATACTGCTCCACCGTCTTGCCCTCTGCGCTCGGGTTGTTGGGAGAGGAGGCCACCAGCACGCCCCCCCAGCCGCCGGCGTTCAGGTAGTAGTTGTCGTAGGGGGTCTCTGCACTCTCCATCTCTCCACGGATCTTCTGGCGCAGAGCCGGCGATTTGAGCTTTTCTGCAAGGGCGGCCATTCCCTCATCAAAGTGCCAGGGGGGCATGCAGGCCCCCAGAGTGGTCATGTTACAGGTGTAGGGGTACTGGTCGCAGGTGACGGAGAGCCCCTCCTTCACCGCCTCCTCGATGAGCTTCAGGGTCTTTTTCTGCAGGCCCCAGTTGCTCCTGCCCAGAATCTTGTGGTGGGAGATGCACACAGCCACACCGGCCCTGCGGCCCACCTCCAGCACCTCCTGGACCGCCCGCAGGGAGTCGTAGGACTCGTTGCGGATGTGGGAGGCGTAGATGCCCCCATAGGGGGCGATCACCTTGGCCAGCTCCACAATCTCATCGGTGGTGGCATAGCAGCTGGGGGTGTAGATCAGGCCAGTGGAGAGCCCCGCAGCGCCGTGCTCCATGGCGTCCTTCAGCAACTCCTTCATCTGCTCCAGCTCCTGGGCCGTGGCGGCCCGGTTGGCCGGACCCATCACCGCCACCCGCAGGGTGGAGTGGCCAACAAGCTGTTTGAAGTTGGTGGTCTTGGGCACCTTAGCCGCATAGTCTAGATAGGGCTGGAAGGAGGTAAAGGTGGGCAGCTCCGGGGGATAGTACAGGGTTCCAACGGACATGACCTCCTTCCCCAGATCCAGATATTGTCCGCTCACTGGCACCAGGGAGGTGCCGCACTGGCCACAGATCTCCGTGGTGATCCCTTGGGAGCTCTTGCTCAGCCGGATATACTCCTGTCCCAAGGCCAGGTCTCCGTGGGAGTGTGCATCAATAAATCCTGGGCAGATCATCAGGCCTGCGGCGTCCACGGTCTCCTTCGCCTGTGCATCCGGTGCAACAGGCAGCACCAGCTTGCCGTTCTGGATGCCGATACTGGCCACATAGGCAGGGGTTCCTGTACCGTCCACCAGGGTGGCGTTTTGAAAGAGTCGATCTAACATCATTCTGTCCCTCTTTTCTCAGTTTCGCTTCCTTTAAGAAAATGTTATCTGCATTTCTACATCACCATGGTAAAGGAAAACGGATCATCCGTCAAGGCGGCAGCCGCAAAAGGGGTCAAAATTTTTCACTTTGTTTCCAAGGTATTGGAGCAGGCGTGGAAATCTCCAATGCTGCATAAAGGTTTCAATGGGGCGGGAAGGAGGATGCCCCCATCCAACGTTCCCTTCAGCGGGAGCCGCCTGTTGTATGTCAATGACAACCGGATATGGCAGCAACACCAATGGCTGGTGAGCGGTTCAGAGTTCACTCTTAGAAATTGCCGCAATTGACTTTTGAGAGGGAGAGAGTGGCCTCGACTCACATTTTCCTCTTGACTTTTCAGAAAAAATTGTGATAAAAAAGAACTGTCGTGTAGCACACAGATGATTTTGATGCAAAGCGTATCGTATCCCAATGGGATGTGATACGCTTTCTTTTTTGAACTGCTTGTGCACCGGACAGAATTTATTTGCGCACTTTGCCGCACAGGAGGTCACTATGATCCAAACAAAAACCCAGGGTATCGTCTTCGGCATCATCATGTCCTATGCCATGGCCTATGGCATGGAGATCTACAACATTGCCATCAAAATGGGCTTTCATCTGCAGACTGGCGGGCTCAGCAGCATGACAAACGCTGTCTTTGGGGAGGCGTTCAAGGAAGCCCTCTATATGGGCCTGTTGGTTTTTTTGTTCTCCACCCTTTGGGGAAACCGTCTGGGGGCCAAATTTGCTGCACGCTACAGCGACCCTGCAAAAGATAGCCCCTATTTCTGCCAACTGCTGCGCCAGGGAGGAACCGTGGCAGTCATGTGCCCCACCATGAGCCTGGTGGCCTCCCTGTTATTTAACATCCTTTTGAGTGGCGCAAACTTGGGGGATCTCCCTGCCATTTGGGTCGGCACCGTGCTCAAAAATTTCCCCATGGCCTTTTTCTGGAACTTTTTTGCGGCCTCCCCCTTCTCCCGCTGGCTGTTCCTGAAGTTCTTCCCCCAGAACCGCTGATCCGCCGACTGTTTTTGACCCTCAAAAATAAATTGCCATGGGGCGAACCCATGGCAATTTGTTTGATGCCTTCTATTTATCCAGCTCGGTCACCTGGGCCGGCTTTGCAGCCTGGCTGATCCGCGCTGTATCCTCATCGGAGAGGGAGATGGACAGGACCTTGCAGGTGTCCTCCATGGTCTCCCGACGGGTGAAGCCCGTCAGCAGGTTGATCCCAGGGCACTGCCGCAAGGTCCAGGCCTGGACCAGGTTGGAGTAGGAGCAGTTGTATTTTTCGGTCATGGGCTCCATGACGTCAAACAGGTTGTGGATGGCGGTCCGATAGGGTTCCTGACCCCAGGGGAGCTTGCTGCGGACATCCCCCTTGGGGAAGGTGCGGTCCACATAACCCGGGGCCGTCAAAAAGCCCTCCTCCAAAGCGCCATACACCTGGAAGGTGGTGTTGTGCTTTTGGACCGCGGGGAAATACTCCATGCCGTGGTAGGGCGCCAGGAGGCTGAACTGCTCCTGCACCAAAGCCACAGTTCCGTACTTTTCATATTCCTCCAGATCGGCGGGCTTGGAGTTGGACAGGCCTACGGCCCGCACCTTGCCCTCCTGGATCAGCTCCTGCAGGGCGGCCATGGTCTCCTCCACCGGCCAGCTCTTGCACACGTAGTGGACCACAATGATGTCGATGTAGTCGGTCTGCAGGCGCCGGAGGGAGTCCTCCACATCCCTACGCACCGCCTTTGCGCTGGTGTCGTTGTTGACCGTGTAGCCGTCCCGTTCGTAGTGGAAGTTGCCCCCGTCGTTGCGCCAGTTCAGAGAGCACTTGGTCTGCAGCAAAAATTTGGAGCGCCGGCCATCCTTGAGGGCCTCGCCCAGGAGCTGCTCGCTGGCGCCGGTTCCATACACTGGCGCGGTGTCAATGTAGTTGATGCCAAGGTCCGTGGCGGCGTCCAACAGGTTTTTGACCGCCTGTACATCCACTGACTTGTCCGACCAGACGGATCCGCCGCCAATTCCCCATCCGCCAAAGGCGACAGTGGAGACATTGAGATCGGTTTTGCCCAACTTTTGATAGTTCATAGTGACCTCCTTACAATGAAATGATCCGTTGAAAAAGGCCCCGGTGGCGGCACAATTTTCACTGGGAGCCAACCATAGGGATCCTCCCCCAACGCCAACCCAGATAGGAATATCATACCATTTTGCAGGGCGATGGACAAGCCGGTTTGTCCACGGTTGGGATGTGTACATAGATCGGTCTTGGGAAGAGAAGTGATCCTATCCATTGAGGATTTTCTGTAGGGGTGGTTTTGCAGAAGGTACCGGCGCAGGCGACATAGGGGGGCCCATGTTGCATGCTGCATTTGGTGTTGCATATGCCGTTATTTGGAGTAAAATGTTAATGAATGGAAAAACAATTGGAATTTAAGGAAGGACGGCAAGACTATGGATAAATATTGGTATTGTGGTATCTTGGTAAAAGGAGCAAAAAGAATATATTCGTATATCAGTGATACAGGAGAAATGCAACTTGATTCCTATGTCATGGTGCCATTTGGCAGCCATAATACCCTGAAAATTGGAGTTGTAAAATCCTGTGGGGCCTATACGGCGGAAGAAGCGCCATATCCGGTTGAATGGACAAAACATATTGTCCGAGAAGCTACGGCCGAAGAATATCAAAATCAACCGCCGGTTCCTCCGTATTACAGAGATGATAACATCCCGGATGATCTAGATGACGTGAATTATTCCATTGAAATACAAGACTGGGACGAGGTACTTGAATGGGCATACGATCATTGTGATGATTCAGATGTGAGAATTACGAAAAAAGTTGTGGAATGTTACGAGCTCTGTTTAAAACACGGTATGCCGGAAGCCGCCTTGGAGCTTGGCACACTTTATGACACCGGGAAGCTTGTGGAACAAAACTATAAAAAAGCATATGAACTATATCAAATCGCAGCTGACACAGGGATACTTCCTGCAATCCGTAACTGTGGATACGGCTTCTATTACGGGCGGCATCAGGATATTGACTATGCAAAGGCATATGCATATTTTTCTCTTGGTGCTTTGCTCCATGATGATGCAAGCTGCTTGTGCAAATTGGGCGATATGTATTTAAACGGTTACCATGTGTCAAAAAATGAATCGTATGCCTTTATCCTCTATCAGAAGGCTTGGGGTCGCAGCCAAGAAAATGAGAGCAGTACCCTTTGCATAGCTGATGTGCAATTTCGGGTCGGAAAGTGCTATCTCTATGGGATCGGTACATACAAAAATACGGAAAAAGCACATGAGCTGCTATCTCTTGCGCTTGTGAACTTCTATAAAAGGCGGAAAAGGGATCATTTTGTGATCGAGTTCATCAAGTCTACAAAAGAATTATTGGCACAAGCGCAGGAATGTAGGTTTGTCAAACATATTGGACAGTGAATTCGTTTGGAGAAAGCCAACTAAGCGGTCTCATGGGGAAGTTGTTGGAGCGGC